>NZ_JBITPI010000014.1:0-559 GCF_050467745.1 Paenibacillus sp. NRS-1781
CCTAAAATATACAATCGAACCATCATCGGTGCATCCATTGAAGGAAAAATACTGGAGGTCAGCCGGAATCAGGTTCGATTACATTTGGATATGGATAATCAGCAAAATCCCAAGGATGCTCAGTGGTTCCCCTACTCTGCCGAGGGCAATCAGGTGTGGTATCTCATGCCGGAAAAAGGGGCGCAGGTGAAGCTGTATTTTCCAAGTGCAGACGAAGATGATGCGATGGTCATACAATCGGTACGGACGAAACCATCTACTGTTGCCGTCCCTTCATCTCACGCAGCCCAAGGTGCTGTGGTCGAATCACCAGCAGAACGCCACCAGCGTAAAACTGCCGATCCCGGAGTCAAATCCTTTGCGAACCCGCAAGGAAAAGAAATTTCCTTAGGGAACTCTGAACTGTCGATGAGTGCGCAGGAAGGGTCACTGTACATTTCCATGAATACCCATAACGGTGTCAGCCTGAACAGCACCCAACGTATACAAATTCAAGCCACAGGCAGTCTTAGTCTTTCGGCAGGTAGCATCCTGCTGCAAGGAACCAACGGCTTACACT
>NZ_JBITPI010000015.1:0-343866 GCF_050467745.1 Paenibacillus sp. NRS-1781
TCTACTATTTTTTGGTTATTCGACAGGCGTGTCCATATATAATACAATGGAAAAATAGTCAATAACTTTATTGATTGATCTATCGGAAAGAGACTTAAAGAATCACCAATTAATGATTATTAAACCGTAATCCTATCCATGAAACAGGAAGCTATGTTGTAGGTGATTTATATTTTTTATCATAGTAGATTGTTATTTAAGACAGAACAAAATTATTGTACAACTCAATTGGATATATTATAATTTTCAAAAAAAGAATACTATTGGATTAAAAGATCCTAATTAACTTTTTTTCTTATTTTGCTTTTATCCTTAAATACATGAGTTGTTAGTGCTGCTGGATCACCCACACCAATTTTCGCTAATGCAAAAGGAGCGTCAGCTAAAATGCCGACTTATACCATTATTGCAAAAGTTGGATAAAATTATTAATTGCCCCATGGGCGTAATTAGAAGTATATCCTCTTTGCCTTTTCTGAAGGTGGGCCTTTTTTCTCAATCAGTAGCACTGGTCTATTCACGGCGTTAAAATATCCGTGGCGGTTATTGCCTAATGAGAATGTTGGTTTTATTGGTGTTGTGTATGGAAATTCCAATGATATCGCAGAAATATATTTTAAGATAGTTTAATAGAATGTTTAGAGCATCTTTCTTACTGTGAGATGCCTTTTTAAGAGCTCGCTAAAAATCGGGCTTTTAGTATCGAATACATTCTAGTACCTTGACCAAATCAAATTTGAGGATAGAGATGTTTTAATTTACCTCTAGCCTGCTCGGTAGTAAACTGCCATTCAACCGATTTCTTCGTTTGATTGCGTTCTCGTTCCCAAGCCGATACCTCGCCTTGCAATTCGTGAATGGAGGCGATTCGACGGTTCAGGCACTGAATCGTCAGTGCACTGAGTTCAATCTCAGCGATGTTCAGCCAACTACCATGTTTAGGCGTGTAATGAATTTCCAAGCGTTTCGCTAAAGCCAAAGCGCGCTCAGGCTCAAAGGTTTCATACAAGGACGAGTTGTGTACCGTGACTTGGCTGACTCCTGCACGCCTCGCGATTTCTGTGTGAGTGGGAATCTCTCCCTGGCTTTCGTCTGCCAAAAGAAGTACGAGACAACGATTTCGAATGCCTTTAGATGTGGAATCGCTGTGAAGGAGTTGTTCAATCCATTTGTGTTCCTCTGCTTGAAGTTGAATCTCGTATTTTTTGTTCATGTGATCCCCTCCCAAATTTTTCTTATAGGGAGAGTTTAAAAATTAAATCAGAATTGGTCAAGGTACTAGATATTATAAAAAAGCCCTCTTTCACACGTTAAAAGTTCTTGTGCAAGAGGGCTTTTCCAAAATTATTTTCGTTTGTCCATTAAGATGCTATCAGGAGTATATGAGGACTCATAGGCATTACGTTGCGCTTTGGCCATATTACGTTGAACAAGCCAATCCTTCGCTTCATTTTTTAGAAATTGCATACGCTGACCAATTAATTCGTCATGGTTTAAGATGCTTTCTAACTTTTGTTTTTGTTCTGGAGTTAAGGACTGATTATGCAAATGACTTAGGAGCTTATCCACCTTCATTTGACGCAATTCGACAAATTGCTCAACTTCTTCATAACTTGTCTCATTTAGTCGATTTATGAATTGTTGAGTTACTTCTTCCAATTGATTTAGCGCTTCACTCAACTTCATCTTATTGCTCAGCAGACAACGACATACCTGCTGTCTGCTTGCTAATTGTAACCCAAGTTTCACGCAACTCTTGCAAGTAACCCAAAACCTCTTCACCCGATTCAACCTTTTTCTTGATGTTTGTTTGAATCAGTAGATAGTTCATATATTCATAGAGAGCATACAAATTTTTGGAGATATCATAAGAATGATTCAACGTAGACATTAACTCACTGATAATCGTCTGCGCTTTGCCTAGATTGATGTTTGCTTTTGGAATATCGTTCGACGTAATTCCATCGATCCCCGCCTTCACAAAGCGAATGGCACCATCGTATAACATAACCACTAATTGAGCCGGGGTCGAGGTTTGCACCGAAGACTGTTTATATTTTTCATTAGGAGATGAAATCAAAACTGATCACCCTTTTCTTTACTATTTTAAAAGACCTGTCAAACTGGACGACTGCGATTGATACTTACTCATAGCCGATTCCATGGCTGAGAACTGCTTGTAATAACGAGTCTCAGCATCTTTAAGCCTGCTTGTTAGATCTGTAATACGGCGATTATAGCCTTTTAATTGATCTCCCATTACACTTTCTGTTTTAAAGGTCATACTGCCATTCGTATCAAATTTCGATGTACCTGCTTTTTTTACAAACATGTCCAACGTAGTATCAAGCTTACTTCTTAGTTCGCTATAGATCGGCTTACTGTTTACATCAGCAGACGAACCTTGGAATATACTCAAAACCTTTTCCGGATTTGTCGTTAAAGCAGCCTTCAGCTTTTCTTCATTAATCTGTAGTTTACCATTTTCGTAGTACTGACCTGTAGTAATACCAACTGAACTCAAATCACCTAACTTACTGGAAATAATCATGCGCATAGAAGACACAGCAGAACTCAAAATAGAATCATTTTTGAGGAGACCACTTTTGGCCTTTTCTTCCCACTGCTTAATTTCATCTTCTTTCATGTCTTTCCTCTGATCGGCTGTCAATGGAAGGAAATTACGGTACTTTTGTTCACTTAGTTTCGTATTAAATGTACTTAATAGGTCATTATAAGTATCCACAAAAGATTTAATGGTCTCCATAGCTTTTGTTGGATCTGATTGGGTTGTTATTTTGGCAGGTCCAGTGGTTCCCGTGGTCTCTAACAGAGTCAGCGACACTCCATTAACGACAAGGGAGTTCTTATCAGGATTATAAGTTTTAGAACTCGAATCCGCAGTATTCGTTACTATAACTTCTCCTTTTTCAGCCGCCTTTACATCTGTAGAACTAATTTGGAATAAATCCATGAGCGTACTGCTTTTAGCCTGCTTATCGGCACCTGTTAATTTAATATTATTGCTATCCCCATATTCTTTAGCTGTAATGGAGAACTTGCCGCTGATTTCATCGAAGGTCGCTGTTACGTTCGCCCCTTCCGAATTGATACGGCCCATCACTGCAGATATTGTATCGGTTTTTAGAAAAGTGATTGTTTTGTCATTTATATTTAACTCATAAGTATCTGATGCACTACCACCTGCAATTTGCTCCAATGTTGTATTTTTAGTAGCATCTGCTGTACTACTTCCAGCAGTACGTAAGCCTGTAGAGGTTTGCATATTGGACTTTGTTGCTAACTTGTTAACGACTACAGACATAGGTGTAGAGCTAGCATCAGCATTAGCTTCCGCTTTAATAGCCGTTGTATTACCAGTTAACGTCGATTTCTGAGTATTCATTGTCTCTGACTTACTCATGCTGGATAGTTTGTCTCTAAATTGAACAATTTTAGTGTTTAATTCACGATAGCTATCACGTGTCCACTCCAATGTCTGTTTCTGCTGATTTAGCTTGTTTAGTGGTACCCTTTTCGCTGTCATCATGGATGTAACCATACTATCTATATCCATTCCGGAGAAGCCATTTATACGCATCTAATTTGCCCCCTTATACTTTTTCATCTATGAGAATTCCTGCAATTTCCATCATCTTTGCCACTAAATCCAAAGTCTTTTCAGGTGGGATTTCTCGAATCAGTTCACCTGTATCTTTGTTCAGAACCTTAACCAAGATCTGATGGGTCTTTTCGTGCACACTCATTTCCAAGGTTGTAGTAGGACCCTGCAGAGCCTTGACTGCGCGGTCTATAGCACGAATAAGCTGCTCTTCTCCAAGAGGAACAGCAACCCCTTGCTGCTCCAATTTAGTTAAAGCTGATCCACTTTTAATGGCAGTTACTAATAATTCAGTTGTTTTGTTTCCAGCAGTGGAACCTTCACTAATTTGAGACACACCATTCGCCTGTCCATTCATCTGATTCGTTGAAACCGAAAATTGCAGATTCATTATTCTAACCTCCGATGGCCTGTTTATTATTTTATCGGTTGTTCAGAGTATATTGTGAAGAATATAAAACTATAATAGTATATTAAAGGCTGTCTAATACTATGTTCAGCATATTGGTAACCTTAATAGCACCCTTTTCATTAAGGTGGTCCATATCTAAAAAGTCAGACTCAACAAAGTCATCTGAATCAAATAAATCGACTAACTTAAATATGTGCGTATTAGCCAGACTATTCATAACTTCATAGAAAACAGCTTTAAATTCGGGATCAAAAAAGTTTTGGTAATATTCCGTCGCAGGGAACGCCACAACGACAGGAGTTATCCTTTCTTCGTTTAAATAATTGATAAGATTTTTCAAAACATTAGTATTCTCTTTTACAGTTTCATTATGGACTAATAATTGATTATGTTGTTCTGCTCTTTGTTGACCTACTGCTACCTTTTGCGACAGATCCATGTCCTCCAATCTAATATTTCCGAGTAAGCTGAACAATTCTCTGTTAATATTATTATTAAAGTATGAATCGTGTACAATTACTGCATCAATAATAGTTTGGTCTAATTTAATTTTATTGAATATAATATGATATAAAAAGCTTAAATTATTATCAAAATTCATCTCAGATGAGGTAACACTCTCTTTTACTTCGAAATGGTGGGAATCCTTAAAAATAGGATAATAGACCTTGTTAATCCTATTCACAGCTTCTTTTTTACTTCTGGATAGATCATAGTGAAAACTGTAGTAGGACATACCTATAATACAGTATTTAATATTTCGACTATACTTCAAGGCCTCTTTCACGATTTTACGACTGTAGTAAAGATCCTGAGAAGCAAGAGACAAATTCAAAACACTTTTATCAAAACTGCGTTCACTAAGCCCAAACATTGAATAAGACGATCCTGCTGCTAAAATTTCTGAGTCAGTATTTTCCTTAATATTTTTGGATAAATAGTAGTAGTCATAATTACTATAATATTTCTGATTCACAAAATTACCAATCAATTCCTGAACCAATTTTTTATAGCTAATGACTTCATTAAAACTAGTTAGCAAACCAGCTAATTCTTCACTTACATCATCCACATTTTGAATCAAAACATGATATTTGGCCTCTGGTTTCTCAACCATTCCCTTTAAAAGAAGTAATGAACTTTTATCATTTGAGAAAAACCCTTTGAATACTGTATTTTCTTCATGGAAACATTTGCTTATAATATTTTGATTATCTTGTCCTAAAAAATAAACATTGATTTGATGTTCATTTTTTAGAACTTGATAAAACTCACTGCATTTAAATATAACTCCTTGATAGAGTGAAATCATTTCTTCTCGTGTATACTCACCATTACAATACTCAATAAATGTAGTGACCCTCTCCGTTAGTTGTTCGAACTCTTGGTACATTAAATATTTTTGGCTTCCAATAATGAATTCAACCAGGATGTTAATACAACTAAATATTTCTTCATCACTACTCAGTCCAACCATTTCATTTCTAAGTACATTTAGCTTCTCAATATCGCTATAGTAATCGATTATATCTATTCCATTTTTTGTAGTAATAGTCCTTCATCTCCTTAAGACTTATCCTATTCTTTAACTTGCAGGTTCTATTGTTTATCCATATTCCCACTATCATTTAACATATAGTGACTTTCACACTGGGGACAAATCCAGACTGAAGGTTCTTTTGCTGGATATAAATCATTTCCACAAGTACATAACCATCCGATTGCTCTTGCTGGAACACCAACTATCTTCTGATGAGCTCTCACTGACCTCACTATAGCTGCATGAGCTCCTGCATAGCTATAATCCGCAATAGTCAAAAGTTGGTTTACTGAAACCTGTATACCCAACCATACATTTGAACCTATGGATACCCCTCCTGCTACCACTACTCCCCCAGCAATCATCGTTCTCTTACCAATACAAGTAGAATGCGCTATATATACATGATTATCTATTTTTGCTTCACTACCAATTGTTGTGAACTCTCCAAATAGACCTTTATCGATCGTCACACATGATCCAATTTCAACATCATCAGAGATATAGACACCACCCACATGCGGAATAACTTTCCTCTTTCCACCTATATCTTTCACTTGAAATCCATTTCCACCTATAACTGTATTGGGTTTTATAACGACCCGATCACCCAAAACAGTGTTAGGCATGATGACCACGTTATCCATTATTACACAATCATTCCCAATAGAGACTGATTCTCCAATCACCGCTGTCTTCGCTAAAAAAATATTAGCTCCTCTTCGTTCTTCTACAACTTGAAATGTATTTTCATGAACAAAATACATGAAAATACGATAGAACAACTGCTCAGGATTTTCATCAGTTACTAAGTAACTTTTTGCTGAACTGCATGATTTCAACTTTACAAAGGAGCTATGAACAATGCAGGCTCCAATATTAGATTTATTAAATTGTTCTGCATACACTTCTGAATTAGTATAGCTTAGCTGCATTTGAGGCATATTTGTCCTACTGGATAAATTACCAAATTTCGAGATAAGAATATCGTCCCCTAAAACTTTGCAATTAAATTGTTCCGCTATAGAAGATAACAATATGGGGTCCATACGTAATTCAATTTCCATTTAAGATCACCCTACCATACTAAATTTCAGTTATACAGAAAAGTCATTAATTGTCTGAACCACATACTCAAGGTCTTCCATAGACAGTGCAGGATTCACAGGAATAGACAGAACCTGCTCTGATAGTTTATCTGCTGTAGGACATGAATACTGCTTTTGTTTAACAGATGCCAAGTACTCTTTTATGTGCAATTGCTTATGGACTGGTAATTGATAATGAATGCCCGTCCCAATTCCTTTTTCAGTTAAATAGCTTACGAGTTGATCTCTATAAGTAGTCGTTATTGTGAATTGATGAAACACATGATGTGAATACTCATGAACAAATGGTAACGTAACCAGATTGTTGTGCATATTGGAGAAATAATATTCCGCATTTTTTCTGCGAGCATTATTCATTTGATCAATTTTTTTGAGTTGCTCAATACCGATAGCTGCCGCAATATTAGTCATTCTATAATTATAGCCAAGTACTTCATGTACATATCTTTGTTTTGAACCATGATTGATCAGCAATTTACTAGTATCCAAGAACTGCGTATCCTGAGAAACAATCATTCCCCCTTCCCCAGTAGACATGTTCTTGGTAGGATAAAAGCTAAACGTGCCGCCACATCCAAATGTCCCTACTGGCTTTGATTTATAGGTTGCACCATGGGCTTGAGCACAATCTTCAATAATAGTTAAATTAAATTCTTTAGCTATTTCAGTTATTTTGTCCATTTCGCAAGATTGTCCAAACAAATGAACAAGCAGAAGATATCTTGCCTCAGGAAAATCTTTGGCTGCCTTACGTATAGCTTCCGGTGATATATTAAAACTGGCCTCGTCTACATCTACAAAAACAGGGACTGCATTGCAATATAATATAGCATTACTAGTTGCTACAAAGGTGAATGGAGTTGTTAGAACCTTATCCCCTAGCTTTACGCCTGCAGCCAATAGGGCAACGTGCAAAGCTGCAGTACCATTGGCAACCGCTGCTGATCCTGTATAGCCAAAATGCTCTGAAAACTCTCTCTCAAATTGGTAAACCGTCTCTCCCTGAGCTAACTGCCCACTTTCCAAAACTCGAGTTACAGCTTCAATTTCTTCTGTTCCAACCGACGGCTTTGCTATGGAAATATGTCTCATATCGTTATATTCAGCTCCTGTTCTTGTAATTCCCACGATTTCGAAACCTCTGTTGTCGCTTTTTGAATTTCTTTTACTATTTTCAAGGCTTGGAGACCTTCAGTTCCACCAGTTTGGGGGGCAACCCCAGTTTGTATAGACTTAATAAAATCATTTATTTCCATATGCAACGGCTCATGATTAGCAACTAAGACTTTCGCAGTAATCTGCTCCTGTGTATATTTATGATCAAAGCCTGTTTGGAATAAGTCCACTCCTACTGATGTTCTACGGGTTAGATAGAGCTTACGCTCTAAAAGATCTGCCTCAATTA
Source organism: Paenibacillus sp. NRS-1781 (assembly GCF_050467745.1). NCBI lineage: Bacteria > Bacillati > Bacillota > Bacilli > Caryophanales > Paenibacillaceae > Paenibacillus > Paenibacillus sp. NRS-1781. The sequence goes on from NZ_JBITPI010000015.1 coordinate 8,089, forward strand.
ACTTCTCAGGCATAATGATTCTCCATGACCTTATTTTTTGCTCAGTAGCGCGACTTGTAGTTATGCTAATAAGAACACCACTTCGACTTATAAGTTGTGCATTTACTAAATCATTCCTATCAGAATGAACACATACGCCCTGGGCAGATATAACCTGTACAGGTTCATTGAGCAAAAAATATATTAAGTCAATGTCATGAATCATGAGATCAGATATCACATCTGTATCAAAGATTCGAGGATCAAAAGGGCTCTCCCGATGAATATCTATATAAACTGGCTTTTTATCATTAAGTAGCTGCTTCAATTCTGTCATGACAGGATTAAAACGCTCAATATGCCCAATAGCCAGTCGACTTCCCGTTTTCTCTGATATTTCAATAAGCATCTCAGCATCGCGAATCTCTTGAGTAATGGGCTTTTCCAAAAGAACATTTATATGATTTTCGAGAAAAAACTTAGTAATCTCATAATGCGTACTTGTTGGTGTTACTATACTTACTGCATCAACTTTCCCTAGAAGTTCTCTGTAATCTTTAAACCCTTCCACACTAAACAATTTTTGCGCCTGCTTTATTCGTTCTTCATCAATATCTACCACGCCAACTAAATCCACATTAGGATTATGGTATAAATTCCGTATATGATGAAGACCCATATTACCTGTACCAATGACAGCAACTCTAACTTTCATTTCCCTCACCTTCCTTAGTTAGCTATTTCATGAACCCACAAACAAAGTGGAAATTTATTTTTGATACTATCAACAATATTCTTCATCATTTCCTTATCTTCTAATTGTTTGTACAAACGATAGCTTCTTTCATAAGAGCTATATTCAGGGGAAAGATCCAATAATTTCGTATAAAGAAGCTGTGCATCTTCCAGATAACCAGAATTCAAACAAGCATCTCCCAATAATCTTATTATTTTCACATCAGTAGGATTAGCCTCGAATAATTTCACTAAAAGGTCAATAGCTACTTCATTAAAACCATACCTGATCATTTTTTCTAAAGTATTATATTTAAGTTCTAAAGAACCCAACCCAATATACTCTAAAATACATTGAAAAATTTCATACTCTTGAAGTACCAACAAGTGACCAGCTAATCTTTCTAGTGTATTTTCCAAGTATGTTGTAAACTTCAGTGCATCTATTTCCTGATTCATAATAATGCTTCGAAGTACCTTTGCTTCTTTTACACTTAAATTCAAATAAGATCTGGATAATTCGAAAAGCTCAGAATCCTTGAGAATTAGTGCAAGTAGCAAAATATCTTCACCATTCGCTGCATCAATATTTTCCATTCCTAACCACATTGATTTCGCTTTGTCATATTGCTTATCGTACTGAGTTGCTATCACCAGGACATTATCTTCGGGATTAATTTTATAGTCACTGAGATATCTCTTCAGTATAGGATGCCGTAATGCATAAAGCACTTCAAGTAAAACCTTAAGTTCTTTAATGGCTGAGATACGATATATCTGATTAAAATTCTGATAAACATCAGTCAGTGGGATACTGGCCATGGTCACAATCTCAAAATACTTTGCAATTCCAGCCAAAAAGTCTTTTTTTATTCGAACGCATTCAATGATATGCTCATAGCTTAGCGAAAGACGATAATTTTTCTCATGCAATTCTGCCAATCTATAATATGCCATGAATCCCCCATTGCCCTCAGTTATTGTTATTCCTTGATCTCCGAGTTGTAAACATGTTTCTAGTGTTGCTATAGCATCTTTATAGTAATGGACCTCCGAGAACACAAGCGCTTGCGTGTGACGTAAATCTGTTTCATTGGGATATAGAGCAGTAGCATCATTAAGTATCTGTAAAGCCTCAAACTCTCTTTTTAAAGAAACTAGGCAGTGGCTTAAATTGGTCAAAAGATCGGACACAATAATTAAATTAGTACTTAATGGATACGCCTTTTTAAAATTTTGTATAGCCTTTTCATACTCCCCAACCCACTTATAGGTTCTGCCCATATTAAACAAATTATAAGCATTGGGATTTTCCTTTACTTCCTGTAGCATTAAAGGTAAATTTCTTTTTTGTTTATCTCTGTCTTGCATCATTTCATCTGTGTATCCTGTATGAAAGAGATACGATTTTCCAAAATCGCTTGTATATGCCTTTTTATCCTCGTCTAAATTATTTAAATGCTCATGCAGCCGATTTCGAAAAAATAATCCCCTAAAATTAGCGAAAATTCGTATAGAAGTATGCTCTATTTTTTGACCCTGAGAAAGAAAGTTATGAACTTTTAGGAAATAGTAATCACATTCTGAACTTACATCCGCTTTTAGGTCTGAGCTCTCATCCAAATATTCATCTGCATCCAGAATCAAAATATAATCTGATGTCGCATATTTAATCGCTTCATTTCTCGCAGCAGAAAAGTCATTAACCCATTTAAAGTTATAAACTTCATTTGTATATTCTTTCGCTATACCCACCGTCGCATCGGTCGAACCTGTATCCACGATTATGATCTGATCCACTTTGTCCTTCACACTATCTAGGCATCTTCTTAAATACTGTTCCTCATTTTTTACAATCATACATAATGCAATTGTTTTATACATATATCAGAATTTCCTCTCACTAAAGAATAGTTATCGTTACTCCTTATATCGGTCATATTTAGATGAGTAATTAGTTTAGAAGGTATAAAAAAAAGAAAAACCCTCATCTAAAAAAGATGAAGGTTCTCGATAGTCTAAAGAAATTATATCCTTGTTTAATTGTTCTATTAAACTTAACGAAGCAATTGAAGAACTGCTTGCGGTTGTTGGTTTGCTTGTGCCAACATAGCTTGAGAAGCTTGAGCAAGAATATTGTTTTTCGTTTGGTTCATCATTTCTTTAGCCATGTCTACGTCACGAACACGGGATTCAGCAGCAGACAGGTTCTCGGAAGTGGTTCCCAGGTTGTTGATTGTGTGTTCCAAACGGTTTTGGTTTGCACCCAATTTAGCACGCTCAGAAGATACTGAAGCAATAGCTGTGTCCAAGGATGCAATCGCCGCATTCGCACCTGTTTGAGTGGAAATATCAACAGCATCAATTGCTAAAGATGCAGCACCCATGTTTCCAATTGACAATGTGATTGCTTGATCCTTATTAGCACCGATATGGAACACTGCGCTACTAACACCAGCTCCATCCAACAATTTCTTAGTGTTGAATTCAGTATCTGTGGAAATACGGTTTACTTCTTTTGTCAATTCAGCTACTTCTTTTTGGAGTTCTTTACGGTCAGCATCAGTGTTAGTATCATTCGCGGATTGTACAGACAATTCACGAACACGTTGCAAAATGCTGTGTGTTTCGTTCAATGCACCTTCAGCTGTTTGGATCAAAGAAATGCCATCTTGAGCATTTTTGGAAGCCATGTCCAAACCGCGGATTTGACCACGCATTTTTTCGGAAATTGCTAAACCAGCAGCATCGTCGCCAGCACGGTTAATACGAAGACCGGAAGACAGTTTTTCGATTGCCTTGTTTGTGTTAGCAGTGTTTGTGTTCAATTGACGGTGAGTGTTCATTGCAGCGATATTGTGGTTAATAATCATTTTAAATTTCCTCCCTGAAGGTAAATGTCCCACATCCATGTGGTTTATTGGTTTTACAGCTATCCGTTGAAGTCGGCCGCCCCTCCGCAATAGCTTGTACTATATATATCGACAATCTCGCCGATCTTTTAATAGCATTTTAGGATTTTTTTTATTTTTCGTTATTTTTTTTTATCAAGCTTCGCAAAGCATCCAAATTCGACTGTGTATGGGCTGCGGATTCACGATTGGACTCTTGAATGGACAAGTAGATCTCCTTACGGAAGATATCCATCTGCTTGGGCGCTGAAATCCCTATACGGACGGTATCCCCTTCTACTCCGAGCACGGTAACCTCAATATGATCCTGTATGATGATGGATTCACCTTTCTTACGCGAAAGTACCAGCATGATTATTCACCTTCCTTTGAACGGATGGTTTCGTCTTCCTTGGTGGGCTGCAATGGATGCTTCGTTTGATATGTGGTCTGGTGCAAAATAACCTGCTTGGCCTGCCTATTATCTGGATTGAATACCAATGGTGCCAATAGATTGATCGTTGAGTTTTCTACCTGCTCATGTAATGTTAGTATGCTGCGAACGACTAAATTAGATCCAATCTCCAGTTCTTCCGTTTCACTATCCGGCAGTTCGAACTCGTATTCAGGATAAAAAATAAAAGGGTCCACTAAGACAAAAGATAGTTCTTTCTGCTGAAGGGACTGGAGATAGTAAAAGGGTGCCTCGTTTTGATCAAGCAACACAAATTCAATCGTCTCCTCAAACCCCGGAATTCCTTTTTCAAAACGATATACTTCTTTTTCATTAACTTCAATGTCACCCCAAATGGATGTAGATATAATCACAAATATTCCTCCAATATTTAATCAGGATATATACATTTTTTTACGAAAAAAAGGCTATAGACGGCTGAACAACTCCTCTATAACCTTAGCTTATTTTACATCGTTACATCAATTTCCGGCGGGATATAGGATACTGAAGCATATTGCTGCATATATATATCCAGCTTCCCCGGAGTATACTCAATCTCGGGACGATTAACGGTGACATGCATTTCCGATACAGCAGGCGTATATGTAATATCAGGTGCACGTGTTTCAACATGGATATCTACATTATCCATGGATGCAGCGCCCCTGAATTCAGGAAGGACGTGCGTTTCTGTATCCTCCCCAAAAACATTAGCCACTGTATTCCCCGGGATGTGAATCGCCGCCATTCGATTACCTTGTTCTACTCTATGTGCCAGGGCCTGCAAAAATATTTGCGGTATTCCTGAGTAAATTCGATTATTCATTTCAAGGTAATTCCCCCCGTTATAGGCGGAGAAGGCAGCGCTCTGATCTATAGTAAGCTCTGGCTTGTACTGGTGGATTTCCAGTTGAGCACGTCGTGTCGTTAATTCCATATCAGCGGAAGGCTGCCTTATAGAGAACTGTCCTGGGTCCGCATCTATATGCAGGATAGCAGGAGTCTGCCTGATCTGAAGCATCGGAATAATGGCCATCTATCCCCCTCCTTAGCCTATCTTAAGAAATCCATTAATGATGGGGATATTATTTTTGCTCCCGCTGACAAAGAAGCATTATATATATTCTCTTGAATCTTGGAATTCATTAATAGCTCTGCATAATCTGCATCTTCCGTTTTCGACTGTAAATCTGTTAAGTTCACTTCGAGATCGCTCAAACGGCTTTGCATGAGCTCAACACGATTCGATTTAGCTCCCATTTCAGAACGAACCTTCAGCATTTTATCAACTCGTGTGTCAATATTAGCCAATTGATCTCCACTTGCTTTAATATCACCACTTGCCAAGGCAGCGGATAACTGATTAAAAATCGTAAATAAATTATCCGTATCTGTGCTTGTTCCTACAACTTCATTACCGGTAACATTAATGGGCAAGGCAACATTCTCACCTACTATAAAATTAACATTCCCCGTATCCGTCAGTATAGAGGCTGCTGCAGATGTATCATGCGTATTATCTGCGTTTAAGGGAAGGTCGTAAGGTTTTTTGTCATAGGTTTGGCCATTGAATATATATTTACCGTTCAATTGGCTGTTCACAACATCAATCATCTGTTCTTTGAGCTGACCAATTTCCTTGTTAATGCTGTCCAACGCAGACTGCGGATTGGTGCCAGTAGAAGCCTGGACCGTCAGTTCCCGTACTCTCTGCATAATTTGTCCTGCCTGATCCATCACCGTATCATTGAAATCAAGCCATGATACTGCGCTGTCTACATTCCGTTGGTACTGTTCGTTGGAAGATAACTCGGATCGGTACCTCAAAGAATAAGTAATACCTACAGGATCATCCGAGGGCTTGTTCAGCTTTCGTCCGGTAGACATCTGGTTTTGAGTATTGCTCATACGCTCGGAATTGCGATTCAAATTCAGCAAAAGCTGTGAGCTAAGCATATTGTTAGTAACTCGCATAATCATATCCCTCCGTAATTAAATATCCAATGTCTTATAAAAATCTTAGATACTTAATTTCCCTTCTTATCTACCAACCACACCTGTTGAATTAATCAACTTATCCAACAATTGATCAAAGGTCGTCATAAACCTCGCAGCCGCACTATAAGCATGCTGAAACTTAATCATATTAGACATCTCTTCGTCCAGAGAAACACCACTTACTGATTGACGCATGGTTTCCACTTGAGATACAAGTGCTGTAGCGTTTTGTGTTTGTCTGGTAGCTTCCTGAGCTTCGATACCCAGTTGGCCTACCATAGAGCTAAAAAAGCTATCTATTGTAGCTGTATTTCCAGTTGAAACTGAAGTGAAATTATTAAGTTTCAAGTTGGCCATCAGAGAAGCCAACGTATTATTCCCTTTAACCAATTCCTCGGTAGGGGCAGTACCTGTTACACGAAGAGAAGCTGCAATGGCATTAGGATTATCAACTATAACGGTATTCAACGTAATATTCCCCGCTGTGATCGTACCGCCACCAGTTCCAGATGTCACAAAAAAAGGCTTGCCTGCGACCATATTACCGTTTGCATCCTTGCTCTCCTGAGTGTAGCCAAGCTGATGCAGGCCATTAAGTCCTTTTACGGTAACTGTCAAATCCGATTGAAGCGTTCGAGTGGTACCCGTATAAGTGACTCCGTTCAGTACAGTTCCTTCCGGTAGCACAGAGCCCTTGGGAAGCGTCACTGACACATTACCATTCGCTAGAGTATTGGCTAGGTTATCCATCTGAGCTGTGTAATCTGCTACAAACTGATCTCTGGAAATAATCATACCGTGGACTTCGCCACCTTGCAGATCATTGGAGCCAAAAGCTGCTTGTAAATAAGCACCGTTAATACCAGTTGTAGGTGTAAATCCAGCTACTAAAGCTTGGCCTCCCATATTTACATTGTAGCCTTGATCGGTATCAGTCACCGTTACATTAACGATTTTTGAAATTTTATCGACGATCAAATCACGCTGGTCACGAAGATCGTTAGCGTTATCCCCCAAGCCTTCAATTTTAGTAATTGATTGGTTCAGGTCCGCAATGGAGTTTACATAGCTTTGTAGCTCACTAGACTTAGCCTCCACATTCGAGGTTAAATCCGCAGACAAATTACTTAGCTGCTTGCTCATATGGTTCATCGCGTCAGTCAGGGCAAGAGCATTCTCCTTAACAATGGTACGAGCGGTTACGCTCTCCGGGTCTTTGCTCAAATCAGACCAAGATTTATAAAAGTTATCCAAAACTTTTCGAATCCCTGTGTCGGACGGCTCATTCATAATCTGTTGTAGCTTATCAAGCGTATTACTTCGAATCGTCCAACTGCCCAGCTCAGTATTTTCTCCGCGATACTGACTGTCCAAGAACTTCTCACGAATGCGTTCAATAGCATCAAATTCAACACCTGTTCCCAACTGACCAGGCACGTTAGAACGGTTAATACCATAAGCCTCCATCGGTATAGAAGCTCTCATCTTAACCGTTTGCCGTGTATAGCCTTCTGTGTTGGCATTAGCTATGTTGTGTCCTGTTGTATTTAAAGCTGCCGTTTGTGTAAAAAGGCTTCTTTTAGCTGTTTCTATGGAATGAAATGTGGATGGCACTCTATTTTCCCCCTTGGCTCAAGCCTTCGTGTCGAACAATCCAGGTCGTGCGACTTGATTGCTCTTCTGATCCGGATGCATGTAAGTCATCTCCTGATTAGGACGACCTACAAGCAAATCTAACGAGTAATCAATAAACACCAACGATTGCTCAATGAGCTTTTGATTAATTTCATTAATTTCCTTTAATCCTGCAAGAGTTTGGGATAAGCGGCTTTGGACACTGAGGAGTTTCTTCTTATCTTCAGGATCAAAGACAAGGCGCGCCAGCTCGGTTATAGTTAAATTAAGCTGGGACTTAATACCACGTTCACGAAGAAGCTCATACGAAACCTCCATACGAGCTTCCTCCAACTGCTCAACCTGTTTAAGGAGCCTGGACTCTTGGCTCAAATGCTGAACCAATCTGTCCATATCATTAGCCATGACAATTTCTTTCTTGATACGCGCCAGATCCAAAAGAATAAGATGCTTTTGTTCAAGTTCCTTTAACACATCAATCAGGCGCTCTAAAGGCATATCCTTCACCTAGCTTTCGGAAGACTGCTTGAAGTAAGGCAACAGCTTCTCTGCAATTTTGTCAGCATCCACACGATAGGTTCCGGAAGCCACTTGCTGCTTAAGCTCCTGAATCTTTTTAACGCGGTCTGCGTCACTGCTGCGGTTTAGCATTTCCATCGCTTCCGGGGAAATCGAGACCTCGTCCTTGCGACGGGATTTCTTTTGTTCCTCCTGGCGTCCTGCTTCAATATTTCGTTGATATGGGTTAATGGCTCCGATGCGGTTGGTCTCGTTAATTTTCATAACTTCCACCTTCCTTATTTATTTGAAATGGTCAGAATGTATCAGACGACATAGCGTCGAACATGGTTCGTATTATGTCTTACTTCTTTATTTTGTGCATGTTTGCTAAAAATAAAAAAACCGATAAGCTCTATAAAGATTATCGGCGGTATTTGAAACTTTTTGAATAGCTGAATGCGTTTTTAATTCCCTTGTACTACTTTCCGCGAAGTTTATCAATCGCACTGTAGGTACCTGAACCCATACCATTACTCTGATCCTGCTTGCTGCTTTCGCTGGCGGCCTGATGCAGGTCTTTGGTCAAGCGTGTTCGACAAGAATCGCACATATGCCCTTCCCGTATCGGTGTCCCGCATACCTCGCAAGGATACGTCATATTAGGCGCATTAGCAATGGAAATACGTCCCTCACGTATAAAGGTCGTAACTTGCTTAACAGATATCCCGGTTGCCTCCGAAAGCTCATGCATATGACAGCCCTTATTTTCACGTATATATTTGACGCATTGCTCGTATTCAAGCTCAATTTCTTTCATACAGTTTGGGCAGATTCCCCTAACATTCATAATAAACAGCTTTCCACAGCGAGGACAGTTATCCAAGTTCATCCTCTGCAGCGCCCCTTTCCTGTTTCCGGTCTTGTATTGGTGTATCCTTACATTACCTTATATCCAAGAGCCTCGTCTAGCGAATATTTTCTAAAAAGAGTGATAGATTTTACACAATTGCACATTTTGTACGATATCCTTATAAAGGTACAAAATGCTTAACGTACTCTGTATTAGGTAGTACAACGAAAAATCTAAGCATTTAAATCCCACACCAGCTAAAGGGGCCACAACCTAATATCAAATCTTCAATTCATCTATAACATGATATGCAAATCGCATGTAACCTAAGGAGACACATGATTTCCCCCAGATCAATCTAATGCATGTGTCTATTTATCGTCATACAACGCTCAGGTTTTTAGATTAAAATAAAATAAGCGCCATTCCGGTTATTTCGGGAATAGCGCTTCACAATAATTTAAATAGCTGTATATGATTATAATTGGATGTAGATACGAATCAAGATGAGGGAAAAACCGGGCGAAACAATCCTCAGAAGAATTCATGTTCACCTGTGCCCCGAATGCCACCAAATCACTGCTACAAATCCGGGGGAACGGCGCCCATACGAATGCTCCGCACATGGAGTGTGGGTATTCATTATATCAATGCGACTAACATCATCCCAGCTTAAAATCTATCTAAAGATAGTGTAGACGCACCATTGAAAATTTGCAGTCCAAAAAAACATGCTATTTCACAAATAATTATTCAAAAAAGCATTGTTTTAATAGAGGCCTTCCCGTATACTGTAGTCAAACACTTGGTTTAATAAAAACATTTTTATAACGAATTATTTATTAGTGTTTGTTTGTGGAATTTGCAGTTCTTGGCCTACTTTAATCAAGTTGTTGGTTTTAAGCAGTTCTTCAACAGTTACACCGTATTTTTCAGCAATGGAAGTCAGCGTATCGCCATCTTGAACACTTACTGTGATTGTATTTACAGTAGCCGGTGTTACAGTTGTAGTAGCTGGTGTTGTAGTTGTTGTTTGATTATTGTTCTCGGTAGCTGGTTGAGCCGGTGTTGTAGTCGTAGCATTTTCTGTTCCAAAGAGTCTGGCTTCCAGTGCTTTCTGTGCCGCTTCTTGTTGTTCAATAATCAGTTGTAGTTCTGTCTGATCCTTATTGTAATCCGAGTTAGACTTTGCGGATACTTGACCTGTAGCAAGTGGACTCAACAGAGATACTGCACCTAAACTAACTGCCAACATGCTAGTTACTGCTACTTTTTTCATTACGTTTTTCATGATTTTTTTCTCTCCTCTTTTTTAAGCCAAATTTTAATTAACTGCTTTACTACTGAGCGAGACACTCCCAATGTCCGCTCTGTTGTCGTTAGCTAATCATTTATTACCAAACCATGTTAGCTATCAACAGATAGAAATTGTACTCCTATTTTCCAAATAAATCAACCTCTAAATTGAAATATTCTGTTTTCATCCCTCACTTCCTTACTTTTTGTGTGTGTCTATATTTTTATTATATACCTCTCTCTATCTCGTTGTCAAATCTTGCTTATTATGCGGTTTAAAAGGCTTTCCCGCTCTAGCATTTGAGCCTTTCTCGGAACAGTATGAACTTTTTTCCCTGGCTCCAAACCAAAACTCTCGTAAAGGGGGACTGAAATTCAGGCTTATGACCTTGCCAAAGTCAGGCAAAAAATGGTCATATGTATACCCTCTTCGGATGCCTTTTCCCCTAAAACACGCGCACACGCTTGTAAAGTGCTTCCAGTTGTATAAATATCGTCCACCAGCAAAACAGTAACATTTTTATGATTCTCCATTTTGCGTTGAAACTCAGCATTAAAAACAAAATGCTTAATTAACTCCATCATACCTGGCACAACAGAGAACGCATTATACATCGTATCTGTGCGTTCTTTTTTTGTTTTGAAGCTTTGCTTCCCAGTATCTTGCGGACGAGCAAGTAAAGGTAAAAAGGGTAGCTTATTCCGCTTGGCAAGCTCCTCTGCCAAAATTTGAGCCTGATTGAAGCCTCGCTCTGTCAGTCGTGTCTCGCTTACTGGAACACATGTCACCAAATTCACGTTCCGCAAAGACTGATTGAAACGAAAACATTCCTTACCAGTAAACTCATGCCTCATAGCCTGATAAGCCCGATGCATCATCTCGCCGAGCGGAGGACCGTACTTTTCATTTCCGCGATACTTAAACTGCCCAATCCATTCTCTCATGATAGGCGTATAGCTAGTCGCACTCCGATTACACACATAGTAGCGTACTGTACGGTCAGACCTTACACAATCAGGACAAAATGTCGAGCGTCCACAATGAACACATCGAATGTTGTGAATCCAGGGAATTTGAGACGAACAAGAAGTACACATCCCGGGAAACTTGGAAAAACTCCCAGCGTGGATTCCACAAGCGATACATGTTTCCGACTGACGCTGAAGTAACCAATTCAAAAAAAGTTGAGTTCTGCGCATCATTTTCATACAAAATGCACCTCTCTTGGTAGTTTACGTGTCAACATTGCATCAGGTTTCACATTTCCAAAAAAACTTTTTTTTATTTTGCGCATTTAATGTTTTACCTCCAGTAGATAGCCCTTTTTTCGCGCTAGTGTATTCATGCGCTTAATTTGTCTAATCGCCCTCTTTTGGCCGCGAGTCCATTGGGGAGATGTGAAAACGACGCTTCCATGCGGGTCATCCTTCGACCTTCCTGCTCGACCAGCCATTTGTACCAGAGAAGCTTCATCAAAAAGACTGCTATCCGCATCCAGTACATACACATCACTCCGTGGAACCGTCACACCGCGCTCCAAAATAGTGGTTGTGACTAGTACACGTATTTCAGTTGCCCGAAAGGAACGTACCTTAGCGCTTCGTTCTTCATCCTGGGATGAGGTGCCCGCAATGGGGATATGAGGCAGGCGTTTGATCAACAATTCTACTAGAGATTGAATATGTGAGATTCGTGTTACAAACAGGAAGACCTGAGCGCCGCGATGTATGGATGCGGACAAGCGTTGAATCAGAGACGCAGGAAGTCGCCCTTTTTGCAGCCACTGCTTCACCGGAGTAGTCTCCAAACGGAATGGGACAGGCAGTGGATGGCGATGAAAACGAACGGGAACCTTGGCGTGCGGTAATAGGCCGCGTGCAGCCTCTTTTTGCAATAGTATCGGTGGAGTAGCAGACAAATAAATGAATTTGCCCTCCGGCTTACATACAGCCTGTGCGGCAAAGGCGAGCATAGGATCATTGTGATAAGGAAACGCGTCAATCTCATCAATGACAACCAGATCAAAGGCCTCACGATAACGCAGAAGCTGATGAGTTGTCGCAAGTGTCAGCTGTCCCCTTTGCCAGCGTTCATCACTGCCTCCATAGAGCGTCACCATGCTTACATGGGGAAAGGCGATTGCCAAACGGGGCGCCAATTCCAGTACCACATCCCGACGCGGTGTCGCTACAAGCGCCGTTCCTCCAAGCTCCAGCACATGTTGCAGGAGTGGAAACATCATTTCCGTCTTGCCAGCACCAGTCACGGCCCAGAGTAAAAACCGCTCTGCCACGACATCGGCCTTACCAACGACGCCAGGCATATGCCATACGCCTTCGCCAGTTGTTGGCGAAGAATGCCTGCTGCTGCTGTCGTTGGCAAGAACATTGCCCTGCGGCGCAGCAGGGCTTGGCCCCCGGCGCGTAGCCATGCCACGCCGCAGCAGAGCGCCCGCCCGGAGCCAGAGGCTTTGCGGGCGGGCTGGCCCCCGCACCCCACCGGGCGGTGCGGCCAAAAAGTGCAGCGCCGCTTCGGCGGCGGCGCGTTGCGCAGGGCTCAGCCCCCAGCGGTCAAGCTCCGCGGCCGGGGCTGTGTCCGCCGTGCGCGGCACGGCGGGTTTCGCTGCACCGCGCAGCAGCAGCGAGCACTCACGGCTGCGCCCCAGCGCGAGACACGTCTCGCAGTAGGCGCACGCCTTGCGTCCGCACGATGCACAGCCCGTGCGGTACATCGCCCCGCGGCCGCAACGATTACAGCGGAGATCACGCGCGGCGGACCGGTGCGTGTATGGTGCAAGGCCAGCAGCAAAGCTAAGCCTGCCTTGCAGGTAAGCGAGCTGCGCAGCTGAGCGCCAAACATGCTCCAAACCTGGTGCCGCCTCAGCCAGGAGCGCTTCAGCTTCCGAAACGAGCAACTGGCGTCCTGACAGCAAATCAGCCAGCACATCCGCTTGTCGTGCCACACGCTCCATATCCAGTTTTTCAATTTCACCGTTGGAATGCCTTGTCTGCCTGAGGTACGATACTCCTGCTATTCTCCGTTCCTCACTCACTCCCCCATACATCACGCTGCTTGGATGAAACGGTTGCCCCTCCCGCCTATATTCACTTTCTAAATCAGGAATCCAGCCCTCCGCTCCATCCCAAATGCATATAGCATTGATCCCTCCGGTTAAATGTTGCTCTATGCCACCAGACTCTGAATTCAGTTCGTCCTTTAGCTGTGCGAGAACGTATTGCCACCATTGCTCCCTTGTCCATCGCTTCATATCCGTTGATCCCCTGAACACTTCACACAGCTTTACACCCCAAGGCAGCGGAAGCTCTCGCCCCAGCTCCACCCATTTTTCGACAGCATTCCCCTGTCCCTTGTTCCCTTTAAACCACCATGTCATATCTACTCGAATATCCACGGAAAAGCGGATATCCCATTTCCCCCTATAATTGACCACATATACCGCAATTCTCATTTGGCCCCCTCCCATTCCTAAAATGTTTGTTTTTCCTCCTACCCATACAACAAAAAAAGCACACTTCCATGGCTCATAGCCTGAAGTGTACTTCACATCATTCGGATTTCAGCGAAATCCCTTTTATCTTGCATATGCAGTTCCTTATAAACATTTATATCCGGTTTCGACCGCAATGTCCACCATACTTTGTCATTAACGAACAAGTGGAGCATCCACCCACGGGTTGACTGTTCTGAGGTCAATAACAATCTGCTTTTCACCACCTGGCCTCGGTAAAACCGGGTTTCCCGGTGAAAAACGATATGAAATGACCGAAACATCCATATGGCTGTAACCTATCATCCGTGTAAGGATTGGCAGCGTATCGTCCACAGATTCATCATCCAGTACCGTCACATGCAGCGGCTTACGACGTAACCAGGCAAGTATGCTCAATGAACGCATCACCCACTCCACACGTTCTCCGTCATTAGAAGTAATGACAATATAACGGGCCGGCCGCTGATCCGTAGATAACGCACGCACTTCATCGCCATTGCGATAGCCCTGAACAGCCTGTCGTATATACATAAGATGCACGACTGCGGCTCCCAGACCATATATAAGCAATATCCAAACCAAATGAGCCATCACGAAGGTTCCACCTCCTCCTATAGCGACAATATATGCCGTATAGCAGGAAGAGGTGTCACGGTTATGTACTGGGGTTCAAAGACTGCACCTTACAGCGTAACCCATCCGTATTTAATGGAGTTAATAACCGCTTGTGTCCGGTCATCAACCTCCATTTTTTGCAAAATACTGCTGACATGGTTTTTGACCGTTTTTTCACTAATGAATAAATATTCACCGATCATCTTGTTGCTCTTGCCTTCTGCCATTAAGCGCAGCACTTCAGCCTCACGACGGGTCAGCGGGTTATTTTCACCTGCAACGAACTTCACGCCAGCTTCCTTGGTATGACCTTCAGCCATAGCCCCGGTTTCATTCAGGTACGTCATCCGACGGAGCTGCTGAATGAGTTTACCCGTTACCTTCGGATGAATAAACGCATACCCTTCATGTACAGAGCGAATCGCGTTAATGAGGGACTCGGCTTCCATATCTTTTAACAGGTAACCATTAGCTCCCTTGCGCAACGTCTCGAATACATAGCTTTCATCATCATGAATAGACAGAATGATCACTTTGACATCTGGGAACATCTCACGCAGTTTTTCCGTTGCCTCCACACCGTTTTCAATAGGCATATTAATGTCCATCAGAACGATATCCGGCTTCTCTACATTACAGAACTCCAATACCTGAATACCATCGCCACATTCTCCGATGACCTCAATGTCGTCCTCCATATTCAAAATACGTTTAAGCCCTTCACGGAACAACTGATGATCGTCCGCCAAGAGTACTTTAATGGGTGCATTACTATTTTCCTGATTTTCCATGTTGTTACTCCTTTCCCTTTTCCACGTTGGTTGGGATATGAATCACTATCTTGGTGCCTTGATTCTCAGCTGATTCGATCTCCATTCTCCCCTCGAGCAGTTCAACCCTTTCCCGCATACCAATCAGACCAAAATGCCCATGATCTTTGCTTTTCTGCTGAAAAAGCTCTGGCTTAAAGCCCAGACCGTTATCCTGCACCACGATTTTTACAAGCTGCGCCTGATAAGTAATCTCAACAAGCACATAGGTAGGATAAGCATGCTTGGCAGCGTTGGTCAAAGCTTCTTGGATCAGACGGTAAATGGCTGCTTCCATCGCGGAAGAGAGACGGTGTTCCTTGCCCCTTGTTTCAAAAAGCGATCTAATCTTCGTTTTCTCTTCAAAATCCTGCACATATTTCCGGAGCGTCGGAATAAGTCCCAAGTCATCCAAGGCCATAGGACGCAGATTGAAAATAACCTTTCGCATTTCCTCAAGACTGGAGCGAACCTGTTTCTTCAAGTCTACTATTTCGTCCTGAACCATCTTAAATTCCTGCTTGGCGATCATTCTTTCCACAATTTCCGTCCTAAGTACTAGATGCGCAAGAAGCTGTGCAGGTCCATCGTGAATTTCACGGGATATCCGCTTGCGCTCCTCCTCCTGGGCTAAAATAATTTTCAGACCAATAAACTGCCGATTTTTGGCCGATTCGATGATCCGCGTTACTTGTCCCAACTCACCCGACAAGTATTCCAGCACGACTCCCATCTGCGAACCGATGGTTTCGGCCCGCTCGACAGAGGCATCCACACTTTTAGCCCGCTTTTGAAGATCATCTCTTCTGGCCTTGAGATACATTTCCTTCTCGCGAAAAATCATCACGTCGAGCTGAAGCTGTGTTGCTTTCTCGTAAGCCTGCTTGATATCCTCTTCCGAATAGCGGACAAAGTCACGGCTGACCTCAGTCAGCCGAATACGGGACCGCCGATAGTTCATTTCCAGCTGGTCCACCTTTTCAATCGTTTCCGCCGTTTCCTTCAGGACGCTCTGGAGTTCCTGATTTAATGTGATCAGTTCGGTCCGGGCCGTGTCCAAAATTTCGAACATCTGATATTTACTGTTCTCCATCACCTGAATGGCATTCTTAATGACTCGGTCTATGATATCGGCTTGAAAGTCCACAAATGTTCTACTCCAATCCTAGCAATTCAAGTATATATCATACCATATCATGACTGGAGGGTGATGGTCTTCGTTTCTTGTTCCCATTTTACAGTCATTCCTAACTGCTCTGACACGAGTCTTAATGGGACTAAAGTCCTGCCACCTAACACAATGGGCGCTACATCCGTGCTCTGACGCTTGCCGTTCAGGACGACTTCTTTTTTACCCACCGTCAAATCCATCAGCACACCGCCACGCATAATCGTAATCCGCTGATCGCCTGCGTTCCACTTGGCTTGCCCGCCAAAAGCGTCCAGCACGTACTTGATCGGTACATACGTTGAACCGTTGCGGGTCATCGGAGCCGCATCCATTGTTGTTGGCGTCCCGTTCACGGTCATTGACTTTTGTCCGATTGCCATTTGAGCCGTTCCTTTTTTGAGTCCTTCGGTTCCGACCGTTCCCGGTGTATTAAAAGAAATATTATCAAAAACAATATTACCTGTTTTAGCACGCTCATCCTGACCTTCAGCCACATTGACTACATACAGGCGCTTGAGCTTTGCCGGATATGAGATATTCAAACCGCTCATGTCTGCGTTAATGGTTTTCCAGCCGTTCCAGTCGATCACTTTGGCCAGGTCTATATATGCCGTTTTGCCTTGGGCATCTTCCAGCTCCGCACGCAACCAGTTCAGGCTCTTATCTCCTCTAACATCAATCGAGATGGATGTAGCCGCTTGTTCAAGCGTCTTGCCAGTTGTACCGTTCAGTTGGGCGTAAGCATACATTTTACCACTGCCGTTCGTCATGTCGTAATTCAGCTCAAGCACTTTGGAATTGGCATGGTCGCCATCTCCTTGTACAACAGCCGCTGTGCCAGTAACGCCTTCCACATTCGAAGTAAAATCAACCGGATACGAAACATTTTCGAAGTTCTCCCAGTTGTTTGTGCTCGCCCCGCCAGCAGACAGGAAGACAACCGCGCTGAAACCATCGTAGCGACCGATGGCATAGCCTGTTTTCACACCCGCATCCACCCTATTTACCGTAAGTTGATTGTCCTTAACACTTCCCTTAAAGCCGATGAACTCCCATTTGAGCGCATCTGATGAAATGCTGACGCTCTGGCCGTCTTTCGTCTTTGCAGTTACCGGAACCGCGATTTTAGCTCCTTCGGTAAGCGATCCTGTCCCACTGCCTGCTGTAAGTGATGCAATTTCATCTGCTCCCAGCACAGTAACCTTGGTTGTAGCACTGGCTGAGCCACTGGTCGCCGTCAACGTAGCTGTCCCTGGTTTGGCTCCCTTCACAACCCCGCCACTCACCGACACGACAGACGGGTTGCTCGATTTCCACGTCACTTGTACATTCGAGGTATCGAACGGATTGTAGTAGGTGTCATAGCCTTTAAAAGAATAGCTTCCGGTCTGACCAATAAGCAGCGTTTTATTGCCTTTAATCGTGAAGCCTTTGAGCGTCCCTTTAGGCGCACTGGTGTACACACCCACACCGTTTACGACGCTCCGTTGCTCCGTACCGTATTCCGTATCGAACGTAAGTCCTGCTGTCGTATCTCCCAAATCACGGGTTACCATCGTGGTGGAGCCGCCCCCATCCAGGTTCATACCCTTCCAGACACCAATATCTTTCATCAGCGTTT
Source organism: Paenibacillus sp. NRS-1781 (assembly GCF_050467745.1). Lineage (NCBI taxonomy): Bacteria > Bacillati > Bacillota > Bacilli > Caryophanales > Paenibacillaceae > Paenibacillus > Paenibacillus sp. NRS-1781. The sequence continues at coordinate 26,159 of NZ_JBITPI010000015.1, forward strand.
GCAGCTCACTCAGGGATACACCCACGCTGTTCCCGTTCTTCTCAACGGCAATGACGTAAGCGTAACGCTTGTCACGGGAATATCCCAAAGCCGACCGCGCCCGCGTCCCGCCTATGCTCGTTGTACTGCGGGAAAACGAAGTTTTCTGACCGTCATTCACCAATATGGTGTGTCCCCCAATCATCATCTGGAGATTGGAAGGCTCCACCTCACTCCCTGTCGATCTGACACGAAGATGATAGCTGGTTTCTACCGTTTCTCCCACTGTCAGATGGGCTTTGACATAATCGGCCGCTTTGCCGTGAGTACGTAAAATATAGCCGTCCTGTGGCACAGACATATTCAACGTAGCATTGTTGGAAATTTGCGTAACCACACCATTTTGAACCAACACCTCGGTAGGCGTTGTTGAGCTGTTTTTCGGCCGCTCAATTGCTTTCCAAGCAGATGTATAAATATACATTGCATTGGAATGACTGTAGCTGCTTCCACTCGTTTCAGGAGAATACGAAGCCTTATTCATCCCCGTTAAAGGGAAAGTTGATCCATCCCCGGCTTTTACGGTTCCTTCAAAGGTAAACTGCTCCACCATTGGGGAACCGTCCTTAGTTACTGCAAAAGCATACATCCCCGTTAAATCGGACGGAGTAGACATCAATACCCCCTTCGATACTTGTCCACCAATCGGGGCCCCCTCGCTGGAGGTATTGAAATAATCTCCGTTCACACCAGCGACTGCTCCAGTCTCTTTTGCCATACCACCTGTGCTTTGACGGGTTGTGAACTGTCCATTCTTCCCAGTCATCACATCCAGCTTGACATATGGATTTTGCAAGTCTACCCGGACGATATCAGCTAACGCTGTTCCTTTGGAGCCTTTAAAACGATATTTCATCAATGTGGCACCAGAAGTAATTATTTCTTCCCCCAGCTTTACAGTTGAACCGGAAGCTGCACTCGCAATCGGCGCAGATATCCAGCCGTTTAACGGAATTAGGGCGCCTGTTCCGGCTACGGGTCCAACCCACAATACTCCTGCTAGTGTCAAAATAGCCCATCTTTTAGCAATCCCGCTGCCATCTACCTTCTCATTGCCTTGTTTCCTATTACCTAAAACCATATGGATGATAGCTCTCCCATCTTCATTGTATTCAAACTTACTTTTCCGATCATGCACTCTATACTCTATCAAATAAACAAAAAAAGCCTCTTATGTTAATAGACTTATTATAAAGGCAAAAGTTACGAAAATCCCGTTAACTTTTCATAAAATACAAACTATAAATTGACGAATGCATAATCAGCACACTATAATACACATGAACTCATTGGTTCAAATAATACCAATCGGTTCAATCCTAATTTTGCAACCTATCGTGGAGGTTTGAAATCATGAATAAACAACGGGCACTCATCGTACTTACTTTATCCCTGAGCATTGTCATCGCTGGATGTTCCAGCGCGGAGAAAGATGCTACTCTAGGCTCAGCTGCACAGCCAACCGTTGTGCGTACTGCAGTTGTCAAATCCTCTCCGCTCCATACTGCCTATAACTTGTCAGGCACGCTTCAGGCTTATGAGGAAAACACACTGGCTTTTCAAAATGGAGGCACCGTAGCCAGTGCATATCTCGCTATCGGCACTGCTGTACAGAAGGGCACCGTGATTGCTAGTTTAGATGATGCTGACTACAAGCTCCAGGTGGCACAGGCGACAGCCTCCATCCTGGAGGCTCAGGCTGGGATAGATAACGCACAGGCTAATCTACAGGCTGCTACCTCTGCGATTCAATCCGCCAATGCCGGTATTACAGGAGCTAGCGCGAATGTTAACAAGGTCAATAAAGGTGCACGTGCTCAAGAGAAGCAGCAAGCGCAAGCCACTGTAGATAAGGCGCAAAGCGCTTATAACAAGGCCAAGACGGATAGCGAGCGTACACAGAAGCTGTTTGAGGCAGGCGCTGCTTCCGCGTCGGATAACGAGAATGCCCGCCTGAATGCTACGGCAGCTCAGAAAGATCTGGAGCAAGCCAAGGAATCCCTGTCCCTTTTGCTGGAAGGGGCTACAGTCGAAGATCATCAATCCGCCCAGGCTTCCTTTCAAGATGCGCTTGCAGGTAAAAGTAAAGCTCTCGCTGCCAGTGAACAAGCTGCGGCTTCCAAAAAGCAAGCCCATGCCAACTATGAAAAAGCACTTGTCGCCAAAGGACAGGCAGAACTTGCGCTTTCACGCACTCGTCTAATTTCTCCTGTGAACGGCGTTATTTTAGGCAAGAGTGTGAATACAGGTGACTTGGTCGCTTCAGGCCAGGCCGTCTATCGCATAGGCTCCATTGATCGTCTCAAGGCACTGCTTCCGGTACCGGACAGTGAGATCAGAGATTGGAAAAAGGGGCAAGCTGTGAATGTGGTGCTATATGAAGAAAGCCGCCAAGGTACGGTTTCCAACATCTATCCTTCAACCAGTACCAATACGGGAATCGTTAACGTAGAGATCGTTATAAACAATCCACAGCGAGACTGGTTACCTGGTCAGATTATTAAAGCTGCTCGACAGGTGACAGACAAGAACGGCATTCTCGTTCCCGTTGAAGCAGTCATTAACACGGGAAGCGAGCCTTTTATTTTCAAAGATATTAAAGGAAAAGCTGTTAAAACACCCGTAGAGCTTGGCGATCAGGTTGTAGAAAATCAATTGCAAATCGTATCCGGTCTTCGTGAAGGCGAACGCATTGTCATTAAAGGGGCAGAAAATCTGTTTGATGGAAATCCGGTTAAAGCGGAAGAAGGCGGCCGCCCATGATTGAATATTTCGTAAAAAAGCGAAAAATTACGCTACTGTTTTTTGTTATGCTTGTTTTAGTCGGAGCTTTTGGATTTTTCCAATTACCGAAGCAGGAAATGCCAGATGTCACCATACAGAATGCTATGGTAACAACAGTCTATCCCGGTGCTACACCACAAAAAGTAGAACAAACTGTAACCAAAGAACTGGAGAAGCGCATTAAGGAAGTTGAAGGTGTAAAAACGATTAGTTCGACTTCTGGCAACGGATTCTCCTCTATTTTAATTGAATCCAAAAATGGAGTTGATCCTCAAACGGTTTGGGATAATATGCGAAAAAAAGTACAGGATGCACAAGCTGATCTTCCCCAAGGTGCTGAAACACCTGTTGTGAATGATAAGCTGACCAGCTCGTTTATCGGCTCCTATGCCCTGGTCGCTGACTCTCCTGCACCGCTGTATAAACTAAATGATTTGGTCACAACGTGGACGGATCAGCTCAATACCTTATCAGGTGTATCAAGTGTCAAGTTCAATGGCCTTCCTGACCAGGAAGTACGCGTCCAAATCGACAATCAAAAGCTTCAGCAGTACCATCTGTCGTGGGGGCAGGTCGCACAAGCGGTCCAGTCACAAATGGATCGGGTTCCTACCGGTGATATTGAATACAACGGGCGCACCTATCAACTCATTGTCCGGGAAACCCAAAAAGCTGAAGAATTAAATCAGGCCATCCTGACACGTACAGAGGAAGGAGCTCCTGTGTATTTGCGAGATGTCGCTACAACGGAGCTGGCACATCCCCAAGCAGAATACTTTGCCTATGTTGAGGGTAAACCAGCCATTACGCTAAGCATTGGAGCAGAAAAGGGCACAGACGTCCCGCCTATGAGCGAAAAAGTCGATGTCAAGCTCAAAGAGCTGGAAAAAACACTTCCCGAAGGTGTTCGCCTTGAAACTCTTTTTGCACAAAAGGATCAGGTAGATCATATCTTCGAGGACTTAAAACGTGAAACGATTCTTGCGATTGTGGCTGTTATTCTCGTTTGTATGTTGGGCTTGAATTTGCTTACCTCTGCTTTTGTCGCACTGGCGATTCCGATTTCGGTTGCGATTGCTATTATCTTTTTGCCTATGCTCGGTATTACACTCAATCAAATTTCCGTTGTCGGTCTGATCATTGTACTTGGCATACTCGTCGATGACGCCGTAGTGGTCAATGATAATATTGAGCGGAGACTTACGGAATTAGGAGAATCGCCCACAGATGCAGCTGTAAAAGGTACCAAAGAGGTGATGCTTTCTATTTTGATTGCCACACTGGCTACCATTTCAGCCTTTGCCCCATTGTTATTTCTACCCGGAAATGTAGGTGCGTTCATCAAGCCTATTCCCGTCATTGTTTCTCTGACCATGCTTGCCTCCATGATTATGTCACTTACCATCATCCCTATTTTCCGAGAATGGTATGAGAAACGCAGGCAGATTCGTCAACCCAAGGGTAAAACTAAACCTGCAGGCTTGTTGGGCCAACAGATTCAGTCTTTAAACAAGCTGTATTCACAAAAGCTGATGCCCAAAGTCATTAAGCGTCCCTTGCTGACTGCAATGGCAGGACTCATGCTCGGAACAGCCGCTTATGGATTGGTTCCTTTTACCTCAGTTGAACTCTTTCCTGAATCGGAGGACCCTCATGTCGCATTAAATATAAAGATGCCTATAGGCACCTCCGTGATAGAAACAGACCAAATCGTCAAAGACATTGCAGGCTGGATAAAGAAGCAACCCGAAACCTCCAAGGTCGTCTACAGTGCCGGAGGAACTGCACCGCAATTATATAGTGACATTAGTAGTTCGGGTGGAGATATTAGATATGATGAGACTGTAGGACAAGTTGCTGTTGTCGGTAAAAAAGATATCTTTGATCTCGATACGACAGTTGATGCTTGGGAACAGCATGTTAAAAAGTCCTACCCTGGAACTACAGTTACGACGTATGTTCCACGTCTGGGAGTCCCGGTGGGTAAGCCCGTCGCTATTCGGATTTCAGGTCAGAACCTGAATAAGCTGCAAAGCCTTGCCCAAAAAGTAAAAGAGCAGATCGCCACAGTAGAGGGTACAACCGGCATCATGGATGATATAGGAATTGAAAGATATGCACTGGATTTGCAGGTCAACAAGCAAGCCATGGATCAATACCTGGTAAGCTACACAGATCTGACTCGTACCCTGCTTCTGTTAAAAGAGGGGGCTAAAGTTAGCCAATTTGATACAGGAAACGATCTGGTGGATATTAAATTGTATTTGAATCATAGCAATGAGGAGCCGAGCGCACTTTTCCAACAATTAAGCGTAGTCAATTCAGCCGGTGTGCAGATTCCGTTAAACCAGCTCGTACAGATAAAGCCATCGTTTGCTATTCAGCAAATCAAACATTACAATATGGAGCGGACGATTACGGTAGAAGCCGACTTGAACGGGCGAACTGCAAGTGAAGCGATGGCGGATGTAGAAAGTAAACTGGCACAAATGAAGCTCCCTGAAGGCTATAAATGGGAGGTAGGCGGTGAAACCTCCGATCAGTCCACCATATTCGGGGATTTAGGGAAGCTGGCGATCGTTGTAGTCCTACTCATTTTACTCTTGATCACCATGCAGTTTTATTCGCTGTCCATCCCTATTATCATTATGACAACCGTATACCTGGCAGCAGCTGGCGGCATTATTGGTATTTTCTTAACTGGTATGCCTATCGGTTTTATGAGCATCATGGGAATTATTGCACTCGCAGGCATTGTCGTACGGAACGGAATTGTGTTAATTGAATTTATCGAAGATGCTCGGCATGAAGGAATGGAGCTAAAGGAAGCTGTAATACAAGCAACCGCTGCCCGCTTTAGACCCATTTTATTGACTTCTCTGGCTGCAATTGTAGGTATGATTCCGTTAGCCCTATTGGGAAGCCTGCTCTTTAAACCACTGGCGTTTACCGTCATTTTCGGATTGTTGTTCTCGACGTTGTTAACCCTGTTTGTAGTACCGTCATTGTATATGATCATGGCCAAGTACAAAATACGCCGTCAACTCAAAAAACAGCAGCACACGGTTATCACACACGATCAACCTTTGTAGTTGCATGCAATGAAGTACACACTGTCGGATTGAACCCTAGGGGGAAGTATGTATGGAAAGCAAAAAAAATGATATTTTACAGGCAGCCATTCGGCTGTTCTCCAGAAAAGGCTACTCTTCAACATCTGTTGAAGAGATCGCCAAAGAAAGCGGAATGGCGAAGGCATCCTTTTATAAATATTTTCAAGGAAAAGAAGAGCTTCCTTTGGAAATGTGTATCATTCTGGAGAATAACATTGAACAAGACATCCGGGCACTTTACAGCAAGCCTGACCTTACTAATCATGATAAACTGCACAGGTTTATTGTAATCTATTTAAAAAATATTGTTGAAAATAAGGTGTATCTTATGATAGATATGCCTGAACCATCCATGCTTATTTTTCAAAATGAGCAACTCAATGGCGCCTTCGAACAACATGAATACAAGCTGTACAAATGGGTACGCGATTGCTTGATTGACGTTTTTGGACCGGAGATTGAAGATCACGCATGGGATATGACCTTTGTGCTTAAGAGTATTGTATTTGAATACATTCGCTTCTTTGCAGATCGGATGAATGATGAAACGGTTGAGCAGCTTGCGCAATTCATCATTTTCTTATCCCGTTCCTTGGTAGCTAATCTGAATAACGCTGATTCCATCCCTCATTTGTTCCGGAGCAAGCAGGGCTGGTTACCTGAAAGTACTCTAAGCAATCCCTTTGACCAAGGTCGCCAGATTAACGGCCTTCTCCACTCTCTGGAAGACAGTATACTGCTATCTTCATGGAGTTCAAAGGAAGAAAAGCAGGAGTATCAGCAAATTGCAGCTCTATTAAAGGAAGAAGCTTTGAAACCGAATCCCCAAATAGGTCTTTTAAAAGCTCTATTCTCATATTTGGAGCAGCGTAAGGAGCTAAAAAAAGTTTGTCAGTTGCTCCAAAAGCTGTTGAATCTTACACCTCTAACGGATTAAGCGTTTAGAAATTCATCACAGTAATTCACAACTTAGCTTGTAAAATACATCAAAAAAGACTGCTCATGTAAATCATGAGACAGTCTTTTTTGGTGTTATTAATTATATTTGATAGCATATGAGAAATTACAGACCTGCTTGCACTCTCAGAGCGTCAGCTTTGTCTATGCTCTCCCATGGCACATCCAGATCTGTACGACCAAAGTGACCGTAAGCAGCCGTTTGCTTGTAAATTGGACGACGCAGATTTAGCATTCGAATGATACCTGTGGGGCGAAGATCAAAATTGTTGCGAATCAGTTCAACGAGCTTCTCGTCGCTGACTTTTCCAGTACCGTATGTATCGACGCTAATCGAAACTGGTGTAGCTACACCAATGGCATAAGCAAGCTGAATTTCCACTTTGTCTGCCAAACCGGCTGCAACAAGGTTTTTCGCTACATAACGGGCAGCGTAAGCTGCGGAACGGTCCACTTTGGTCGGATCCTTACCAGAGAATGCTCCCCCGCCATGACGCGCATAACCGCCATACGTATCTACAATGATTTTACGGCCTGTCAGACCTGCATCCCCTTGAGGTCCGCCAATAACAAAGCGACCTGTAGGATTAATGTAATACTTGGTTTGCTCATCCAGCAATTCCGCAGGAACAACTGGCAAAATAACCTTTTCCTTGATGTCTGCTTGAATTTGCTCCAACGTAGTATCTTCTGCATGCTGCGTAGAAACTACAATGGCATCAATACGAATTGGCTTGCCATTTTCATACTCTACCGTTACCTGGGTTTTACCATCCGGACGAAGGTATTTTAGTGTTCCATCCTTGCGCACTTCGGCCAAGCGGCGTGCAATACGGTGAGACATGGCGATAGGCAACGGCATCAGCTCAGGTGTTTCATTCGTAGCAAAACCGAACATCAACCCTTGATCGCCTGCTCCAATGTTTTCCGTTTCTTTATCTACTTCAGCAGGATCACGGCTCTCCAGAGCAGCGTTAACCCCTTGAGCGATGTCCGGTGATTGTTCATTCAAAGAAGTCAATACAGCGCAAGTATTATAATCAAAGCCATATTTCGCACGTGTATAGCCAATTTCCTTAATCGTATTGCGTACAATGGATGGAATATCCACGTATTCCGATTTGGAGCTGATTTCACCAATGACGAGAACAAGACCAGTAGCTACTGATACTTCACACGCTACCCGTGCATTAGGGTCGTTAGCCAAAAAGGCGTCCAATACGGCGTCGGAAATCTGATCACAGATTTTATCCGGATGACCTTCTGTTACAGATTCAGACGTAAACAAATGACGGCCTTTTACAGACATGAATTTCAACCTCCCACAATTAAAATACATGAGGATTTATATAAAATCCTGACATGGCAATGGCATTAGCCAGACACTCTCACGCCAACATGTGGCCGGAAAATGACTTCTATACCTGATTAACAAAAAATGAACCTTTTCCGGTAGGAAAAGGTTGCGTACAAGCCTCAAATGCCATGATATCCTATTTAAATCAAGGTGTCAATTCATATCGCCCAATTACAAAGGGCCCCACTAAGGCAAATTGGCAAGAGCTAAATTTCTGATTCACGTGAGGATAGCCTTATTTTTAAAAACGACTGCACATCAAAATCAGTAAAAATTATTGCAACTTACAGGGTACCAAATTCAGATAAGCTGCGTTCAGCAGATTGTACCAGTCGCTTGGTAATTTCACCACCTACAGAGCCATTCTGTCTTGAAGTCAAATCGCGCCACTCCACATTTGCGCTTCCTTTAAACTCACCCAACTCCGCAGCAAACTCACTGTCGGTACTCGGATGTATATGCGCATATTGGGGATTATAAACAGGAAGCCCAAACTCAGCAGCAATTTCATACTTCAAATCATGTAATCTGGCACGGCTTTCGGGAATCAATCGTCTCTGACCTCTTGATGCCATCGTACACACCTCCATCAATTGTATTTTCTTTCATGAAGTTAGTGTGCAGCGTTTGGAGTCAGCTTAGCCAAGAACAATTTGCTATCCCAAGCAGTATTTACGAAAAAGAACACTCCAACATACAATCTATTGGAGAGTATAACCTCCACGTACCATGACGACCAAGCCAAACTTCTGGCCTTCTTTTACCTGAATACCTCTTCCTTCTCTAGGAAAGGATAGTAAATGATTTTTCTCAACTGCCTGATTATGGACAATCTCTGTTCCGGATGTGATATCAATAACTCCGCTGGCATCCATACTATAAACAACAGCATACCCGTTACGTAAAATAAATTCCGCTCCAACTTTGGCAATCAGCTTTTGACCAGGCTTTACATCAACAACCTTCAATTCCTCGGTCTGTTCCACAGCTGTGGAAGTTTTGCCTGAGCTAGTAGCTCCAGATATTGTGGCGTTAGAAGTAGCGTTTGTGGTAGGGGCTGCTGAGCTAGTCGCTTTACTATTAGTGCTACTTGCCGATGCTCCACCTTTGATTGCCTGAGCGATTTTCTGGTCAACATAGCTTTTGGTTACGACTGGATCATCAGCTGTACCTGGTTGTCCAGAGCTGGAGGCTCCATTAACTGAGTTGTTCATTAAGGAGCCTGCGACTATTCCTCCTCCAAGCAAAACTGCTGCCAGCGATACTTTGTAGCGTGATTTCATAAATATCCTCCTACAGCAGGTTAATGCATCTGTAAAAAAAATTATATTAGCATTATTATTGGCTTGCTTTAAGAAGAAGCGCCTTGCAGAACCCAAGGTTTATTATAAGCCATCTTCAATGTATCAATGCTCGTAACTATATCTTCTGCTTGCTGTTCAGCCGTGGTCACTTTCATATTAGCCTCATAAACCTGAAGTTCAGTAGCTAAACCCACATCAAATTGCTTTTTAGCCATATCGGCCGCACTTCTAGCGCTCACTAAACCAGCTTGAATTTGAGAATACTGACTTTCCAAGCCTTTAATGTTGTTATAAAGAGTTCTTACAGCTTCTTCAAGAGTTCTCTTTGTACCCTCTGTAGCATACTGAGCTTTCTCAACATCAAGTTGTTGAGCTTCGTATGGCGTATTTCCTTGAGTATTAAAATTGTAGAGTCTCAAGCTCAGTTCAGCTAAATCCACTTTTTGCTCACTTAACCAAATAGCCGTACTGCTGGTAAGTACTTGGCTTACCTTAGTTTCCACATTATCTTTGAATTCAGAATAAACAGGTTTATCCTTCAATTCGTAACGTTGCTCCGGTTTATAGCCAATCGCTTGATTCAAAGATACATATGCGCTATCCAGATCTTTTTTAGCCTTGTCTAAAGCAGCTTGATTTTGAGTCAACTGGTTGGTTGCTTGAGTCACCTCATAATCGCTCGACATTTGATTATCTCTTTTAATTTGTGCAACTTTCAGCTTGCGCTCAGCATCTTCAATGTTCAAAGCAGCCAGTTTAACTGCATTTTGCTTTTGAAGAAGCTTGTTATAAAGATCCTTCACGTTGTATTGAATGCCTTCCTTAGTCATCTCTAAGTTTTTCTTTGTAGTCTCATAGTTAAGATTTGTTTGAGCATAACCTTTGAAGGCTTTATCAGAGGCTTCAACACCGGCTTCAGCAGGAACAAAGTCAATATTTTTGCCTGCTTCTTTCATGATTTTCCCAGCTTGATCAATACTGGTTTCTCCTGATTTAACTGAGGTACTATCAGCTATAGCCAGTTTAACTGCATCACCATAGGTCAAAGAATCATTATAGTAGGTATCATAAGTAACTTTAGTCACAGGAGATGTGAAAGGCTTACTGGATAAGCTGTTGGTTTGATCACCAGCAGTGCTTCCATCAGCTTGATTTGAAATAGTTACCGTCCGTGTAGTCTTATCCCAATTTACTTTGGCGCCTAATGATTGGCTCACAAAGCGCAGAGGAACGAGCACTTGACCCTTTTGAATTTGAGTAGCTGCATCGAGTTGTACAGGAGCACTATTCTTATAAGCAAGTTTAGAACCCACATTTAAAGTTAACGTATCATTATTTTTGGATGCAATTACTTTTTTAGCTTTGCTATCCCATTCTACTTGTGCTCCCAGGCTTTCAAAAACGCCGCGAAGAGGCACTAAGGTTGTACTTTGACTAATCACTGGTGACTGTGTATATTGCTGAGTTACTCCGTTAATAATAACCTTTATATCACTTGTCTGAGCCCCTGCAAGATTGGCAAATGCAGAAGAAAGAACCAATGTGGAAAGTACCGCCACTCCAAAACGTTTCATAATTTCTCTCCTTTGTCAATAAGGCTAATAAAAGAAAAGGGCTCCAAAAGGAACCCTCTTCTCATCTAATTCAGTTAACTCAAAAGAGTTGCTCTTAAATTAGTTTTTGTTTTCAACAGTAACTGTTTTTGCAGTTGCATCATAAGTGATAGATGCATCCAGCGCTCTGCTCACCCAAGCGATTGGCAGTACAGTACGGTTTTTGTTAGTCACAGCTTTAACGTCCATACGAATCACAGAACCGTTAACAGTCAACAGGTTTGTGTTCAGTTTGATTTGAGCAACAGTGCTACCTTTGATCAGGGTAACTGTGGAAGTTGCTTTGTCAAACAGGATGTTTTGTTGGGATACACCCAGAGCTTCAGCTGCATAACGTACTGGCAAGTAAGTGCGTCCGTTTTCAGCATAAGGAGCTACTTCTGCTGTTTTACTTTGACCATCTACAGTGTAAGAAGTGCTTCCCAGTGTGAAGACAGCTTTAGTACTAGTAGCACCTGGAGCTGGAGTTCCAACAGTTGCGATTGCTGTTTCAGCAGCTGCAGTGTTGTTGTCTTTCCAGTTTTGAGTGTTCTCAGATGCGCCTTTGTATGCAGTGTAAGAAACTGCGCTACCTTTCAGCTTAGCTACGATATCGCCTTGAGCTACAGTACGGTCAACAGTCAGCTTAGGAGCTGTGATTGTGATTGTACTTGGAGTAGCACTTTCGCTGTCAATGTAGAAGCTCAGACGGCCTTTGTTGCTTTCGCCGTAAGTATCAGTAGATACGCTCTTCACTTTAACATCTCCAGCAGTTACTTTCACTTCTGGAGTAGCAGCAAAACGTACGCCTACTGGCAATTCCAAGATTACTTCACGGCTACCATCTTTCTTAACGAAAGCTTCTTTAGCTGCTTCAGTAATTGTGATGTCCCCAACTTGTTGGTCGCCCAGACCGATTGTCAGGGTTGGTTTGGATGCAGCAGCCAAAGTCACTGCTTGCTTCACAGCTGCAACCTTAACAGTACCGCTCAGACCTTGGCTACCAGCAACATCAACGTTCAGGTCACCGGAGAAACCTGGTTGTGTAGCAACTTCAACGTTTTTCAGTTTCAGGCTACCAGCGTCAGTAGTGCTGTTAGCGTTGTTGAAAGTCAATTTCAAAGTACGTTTGTCAGAGTCAGTATAGGAAACCTCTGCTCCACCCAAACCGTTAGTGTTCTCCATAGAACCGGAGAAGTTGCTTCCAGGGTTGTTGCTTTCAAAGGTTGACTGCCAACGAGCACCTTCAGGCAGACGCAAAGTTACAGTACGTCCTTTTACAAAGGAATTAGCAACAGTTTCTTTAATTACGATATCACCAATTTTTTGCTCATCATGACCAGCAAGAATTGTTGTTGGAGTAGCAACGGAAACGCCACCACCGATTTGACCATAGCTACCAACTACAAGGGAGCTAACGTCAGTCGTTGCGTTACCAGAGATACTTACAGTAACATCGCCCTCTTTAGCACTGTTTTCATCATCAACATAGAATCCTACAGGCAATTGGAAAGATGTTTGAGCATCACTTACTTTTCTCAAAGACAAAGTAAGTGTATCACCATCACTAGAATACTTCACATCATCTGACTTAATTGCTTTGTCTGTATTGGAAGTAAACAAAATAGTGGCTGGATTTTTAGGAGCGGAGTCCCATTTGAAACCGCTAGGCAATTTCAATTTAATATTGCTGTTACCCAAAGAACCAGCAGTTTCTTCTTTAACTTTCAAAGTTGCAGTAAAGTTTTCTTCACTGGAAACCGTATCAGCAGCAGACAAAGATACTTGACCAGAAGAAACTACGTTTGCAATTGTTACTTCACCGCTAGTCAAACCACTTGCAGAAGCAGCGTCAATAGAAACTTTTACAGGGCCATTGCTAGGGCCAGTAACATTGATTTTACCAAAGTTCAGGTAAAGAGTAGCATCATCCAAAGAGTTATCAAAATTCAAAGTTACTCTTGCGGAATTATCAGTCAACTTTTCAACTGTCAATGGTTGGCTTGGGAAAGGGTTGTCAGTAGTAGCCTTGGACTTGTTATCCCCAGCGTCAAGATAAACACCCAAACCATAAGTAGCATCGGTAGCAGATTTAGCAATATTTACTTGATCAACCGCAGTAGCACCAGCAAAATTAAAGCCTTTAGGCATTGTAACAGTGAAAGATGCCCCAGGAGCAACGGAAGCTTGGCTAATAGAAACTTTTGCTCTACCCAATGTAATAGGAGCAGTGGATTGTCCTGAACCAATACTTGGTGTGTTCAATGAAGAATAGCTAGAAGATGCATGAACTGCAGTTGGTGCAGTCAGTGCTGCGATTGGAGCTGCAACACCAGCAACCAATGTTGCTGTTGCCAGCACGTTGATCATTTTTTTATTAAACTTTGTCATAACCTTTTTTTCTCCTCCTTGAATATAACCAGAAATATTATTTTTGTCTTTTTGTCGGATCTTGTCACTCATCAGTAGTTACACCTCCTTTCCGAGCTTTATGAGAACCCTTATAAAATGATATCTGTGACAATATCACAGAAGCTTGGAATCTAGTTGAAAGAAAGCGTCCATTTATGACGTACTCCAGTATTATACAATGTGATAACAATGTCGTAAAGAATTTTTTTAGCGAATTATGTCTTTACGCTTTTGTACCCCTTTGTTTTATACTCACCCAATTAGACGTAGCATGGGTTCGAAAAGTTGCGTCCGTTTCAAAAAAAATTTTATTTTTTTTGAATATGTATTCCGCTTTCCTACAGTCATAATTATACTATTGAACCTGTTCCTCCGTCATCCTACAACTTTTACCTGTTCAACCTTAATGTACAAGAGTTCTCTTGCGCAATTATGGTAGTCCCTTAATGAGTATATTCACTGTACGTTATCCATAGAATATAAAGGATACATAAATCCCAAGGATACGCCCAAGTTAAACACTTAAAGTAGCAGGTACTGACGGAGGGTCAACAATTTTTATAGCCTACACACCCAGAACAAAACAAATTACTTCACTATATTAACCTTAGCACCGTCAGTAAGCAGGCTTATCCCCTTAACGGCAATGGTCTGACCCTCGGTGAGCCCCTTGGTTATTTCAACCTCTTTGGCGCTTTCCTGACCTGTTTGCACTTCTACCCGTTTAGCAGTAGCACCCTCAACTACATAAGCATACTTTTTCCCAGCTTGCTCCGTAATGGCATCCTGTGATACCAGAATGTTTTGTGCAGCTTCCGATTTCATATAAACATACACAACCATACCGGATTTGAACTCGCCAGATGGATTGGGAACTGAAATTTCGACAGGATATGCCTTGAGATCATTATCCATAACCGGATTGACCGCTGTCACTTTAGCCTCTATTCGCTTACCCAATGAGTCTACCCCTAGAGTTACAGTAGAGCCTACATTTAGCTTAAGCAAATCCTCCTCAGAGACATTTACTTTGGCAAGGATCGGATTGGTATTTGCAATTGTAGTTACAGCTGACTGAGCGCTGACCATTTGTCCTGTTGTACCAGTCACAACTGAAATGGTGCCCGACATAGGCGCTCTGACTACAGCGTTGACAAGCTGACTACGCGCAGTATCCAAAGCAGCCTTGGCCTGATTAGCCGAAGCACGTGCTACATCAATACCCGTTTTCTGTTGTGCAAGCCGCAATGACTTCTGGGCATTAGTATATGTGGTCTGAGCACTTTCCTTGGATGTTTGCGCATTATGAAGTGAGAGCTGGGCGTTTTCCAATGCAGTTTGAGCTCTTCTATACGCTATTTGAGACTGTTCCAGGTCAGATTGCGAAACAGCACCAGCACTAAACAACTGCTGGTTACGATTTAGCGTATTCTGAGCATCACGCACGGAACTCTGGGCATCTACCACAGCAGTCTGCGCTTGGGTAATGGCATTGTCTTGCTGTACCAGTGAACTCTTAGCCTGATCCACAGCAGACTCTCCCTGTTGAACAGATTGCGCTGCTCCGCTTTCAGCTTGCTTCAAATTAGCAAGTGCAACCTGGTAAGATTCCTGAGACTGTGTAATCGTGTCGTGAAGGTCTTTCTGATCAATCGTAAACAAAATATCGCCCTTGTTTACCTTTTGTCCCACCGTCAAATTAATGCTCAGTATTTTTCCGCTAATTTTCGGGGCAACCTGAGCCGTGTCTTTGGGCGCAAAACTGCCTACAATACCTGATGAATCCTCAATACTGCCTTTAGCCACTTTTGCTACCTGGATCGGAATCGTTTTCTGCACCGCGGCTGGAGCGGCGGGGGCTTCCCCCCCACCGCAGCCTGCCAATGCAACTGACAAAAGCAATGTCGTGGCAATCAGAGCACTTTTTTTATTCATTATATCTCTTCACCTCATTATTAAATGTGAACACTCTTTTGTTGCAGCTTTGCTTCTTTTTTGAGCTGTCTTTTCAATTTCCGTTCTTTACCCTTTTGTATCCTATTATCCAAGATAACGTAGACTACCGGAATAAGAATCAATGTAATAACAGCTGCGAAGGATAACCCGAATACAACAACAACTGCCATCGGCGCTTGTGACTCGTTACCACTGCCTGTAGCAAATGCCATTGGGAGCAAAGCCAGTACAGTCGCCAGCGTTGTCATCAAAATCGGACGCAACCGCTCAGACGCTCCATGAATAATAGCTTCATCCCGATCTTGTCCTTCATTTCGGAGCTGAATGATGAAATCAATCATGACGATAGCGTTATTGACAACCAGGCCGACGAGCATAATGTAACCGGTTAGAGCCGACACACTAAGACTAGATCCTGTTACAACCAAACCAATAAGCACACCTATTAAAGTAGGTGGAATCGAGAACATAATAACAAACGGCGTAAGCAAGGATTCAAACTGCCCTGCCATGACCATATAAATCAGCACTACAGATAGCAATATAGCTACTGCCAGATTTGTAAAGGACTCCATCATTTGCTCATTTTGTCCGCCACCCGTATCTGCACTGTATCCATCAGGGAAGTGAGTACCTTGTAGAAGAACATCTATTTTTTGATTAACTGAACGAATGTCTCCTGTTCCGTCTATGTCAGCAGTAATCTGTACTTGACGTGTTTGATTCTCGCGTGTAATAGTCTCGGGAACCTCACGCTTATCAATACTGGCCACTGATGACAAAGGCACATCAATCCCTTGTGCAGTTGTAATCCGCAATGTTTGCAGATAAGCCAGATCATGGCGATACTCATTCGGCAACGATATCTTCACATCAATCTGGTCTTCTCCGGTACGATAGCTTGTAGCAACCGAGCCGTTAAAGGAGGTACTCACAACAGACAAAATTTGAGATGCTGACAAACCATATCGGCTGGCAAGCTCTCGATTAATCGTAATCTCATATTCTTCACGAGTAGCATTCAACGTACTCTTAACATTCACCGCTCCCGGAATATTCTTAACCTCAGCCACGAGATTATCCGAAAGCTCCCGCAACACTTCTATATCATCGCCCCTCAGGTTGATGTTTACGGCTGCTCCACTTGATAGCCCGGAAGAAGCTTGAATAATGATTTCTGCGTCGGGAATATCCACAATTTTTTGACGCAGAGCATTTACCACTTCATCAGTAGGCCGTGCCCTATCATCCTTCAGTGTAACACT
This sequence comes from Paenibacillus sp. NRS-1781, assembly GCF_050467745.1. Classification (NCBI taxonomy): domain Bacteria; kingdom Bacillati; phylum Bacillota; class Bacilli; order Caryophanales; family Paenibacillaceae; genus Paenibacillus; species Paenibacillus sp. NRS-1781. The sequence continues at coordinate 42,938 of NZ_JBITPI010000015.1, forward strand.
AATGTTTGCAGCATTAGCAGAAGATGAGCCAGATACGCCCGTTGCTCCGCCTCCAGATCCTATATTTACTATCATTTTTTCAAGTTCAGGAATCTTTAAAATTTCCTTTTCAATTCCTTCAGTAACTTTTTGTGTTTCTTCCAATTTGGTTCCATTAGGCATCGTTACAGTGACGGAAAACTCCCCTTGGTCAGATTCAGGGATAAATTCCGTTTTAACCATAGGAACCAAAGCTGCTGCAGCTACAAACATAAGCAAAGTAGCTGTCAAAACACTTTTACGATGGTTAATCCCCCATTTGAGAATATGGCGATATCCGCCCCTCAATTTTTCAAAACCGATATTGAACCAGATAATCGGGTTAATTCCTTTATAAGTACCCGAAGAATATATGGACTCATCTGGAACAGTAGGCAACCAACGTGAACTAAGCATGGGTACAATCATAAGTGAGATTAGCAGCGCAGCAATATGAGAGAAAATTACGGTCAAGGCTAACGGCTTAAACAGTACGCCCGCAATTCCATCTACAAATACAATCGGTAAAAACACTACGATTTGTGCAAGTGCAGAGGCCATGACCGCATTCCCCACTTGTTTGGAACCATCAATAGCGCCCTGTAGCATGCTTTTGCCTTCATGTCGTTGTCTAAAAATATTCTCGATAATAACGACGGCAAAGTCAACAAAGGACCCTAGACCCAGTAGCAAACCACTCAATGAAATAATATTAATGGTTTGTCCAGTGAAATACATCATCATAAATGTGGCTATAAAAGAGATTGGAATTACGATTGTTGCAATAATTGTGGAACGTGCGCTATTAAGGAATAACATTAAAACGATAGCTGCGATAATAAGTCCTAGCACAGCATGCTCTAATAATGAGTGAACAGAGTCGCTAATCATTACGGAAGCGTCAGTGACCAAATCAAGTTGAGTACCCGCAGGCAAATCCTTACGGATTGCATCCAAATTGTCCTTCACCGAATTAGCAATGGAAAGTGTATTCCCTCCCGTAGCCTTTGTAAGAGAGATATTAATACTTGGCTTACCATTGTATGTAGAAATGGTTGTAACATCCTCTAAAGAATCTTCAATGGTTGCAACATCCTTTAATTTCACACTGCCTTTGCCCACAGTGATCGGAGTCTCTCCCATTTCCGAAACAGCCTGATATTCACCTTGAACCCTGATTTGAATCTCCGTATTACCACGATCAACAGAACCTGCAGAGCCGGACACATTATTAGCTGCTAGCGCCTGGTTAATCTGATCTAAGGTAATACCATAACTTTGCAGCTTGGCTTGATCAACAGTAATCCGAACCAAACGTTCTTGTCCCCCAGTCACACCGACTGAAGCAACTCCTGAGATTCTTTCGAGATGTGGTTCAATGATATCCTCTGCAATAGACTTTAATTGGTTAACATCTTGTTCACCAGTAAATGCGAGTGTAATAACCGGAGTTGCATTAATATCCAACTTCAGAACACGTGGTGCATTCGCACTTTTAGGAAGTGAACCCCTTACAGAATCCAATTTGTCACGCATATCCAATGTAGCCTGATTAAGGTCTACTCCCCAGTTAAACTGAATCATAACCATGGAAGTTCCTTCGGAGGACTGTGACGTGACCGTGTCTACATCCTGAATGGACGATAGACCTTTTTCAATAGGCTTAGTAACCAATTCCTCAACTTCTGTCGGTGTCGAATTTGGAATACTGGTCACTACCAAAGCAATAGGCAGCTTCATATCCGGCATCTGCTCAACAGGAAGTCTTAACGCAAAAATACCGCCCCCGATCAACAAAGTAACAATTAACATAAATACTGTTACAGGACGGCGTATTGAAAACTGAGACATCTCATCACTCCCCACTCACTTCTTTGTCTAATATTTAAGCACACTAATCCTCTACTACGATGAAATAGACGTAAAGTTTCAAATAAGTGTACAAAAAGAACATATAAGCAAATAATAAACACATTTTGAGATAAGTACTTAAAAAAAAGTAGTTAATTTAAATGCATTTATGGTAGTTCAAAAACAAAAACGCTATAAACTTACCTATCAGTTATCTGCTCATTGTTATTATGGCATAGGCCCTTAATCCCAGTCAAATAGCTGATTTTCAAAAAACATCCCTCTCATGTATATGAAAGGGAATTCCATTTTCGCATGGAGGGATGTTCAATAAATTCAGTTTTTTAAGGATCTAGATTTTAGGAAGCAACTTTTTATCAGCCATAACTTTAGCTATGATAACGGCTGCATCTCCACGCAAGGTCAGAGATGTAGGATTAAACATATATCCTTTTTTCAGATCACTAGCATCAACAGGTGAACCTGTGATAAAGCCCTTCTTGGCAATCGCAAGCACAGATGCTTGTGCATAGTAATCAATCTTGTCTGCATCTTTAAAGGTTTTAGACAGGTTCTTCATGATCTTGTCATGATCTGTCTCCAGCTTCAAATTCAATGCCTTGGCAATAATGACCGCTACATCCTGACGTGTAATTACATCTTCCGGCATAAAGATTCTTGGTTGCGAACCTTTTACAATACCGGCACGTGCGGCTGTTTCAATATAACGATAATCATAGAGGGCATCTGCCGATATCGTATTTGGAATAGAGACGTCATCAAAATGCTTCGCACCGCTAAAATTAAGAGGAATTTGCAGACCTTTGACAATCATAGACGTGAATTCGCCTCTTTTAATGTAGCTGTCAGGTCCAAAGCTATTAATTGGATCCATTGGGTTCATGACACCCTTAGCCAGAATGGACTCAATGTAATCTCTGGCGTACTTGTGTTTAATGACATCACTATACGTTTCTCCAACCTTAGCTACAACATAGTAGCCGAAACGATCAAACGGTACTTTAATGGTATGTTTCTTCGGATCTACCACACCACCAATGTTCTGCCAATCTTTAAGATCCGAATCAAAATAGAACACTGTCATTTGTTTCCCTGCATCCTGCGCGATACTGCTATCATACGTCAAGGTTAATGTTGCACGCTTGGATGGTACTAATTCATTAGAAGGATCACGCCAGTAGAAGTTTTTGATCTTACTACTGTCATTTTGCGACTTATTAGCCAGTTGATAAGGATCGGCACCATAAGTTACCGGATCGTAAGCATCCGTTTTGATATCATCTGCTGTACCTGGGTCAATCCAGAATACCGGGCTTGACTTGGTAAAACGAGTTGGGAAGTCTCTGCTGAAGTATCTACTTCCATCTGCAATCAAGCTCCGCATATCTGACAATGCTTTTTCAGTTTCAAATTCATGCCGGTCTACCACACCGTCTTCGCTATTTGCTATCGCAAAGTACAATGTATGACCAGAGAAAACCTGATTTTTGAATTGCTGCGGTTGATCATAATCCCGACGAATCAGACTAGTTCCCTTAGCAAAAGCAAGTGTAAGATTACCATCAAACACTTTGTGCGATGTTTTCATCGCTTCCATGTATTGCTCACCAGGAATATTGGTAGGCACATATTTAACCGTAATGGTCTGTTTCAGTTTATCTTTACCTTTTGTAACCACTACGTCAATTTTATTATCTTTGTTGGCCTTTAGACCGGTGACGATGGCTTTGTAGGTTGAAGGGTAATCAACAGTGCCATCATAATCAGAATCGAATCCCTCTTGAACTGCTGTTTCCTTACCTACCATAACACTATCTGCATTACCTACGTTCACAACCACTTGCACAAAGTTTTGATTCACGATTCTCTTTTCAGGAAGCGGACGCAAAATATCAAAAGATGTGGATTGACCAGAAACTTGCAGTCGGAACGTTGCAAATGGTCCGCTCTTGCCACTGTTGTACAAGGTAATGTTATAGGCTACTGGTGTTCCATCTTGCGGAACAGTTTGGTTTTTCAACACAAAGCTGAAATACTTTTTGTCCGGATGATAGTACACGAGCAGGTCTTTTAAATCTTTATTTGTAAATTTATCTGTAATAGAACCAGAGTTGTATGTTGTCTTAGCATCTTCGGCTGAGTAAAACTCATTATTCAGCGTCCAATTAACCTCGCTGTCGTCCGATCCTTTAATTTCCAAAATGTATTGGTCTTTATTGGAAATATCACTTAGCGAACCATTGACCTGATCCGCTTTACCCAAATCAGCAATACTGAATGTACCAAATACATTGATATTTTTCAGGGATGTATTGTAATTGGTATCATCCACTTTAGTGAAATTAGCATCTTTTGTTTTCGGTGCAATTTCGCTATATTTCGGAGCACTGCTCAAGCCACTAACAGGTGTAAAAGGAATAATCCCCTGTGTGTTTGCAACTGGAATTACTGGAATATTGGTCTGTGTAAAGTTTACTTTTACCGTATTGCTATATTCAATACCTGGCTTGTACACAAATTTGATTTCATTATTCCCGCTTGCCAGTGCGTTGGCTGCGGCTGGTTCCGAGGAAGAAGCAAGTTTAAAGTCCGCCCCTGAGCCATCTAGATCAACCAATACATTATTAATATACAGGAATACATTACGGTTACTTCCAGTGTAATGAATATCTGCTATGTTGCTCACATCAAGCAGTTTACCTTTAAAGTAGCCCAATTGAGTCAGCTTATAGGTATTCAGGTTTGAACTGGAGGTATTTAACGGAATTTGTTGTCCGTCATAAATCGTATCATACTTCATGAATGGACCCTGCAACAGATTCACCGTGGCTTTAATTAACTTGGTCGAGTCACCATTCAGGTAAAAATTCAGTACGTTCTGTCCTTCTTTAGGCAAAGTGTCTACATAAGCGATGATTTTCTTCACTTGTGTTGGCTTGCCATTGATTGTCCGAATCACATCTTGAGGTGATCCTACAGTATGAACCGTTACTCCAGAAAGCTCACTGATTGAAGAAGGTGCACCGTTAACAACGATGAACTCCATACCTACAGGAACAGATGGAGCATCTGTAGTCTTGTTCTTCATAGAGCTTCCAGTTAACTTCATAGCTTCATCTATGGCAGTTGCCTGATCAGACCCGCTACCATTAATTCTGTTCAACAATTGATTGTTAAAATCAGGAAGATAATTTACATCATCAATATACGGCTGAGTGCTGCTGCGCAATGTAAATTGGACAGCAGATGGAGCAGGCGGGGTACTGGTATCACTATAAGTTAGACCCAAGGATACTCTGGTCAAATGATCCACCACAACCCCTGAAGGTACAGTCACCTGAAATGGATATACCTTATAGCCATTGGATGTAACCACATTAGCAGTATCAATCGTGGCATCAATCCCACTAGCACTACCCACAGCACTGCCATTGTTACTGACATCTGTAAACCTTGCATTAATTGTAGCCACTCCCGGATCAGATGCACCGCCTGGAACCAAAACCTTACCCTTCAAAACAACTCCACTCGTAGATGATACGGTAAAGTCAGGCGAAGTGGTCAGATCGGCCGACACATTCCCATCCATGTTCAGGTTCAAATCGGAAAATTCAGGTTTGCCCGTATAGATTGTAATTTCACGCGTAACCGTTAGAGCCTGAGTTCCGTTACCCACTTTAAGAGTCACTATATTTTTACCCGGACTAAGTACAACACTTCCTGTTAGTTTATAACCGGTATAAGAGTTAACAGTATACGTATTACTGCTTTTTGCAGACGTGAGGGTTACGCTATCAGCATTAGGCGCTATACCTTGAATGATCACTTTAACGTCATCCGTACCGTTATTACCCGCGTCTGTGAGCACAGCTGTTTGGTTCTCTACTAACTGTTCAGTTTTACCGTTCAGCGTAGCAGACAGATCATAAACCTTTGGTCCATCCTGGTACTCTACGTAAATAGAATCCTTCATATCCGCCGAGTTTTGGCTGCTTTGGAATGTGATTCGGTTCAAACCAGGAAACAGTTTAATGTCTGAAATTTTAAGAGTGGAGCCAGTGACCGTGATTCCGCCTTTTTGGCTCTCGTTTTTATTTACCACGTTAAGCGTCGTTCCATTTTTGGAGAGTTGGAATACACTATATGAAATTGTGCTTCCGTTCACTCCATTAATCGTTCCGTTAACTGTGATACGGTCGGTGTTTACCGATCTGGCTGAATCCACGTCGTATTTTTCATTTGGAAAAATAAAATAAGTTCCTGTCGCAGCATGAGCCGTGCCTACCAGGGCCGCCGGCACCAAGCCAATGATGAGACCAACCGTCAGCAACATAGATAGCAATCGTTTCAAATCATTGTCCTCCTTAGATTCTGTCGCACCTTGGGGCACGTAATCATTCAATACCTTTTTTATCGGCAGCAAACATACAAAAAATTAGTAAATACGCAAAAAAGGAGGGAGTTTTTTCTTAGTGAAGAACAAAAAAGCCCTCAAACCCGCGGTATACCGCCAAGCTTGAAGGCTTACTTTTAAAATAAAAAATTATAATTTCGAACGAGTCTGAGAATCTGGCTTAGCCAGCAACCGAATCAAGGTGTTAATCACCGGACGTTTGGTTTTACCAACAAGTCCAATAACCTCGGCGCCAATCTGCAAGAAGAACATCATAATACATATCACGACAAAGATAACCCAGTTCGCTTCATTAAGCGCAGCATATGATTGAATCACGGCTAATACACCGAAAAATGCAGCAATAGCGTAAATGATCAATACGGTCTGTCTGTGGCTAAAGCCCAATTCACGCAGGCAGTGATGTAAATGACCTTTGTCTGGTGAAAAAATCGGTTTCTTCTGCAACTTGCGACGAATGATTGCAAAGAATGTATCTGACAAAGGTACGCCGATAATGATCAATGGCGTAATAAACGATACAATAGCGATCTGTTTGAATCCAAGCATCGACAGCATCGCCAGACAGAAGCCCAAAAATAGAGATCCTGTATCACCCATAAATATTTTTGCAGGGTGAAAGTTAAAAAACAGAAATCCGACAATGCTGCCCAGCAGCACCAGACAAAGCATAGCAACCATATAGTTGCCCATCAGAAGAGACATTACAAAAATCGTTCCGATTGCGATTCCCGAAACACCAGCAGCCAGTCCATCCAGACCATCAATCAAATTGATGGCATTCGTTACACCTACAATCCAGAAAATCGTAAGCGGGATGGAGATCCAGCTTTCCAAAGAAGAGTATGCATCCTGAAAAGGCACATTCACAAAATCAACACGAATATCAAAAGCAAATACAACCATACACGCAACGGCAATTTGAGCCATAAATTTCAATTTTGCATTAAGATCAAAACGATCATCGAGAGCACCAATCAGTGTAATCAGCGTTCCGCCAATCAAAAAGGCTGCGATAAAGTTAATATCCCTTGAGGACAGCATTCCTTCAGGCACAAAAGGTAAAATCGCCAATAAGGACAAAAGAACTGCCAGGAAGATCCCCAGACCGCCAAGACGCGGCATAATTCGGGTATGTACCTTTCGGGCATTCGGCACATCGACGGCTCCAACCTTCACAGCAAATTTCTTGACGAGTGGTGTCAATAACAGCGCAAGTCCCAGTGCCATGATGAAACCAATAATATAGATCAATAGCATTTGATCATTCGACCCCCAATTTTAAAGCAATCCCTTTTCAGATGTAACCGCATTGAATTATACTCTGATCGAAAATAAATACCAAGCTTCATATTCTGGCAAATTAGCGGGTTTTGAAGGCAGATTCAAGCTATTTATCACACTTTTGTGACGTTTTCTTTTTCACGCATCACTTTCATGGCGAATTTCGGCAGCGCAAGCATTCTTTTGTAGCGACTTGGCTCTTTCAGTAGCCTATACAGCCACTCAGCTCTGAACTTTTGGAACAATTTAGGAGCGCGTTTAGCTTTACCTGATATGACATCGAAGCTACCGCCCACTCCCATCATCACGGGAACACCTAATTGTTCTTTAAATTTACCAATCCAGGGCTCCTGTGTGTCCGCTCCACGTGCTACAAACAGCAAATCGGGATTTGCTTCACGAATAGCTGCAATCACTGCTTCATCCTCTTCCGGTCCAAAAAATCCGTCACGCTTGCCGCAAACCGTAATTCCGGGATAAAGCTCATGTACCCGTTGTGCAGTCGCTTGAATCACTTCGGATGTCGATCCGAGCAAATAAACCTTCCAATGATAGTTTTCTCCAGCTCCAAGTAATTCATGTAACAAATCAAAACCCGCCACACGTTCTGGTACTGGATGCCCTACATAATTCGCGGCCCAAACCACGCCAGTCCCATCCGGGACGATGAGCTCCGCCTGCTTCATCACGGACATGTACATTGGATTTTCCAATGCAGCCATAACCATAATTGGATTAGCAGTAATTACTTGATGCGGACATCGAGACTCTACCGCTTGGATCAATACGTTTAATGTATCTTTCATATTAAGCCTTGATACCGGAACACCGAAAATCGGGACGGTTGGCACATTCGTAACCTTATTAACTGTCACTGTATCCATCATCCTTTGCGACACAAGTAATTAATGATATGCTGTGCCGGTAAGCGAGCCTCGCTTTTTAACAAAGCAATTGCCGCTCCCTGGCTCTCGATCCATTGACTCCGCTGATCCAGCAATCGTATAGCCTCATTAGCCAGCTTTTGACCATCCAGCGCTTCTGTGGTGCCTACAGGCTGGCTACCGACGCGGCCGAGAAAATGGTCAATTTTCGGATCATAGGATATCCCCAACGGGGGCACATGATGGGATGCTGCATAAATCAAGCTGTGCAATCTCATCCCGATCATCAAACTGCAACGGCTGACTTCCAGCAGCATCTGCTGAGGATCGGTAACCTGCTCACACATGCTGACACGGCTGCCTGTTTCCCTAACATCCCCTAACAATTCCATTACCATCCTAGAAGCCTGCTCATCGTCTGGCAGATGGAAAGGAAAAAAGCGCAAATGTACACGGCGTCCAGCAGCTAATTTCTTCAAACCATCTGCAATCGCGGTTAATTCACGACGCTCCTTGTCCCAATAACGTACGGACACACCAACGATCGGAAGTTCATTTCCCCCTTCGACAGCCGCTCCCTGTAAACCTTCAGAATGGGAGGGCAATGGAAGCCCCATTACGGGATCGGGAACAACCTCGACAGCAGGGCGTTTTAATTTCATGGTACCCAGTAACGCCGCAGACTGTTCATCTCTTACAGATACATATTCGCAGCGCTGAAACACAGACCGGATCATAGGGTAAAATATCTTCCGTTGTACCGGACCAATGCCTTGAGCATACACAAACGTCGGCTTTCCGGCCCACTGAGCCAGCTTGAGAATCGCCAGATAATAAGGAATGCTTTTGGGACTTGTTGCGTCCTGAAGCAAACTTCCGCCGCCGCTGATTAATCCGTCACTGTTTTTAATCGCTCTCCGAACTTCTCCCAGACTCATACGTGGTACGGCTTCTACTCCGTACATCTTCTGCGTCCAATCGGGGTCCGAAGACAGCACAACAGGCTTAACCGTAATACCCGCCTGACGGCTTTCCTCCTCTAATGCTGTCAAAATCGACTTGAGCACTGCCTCGTCTCCACTATTGCGAAAGCCGTAATAACCCGAGATTATTATCGTTTGAACGGTGGTGACCATTTCTTCCAACATCCTTCCAGCACTTGCCACACGACAATTGCAATAATTCCCAGAATCAGACCAAATCCCAATCCTAGCAGCCCACGACTAAGCGAGAGGGCCGCTGGCGAATGAATGTGAGCAAAGGTATCGACCATAGAAGCTTGACCAATAGCAGCGATAATCAGCAAATAGATCGCTTGGCGATATTTCAACGCAAGGAATGCACCTGCAATAAACAGTGGGTGTGCCATCAAGAATTCCTTATTACGTGGACGCACACCAAATGCATTCTCAAGGAAATTTCGGAAAACCAGCTCTGTGTTAGACACGGTACCCGCATTTCCGGTACGACTCAAATAGTACACTCCTGCGGCTCCAATAACAGCCAGTACGATGACCCATAGTGCGGTAATCGGCGTGCGCAGCAGCTTTGAGATTTCTTCGCGTATAGAGACACCCCGATAAAAGAAAATATATACTGCCGCCAAAAAAATCGGCATAATGTGAAGCAAGCTTACGCCTCTAAACTGGTTCAGCACAAGGCTGTAAGCAATACTATTCAATAACGCAATAATAAACGGTACAGCAGCCAACGACAAGACTGCTGTCTGGACGTACAATACAAGTGCTTGAACGAGACGACGACCTACTGAAAGCTCAGACTCCTGTTCACGTTTGATTCTAATCGTACGTACAGCAATAACCATTGCAACTGTGGGTCCGCTAATCGCTGCAAGTAGTGCCAAGCCCTGCTCCATCAAGCTGGAGTTCAGAACGTAAAGACCTGCTGATCCAACCAGTCCCAATCCAAATGCTAGCAAGGTCAATGCTGGAACAAAATACGACACCATAATGGAGAAGAAAGCCAGTGCCCCCAGTACAACCACCAATTTCAGATAACGCTGGTACGACGAATCAACCACTTGAAATGGTTCAGCCTGTCCCAGCTCAAATCCCTTTTTCTCCATCCGTTGAACAGCATTACCCGGCTTGTCCAAACTATGGATCAAGTTATCTACAGAATCCTTCACTTTGGCCTCAGCCACACTGCGGGTCGGAGCTGTATTAAGATAAAGCATGCGAATGTTGCGATCCTTGGTCGCCAATGCAAAACGATCAGCCAACGTCTCCACATCAAGCGTTGAATCTTTGTCGCTCAGTGAGTACAGGCGCACAACGTTATATTTTATAGCGTAAGCCAGCTTGTTGAAGCCTGCCTGCGGTTTTTTCAAGTTTTCAATAGCGGCCAGGCCAATATTGTATTTGTTCAGTAATTGAGCGAATGCCGCCAGACTGTGTTCTTTCTCATTATCTGTAAACCCCTTGACAGAATCTCCTTCAAACAAAATGCGTTTTACGCCATTCTCCTGAAAAGAAGCCAACGTCTCTTCCGTCAATTCCTGATTGTAAGGAAGACTGTCGCTCATCCGAGGAACGATAAAAAATCCTTTACTCCGAAGTTGTTTCATGGCAATCGGATCAGGCTGCATGGGTTTGAGATACGCATCCTCTGGAGAAGTTTCTACTACGAGCCCTTCATGACCCTGATAAGTCCATGGTTTTACGTTAATGTCCAGACTGTTAAAAGTACGTTCAATTAACGGCCTCAATGCCGCAGCGTTTTCCTGATCAGTGAAAACAACGTACGTAAAATTTTCGTTGGCGGGTGATACCCGTTTTTCCATATCAGAGATGTTCTGAGTCGTATAGGTTACAACATGGCCTGCTTTACGGAAATCATCCAGCGTGCTTTCATACATTGCCATACTGTTCACACCGGCCTGTTTTAAGCGGTCAAGCTGCTCATTCAGGTAATCCTGCGGGTGAGCCTGATACGAAGCTGCCTCTGTCAAATCCCGATAGTCGAATATGATCTCTACTTTTTTACTTGATGCTTCTGTCTGCAGACGATCGGCAATTACAGGAATGGAAGCCAGCAAGCCAAGTGCAACCAGAATCCATAACCATTTTCGAGAAGCCGTATTCCAATACTGCCATTTCTGATACACCAAAGAACCTCCTTAATATTCGGAATTTTTCAAAATCCAACGCTGCTCACCTTACCCTTACTCAGTTGTTGGCAGGCCACTCATTGGATTTTGCAAAATCCTCCGTCACCGGAATAAGCTTATTTTCCCAAAGCCTCTTCCAGTTTATTCTACAACACAGAAATGACCCCCACGGCGTACTGCCCTTTGCCGTGAGAGGTCACCGATTTCTTAGTTCGTATCCAATTACCTTACCCTATTCTATTATAAATGGATTTAGCTCAAGCGTCTACGCGTGCCATAACAGCTTCCACCAGACGGCTGATTCTTTGCTCAGCATCTGCCAGAGAGGAACCTCGTACGGCAAAATATACTTTAATCTTCGGCTCGGTACCGGAAGGACGCAAGCAGAACCACGAACCGTCTTCCAGTAAGAACTTAAGCACATTCTCTTGCGGAAGTCCGTCCAAACCCTGTGAGTAATCCAGCACTTTTTCCACCTTCACACCTGCAATTTCCAGAGGAGGGGTAGTACGCCAATCCGTCATTTTGCCTTGAATCTGCGCTACTCCATTCTTGCCCTTGAGTGTGCGGGACTCCAGCTTCTCCAGAAAGTAACCAAACTGCTCGTACAGCTCCTCTAGAACATCATACAGCGTCTTGCCTTGGGTACTGTAATAAGCAGCCACTTCAGCGATCAGCATAGCCGCCAAGACCGCATCCTTGTCACGGGCATAATTACCTGCCAAATATCCGTAGCTCTCCTCATAGCCAAACAGGTAGGTATAATCGCCTGTTTGGTCAAACTGATTCATTTTCTCACCAATGTACTTGAAGCCCGTAAGCGTGTTAAATACGGTTGCTCCAAAATGCTCAGCAATCACTGCGCCCATTTCACTCGTTACGATGGTTTTAATGACCGCTCCGTTACTTGGAAGCTTACCCGTTTCTTTTAGCTGGTTCAATAAATAGTAGACCATGATCGCGCCAGACTGATTACCGGACAATACTACATACTCGCCGTCACGGTTTTTCACAACCGCTCCCATGCGATCTGCATCCGGGTCTGTACCGATCAACAAGTCCGCACCAATCTTTTCACCCAGCGCAATCGCCAGCTTGAAGGCATCGCGTTCTTCCGGGTTTGGTGATTTAACAGTGGAAAATTCAGCATCTGGCTGTTCCTGTTCAGGCACAATATGAACCTGCTCAAACCCGATTTTCTCCAGCACGCGGCGAATCGGTACGTTGCCTGAGCCATGAAGAGGTGTAAAAACAACCTTGAAGTTTTTGCCCGGCCCCGCTGCAATCAGCTCACGATTAACACTCACACTGGCTACCGTATCCACAAACGCTTCATCTTCTTGCTCTCCGAGCCAAACCAGCAAGCCCTGGGCCTCTGCTTCTTCACGTGTCAGACGGTGAATATCAGCAAAAGAAGGAACCTCATGGATGTAACCGATAACCTGCTCGGCCTGATCAGGAACAAGCTGACCACCTTCATCGTTGTATACCTTGTATCCATTATATTCAGGAGGGTTATGGCTTGCTGTTACGACAATCCCACCACTGGCTCCCAAATGTCGTACGCTAAAAGAAAGCTGTGGCGTTGGACGCAAGGACGGGAACAGCTTGGCAACGATGCCGTTGCCTGCCAGCACCAAAGCCGCATCCAAAGCAAACTCTGGCGAGAAATGACGCGAGTCATGCGCGATTACAACCGAAGGCTTCCCTTCTTTCCCCGCATGCTGCTCCAAAATATAACGAGCCAGTCCCTGAGTCGCACGTCCAATGACGTAACGATTCATCCGGTTGCTACCCGCCCCGATCACTCCGCGCAGACCACCTGTGCCGAATTCCAGCTCTTTGTAAAAGCGATCCTCCAACTCCTGCTCGTTGCCTTCCAATGCGCGCAACTCCTGTTTGGTTTCTTCATCAATATAAGGGTCATGCAGCCAGCTCTCAATGCTTTCCAATGCTTTTTTACTCAACTGCGTCATGCCAATTTCCCCTCTCCGTTTTTGGTTGGTCAAGACAGGATTTCTATGTACACATGCACTCGGTTCAGACGTCGTGCTTATGTCAGCGGAGCTTGCTTATTGGGGAGGATCGGACAATGCAAACAGAATCTCGCCCTCAGCTACTACTGTATCACCTACCTTAGCCGTAGCCTTCCCTTTGCCGAATGCTCCTTTGGAACGGGTTATTTCCACTTCAAGCGTCAGCGTATCCCCAGGAACCACCTGTCCGCGAAAACGGAAGCCATCCAGCCCTGCCAAGAAACCAATTTTCCCGCGATTGCTTTCCAGATGCAGCAGTGCGAATGCACCTACCTGAGCCAAGGCTTCGGTAATCAGCACACCCGGCATAACAGGATAACCCGGAAAATGTCCAATGAAATGAGGCTCATTCACTGTTACATTTTTAATACCTACTGCTCTTTTCCCTTCCTCCAGCTCTATAATGCGGTCCACCAACAAAAACGGCGGCCGATGCGGGATAATCTCCTGAATTTGATTAACATCCAATTGCAATTTGTCCATTACTTTAATAACTCCTCTCGCTTGCAGGGTTCAGGCTCTTAACAAAATAGAGCCACTGCAAGCATAATATTACCCCGCCTGCGCTGCATAATAACAGTTCAAAGCGGTAACAATGTTAGATATCCTTCACCTACTGCAGAAGTGAAGGTTGAGATAAGGGGCTTTTTCCGCCGGTTATGCAACCAGAGGCGCGAAGAGGCCCTTTTGCCCGTGCTTGGTCTTACCCCGCAGTGTTTAAACTTCCCCATCATTATACAGTTATCAGATGTAAAAAGAAAATTACGCGGAAGTACCATATTGGGTGCTCCTATTATGGGGTGAAGCAGAGCTTCAAATTGAGTCAAGGGGGACGGGCTGCGCGATTTATTTGATCTTCCGATCGCTGTTGCCCCTTAATTTTTTCATTATTTAAAAACCCGATACGGTTAAAATTCAGGGGCAAAGGCGAACGCTGCCGCTTCTCCAGATTCAAATAAACCTCTCCGCCAAGTTGTTTTTGGCTCAAAAATAAAGCCTCGCTTCAATAATACTCGCTTGGCGTGAAGGCGGAACAACACCGAAGGCCCCTGCGATGGCCTTCATTGACCCTCCAACGACGTGCTGAGTTGGAGGGCCCCTGCCGTTGAAGGCACAACAAAACCCTGCGCTGCTGGCACAGGGTTTTGTTGTTTTTATATACTACCCACACAAATTGCGGGTTGATTTACCTTAACAAGAGTGGGCTCGATGGCGGGTAGTAGCGGAGCGAAGGATTTGAATCTGGAGAAGCGTCAACGTTCGCCTTTGCAACGGGATTTTTACATCTGAATAACTTATAAAATAAGAAAATCCCGTTGCAACAGCGATCGTAAGATCAAATCATTCGCGGAGCGACCTTTTCCCACCGCCCCACTCTTTTAAAGTGAATTTAAGGCGCAAATATAAGATCAATGACATGCTGCCAGGTTTTCCATTCAAATACTCCTGCCAGTCCTTGCTTGCCTACGATCACATATCCTGCAATCAAACCACCCAACAGCGAGAATAGGAATAGCAACGGGATTACGAAATAACGGGCAGTACGCCAGCGAGACTTCGCCTTTTCAGGCACCGGACGGGAATCGGGTTGTTCTTCTTTCATCACCAAATCCCTATGCCCTCAGATTGTTAGCCAGGTTCAACATTGTATCGCTAGAAGTCAGCGCCCGTGCCGCCAATTGATACATTCGCTGAACTTGCATCATGTCCGTCATTTCACCCGCTAAATCCACATTAGACTGTTCCAAATAGCCGGAACGTACAGATACGTCCGCTGGAACAGCGCCCGCTACACCTGCTGCACCAAATACATTCGCTTCTGTCACACCATATGCTAGCACGAACAGGTTATCATCGCGCTGTTCCAATCCTTCTGGACGTTGCACATCCATCAGCTTAATCCGCTGACCAGCTATTGGATTTCCCGTTCCGTCTGGGCGAATGAGCAATTCACCGTCCGGGTTAATCGCTACCTTGGAGCCAGACGGAGCAGTTACAGGAACATCATTGTTATCCAGCACTTGATAGCCTTCAGCAGTTGTCAGCAACATCGTTTTGCTGTCATTCGGATCTGGAACAAAATGAAAACTTCCGTCACGCGTCCAAGCCTTCTGTCCATTTCCCTGAACTTCGAACATGGCATTGCCCTGGATCGCCAGATCGGTAGGAAGCCCCGTCTCTTTAAGCGGTCCCTGCTCCATATTTTTCATAGCCGAGGCTATTTTCACACCGTAGCCCAAATTATAGCCGAGCGGCATAGCCCGTCCATTTTGGAGATACGTCGAAGGTTGCTGCTGCACATTGGCCAGCACATCTTCAAAAGAACCCTGTTTACTCTTATAACCAACCGTATTGACATTGGCGATATTATCGGCAATCAAATCCAAGCGCTGCTGCACACTGGCCATAGATACCATTGCGCCGATCATGGAGTTGTTCATCACTTACCCCCTGTTATACACGGCCTACTTCATTAACGGCCTTGTCCAAGCTTTTATCATAAAATTGAATGACCTTCTGATTCGCTTCATACGCTCTTAACGCAGCCATCATATCCACCATCGACTGCGAAGCGTCCACATTGGATACTTCCAGATAGCCTTGACGAACAGTTACCACATCATTTGCAGTCATCGTTCTGGCCGTAGCACCGTCCGTATCATTCAGACGAAAATTCCCGTTACCTTCACGAACGAGCTGGTATGGACGGTCAATGACACTGATTCCAAGCGTCGTTCCCAACGTCTGATTAGAGGCTTTGTCCACTAATTCGCCCCGCTCATTTACTTTAAGCGCTGAAACAGCCCCCGTCAATTGAATCGGCTTTCCATTCGTATCCAGCACTGCTGAGCCAGTCGACGAGAGCAACGCACCCGTTCCATTTACCTGAAAATGCCCGTCACGTGTATAGCGTACATTACCGTTGCTGTCCTGAACCGTAAAAAACGCTTCCGGACGATAGGTGACTTCACCGTTAGCATTGATGAATTTCCCCGCCCGATCAAAAGCCATAGGCCGATTGGTTGCCGGGTCGTTCACGTTAATATTGGACTGTATCGCAAAATCCGTAGCTTGTCCGCTATCCTTCAATGCCCCCTGAATGTAAGGAGAGAGGCTTTCCTCAGCAAAAACGCCAGTATTGAGCTTGCCGACCGTACGGTCCGGATTATCCGGATTGCCTCCAGTCATCGAAATAAGCATTTCGGGAAAAGAACGCTGAACACTGTTTTCCTGCTTGTATCCGGTCGTGTTCATATTGGCAATATTTTGCGTCACGGTGTCATGGCGTCGTTGTTGCGTTGTCATTCCGGCAGCCGCAGTATATAAACCTCTCAACATGTATCGTGCACCCCAATCCTATACTCTCCTGATCAAATATCTGCTCGTACGGAGGCATGGAAGCCAAAACCTAGATAGCCTCCCTGACCGCACACGAGTCGCTTATATTCACTATCGGCAGATTAGAACTTTTTCTTAACGACGTGATCCAAATTATTCAGCATAATTCCTGTGCCCTTGACGACACAATGCATCGGATCTTCAGCAACCAGCACCGGAACACGCAGCTCCTCGGCAAGCAGCTCGTCCAATCCGCTCAGTAACGCGCCGCCGCCTGTCAAAATAACACCGCGGTCAATAATGTCGGCTGACAGCTCCGGTGGGGTCTGCTCCAATACAAACTTGGCCGCAGCAACAATCGCTGACACAGGATCTCTGAGCGCATCCTGCACTTCAGCCGCAGAAATACTTAACGTTTTAGGCAACCCGGATACCATATCTCGTCCCCGGATATCCATCTCTGCCTGTCTTCCGCTCGGATGCACGGTGCCGATGGCGATTTTAATATCTTCTGCCGTACGTTCCCCGATCAAAAGCTTGTACTTTGTTTTCACGTATTTCATGATGGCAGAATCAAACTTGTCCCCTGCCATTTTAATAGAAGAAGCCGTTACTACATCCCCCATAGAGAGAACCGCAACGTCTGTTGTTCCACCACCAATATCCACAACCATGTTGCCACTAGGCTCAAAAATATCCATTCCTGCCCCGATGGCAGCTGCTTTTGGCTCTTCCTCCAAAAATACTTCTTTAGCCCCGCTACGCTCCGCCGCTTCACGGATCGCTTTTTGTTCCACTGAGGTAATGTTCGTCGGCGCACAGATCAGAATACGAGGGTGGCTATACCAGCTTTTCCCCCCTACACGATTGATAAAATATTTTAGCATGGCTTCAGTCACTTCAAAATCGGCGATGACACCGTCGCGCAGTGGACGGATGGCTATGATATTACCGGGAGTACGTCCAACCATACGGCGTGCCTCCTCTCCGACAGCCAGAACTCTTTTTGTATCGCTTTCTATTGCAACAACGGAAGGTTCGTCAAGAACAACCCCCTTCCCTTTGACGTGGATAAGCACGTTGGCCGTACCGAGGTCGATACCGATATCATTACTGAACATATTAAAAAGGCCCCCAAAGTGATATTTTAAAAAGCTAAGATTCGACAAGAAGCGGCAAATATATGTATAAACCTACGGTTACATGTCATTTTTCGATCTTGTACCATCTTTTAACATATCATACTTCAGGGGGTTGATTCAATGGCTTTGCCAGCCAATTCACGATATATTTTTAAGACTTGCCTGAAACAAGGATCTCCCTTCTTTTTCCGCTCGTTTTTTTGTACTTAATTTTCGTCGCTTCTCCTCCCCGCAGATGACGAATGGATTTATGGTATTCGAGAATGTGCTTCACCTGATCTGCAAGGTCCGGGTTGATTTCAGGCAGCCGTTCGGTCAGATCTTTATGCACCGTGCTCTTGGAGACACCAAATTCCTTGGCAATCGTACGGACCGTATTCCTTGTTTCCACGATACAGCGACCGATTTTGATGGTCCGTTCCTTGATGTAATCGTGCACGCTCCCGCCTCCCCACTGTGGATAGTTTGGTACATTATATGAGGAGTATGCCTATATATTCGCAGTATGGCGGGAAGACATGCTTCGGAAGGCCTATTTATTTGGAAAAGCAACTTATGTTTACCTCATGAACTACAAAAGCACAAGAAAAAGCGAGGGATGATGATCCCCCGCTTTGCATGAAAAGCTATTGCCGAATTTATTTTTTAGGAAGCAGACCGGTTGGATTCACTGGCTTGGCATCCTGA
This sequence comes from Paenibacillus sp. NRS-1781, assembly GCF_050467745.1. NCBI lineage: Bacteria > Bacillati > Bacillota > Bacilli > Caryophanales > Paenibacillaceae > Paenibacillus > Paenibacillus sp. NRS-1781. The sequence continues at coordinate 61,744 of NZ_JBITPI010000015.1, forward strand.
TACACTTCAAAATGCAGATGTGTTTTCAAATCCTTTTCAAGTTCATTACGACCCGCCGAAGCGATAACATCGTTCTGTTTTACTTGATCGCCTTCTTTTACTTTCAGATCGTTCAGGCTTTGGTAAACGGTTCTGAGATTGTTATCATGCGTAATTTCCACAACGTTGCCAACCAGCGGGTGTTGTTCCACACGGGTCACCTTACCACTGAGGGCGGCTCTCACCTCGAACGTTTGATCATCAGCGCGAGAAAGATCAATGCCAGTGTTGGCGGTAAAGGTTTTATCGTACTCTACCATCGCAGCCGCCTGTTCGTCAGCTGTCGCGTTTTCGTCAAAGAATGGCTTTACGACCTGTACTGCGGCAGCATCCGCCACCGGCCATGCGAGATTTTCCGACTGGGCAACGACCTCCATACTTTCAGGCTGTTGTCCGGTGACATCGGTATTGACCGTTGATGTATTCTGTACCGATGAATTAGCTGGGTCAGGTTTGAAAGACTTCTGGCTGGCATCCTGATAGACCCACACTAGGGTTAGTATAATGGCTGCTGCGGCAATATAGGCTGCCGGGTATGCCCACCTTTTGGACAACAGCTTTTTCCACGAAGACGGCCGTGAAGCCCTTCCACCCTGAAAGGTTTTGGGTGTTTCTTCATGATTTTGGTTCTGGTTTTTATTTTGTTCACTCATTTGCTCATCACCTCAGTAACCAGTGTTACCGGGTGCAACTCTTTTATACTTCAAAGTTTTGAAAAATTTACTAACTTAGAATACGAGAGGCTTGGGCAAAAGAAACGCCCGTGTAATAGTGAAGGAGAATTTGAGTGGCGGTATGTCCTTCCTTGGCCATTCCATTAGCTCCCCATTGGCTCATACCGACACCATGTCCGTAGCCGTAGGTTGTAATGGCGATCCGATCTCCTTCGGCCTTCCACGTAAATTCAGCAGAACGCAGCCCCAGCTTGTTTCGGATTTCCGGTCCTGTAAAAATAGTGCCTCCTACCTCGATCTGTTTGATCCGATGCCCCTTTGTCTTGGAAAGTACCCGAATTTCCGGTATATTCCCTCCTCCAGTAGAAGCGGCTATCGCCGTACGGCGGCTCAATCCCAATCTATCAAGCACATTCTGACGGCTCAGCGTGATGGTTTCTGCATAACGGGGGGCAAGCTGCTTGTCCCATGGACTTGACACACTCCGTAAATAAGGCACAGCCTTGGCCCATACATCCTCTGAATTTTCAGTATAGCCGTTACTGGTAGAAAAAAAGGAAGCGGTAATCGGTTTCCCCTCATATACCATGATCGTATCCTTGGTGTCGCGTACAGCCTGCCGGATTTTGGCCAGTTCTGCGGATTTGCCAGCATGCCCCCACTCTCTGTTCAGTTTGGCTTTGGAAATGTAGGCTTGGTGCTTAACCGTATCGGTCACATCCGCCCCCGCCGGAGCGCCGCTGGTGTCATCAGCCAGCAAACGCCGAGCAATGAAGGTACGCGCGGCAATAGCCTGCGCCTTCAGCGCCTCGCCCTCGAAGCTGGGCGGCATTTCGGCTGCTACTACGCCGACAATGTATTGCTCCAGCGGCAGCGTCTCCGTGCGACCGGTGGACGTGACGTACACGCGCACGTCCGGCTCTGCCGCCGCTGGTACACTGCGCGCTGGCGCGGCGGGCACCGCAGGAATCGACGGGACGCCCGGCAGGCGTGTAACAGGCGCCTCGCCCTTCGCAACCGCAGACGTGGCTGTGCGGTTGCTAGGCGGCAACGTCTGCGCCGTGTGGCGAGGCCATGCCAGCAGTGCGGGCACGGCCAGCGCTAGCGCCAGTAGGCCCACCATAGCCGCGGCGGGCAGCCATGGGCGGCGGTTGCCCCAGCGCGGGACGCGCCCGGCAGAAGGCCGTAGATGCGGCAGCAGCGCGGGCGGCAGGCTGCCGCGGGTCGTAGCTGCCCCAGAGACGGGCGGCGACGCGGGGATAGGGCGCTGCGCGGGAGTGACCGCCGCCGCCGTGCGCCGGGCGGTGAAGGTCACTCTGTCAGGAGCTGACGCGCCCGGCGGAACGATCTGCTGTGGCACAGGACGCCCTGCCTGTACAACGGCTATAGAGCCGTGACTGCCTCCCTCAGGAGAAGCCCGGCGGTGTTCCTTGGAGTGATGAATCGGTATACGAATACGAACCTGTGAATCTTTCATAAGCTGAAACCTCCATCAAAGAGCTTGAGTCCGGCTGGAAGCAGAGATATGCTCCAGCAGATATTTTCAATCATATGAGGTCGTCCACTTTGGTAGAACCCTTTTAAGAGAACTGAAAGAATGAAAAAGACAGGCTTAAACATAAAAAAAACCAAGCCCTTTATGGACTTGGTTCCTCACTTGTTCGTAAATGTCACAGCATGTAGCCGCATGAGGCTATATACTCTAAAGCTTAGGCGAGGGAAGGCTGAATCTTAAACAGATTCCCTGATGTCGGTTCTGGTATGACGCGCTCAGCACTGGAGATATCCAGCTTGGGCTCTTCTACCGTAACTCTGTAAATGTCGGCGCCTAACCCGGTCAGCTTCTCAGCCAGATGAACATAACCACGGTCGATGTGTTGTACGCCGGATACCTCCGTTGTACCTTCCGCAATCAGTCCAGTCAGAATCAAAGCAGCACCTGCACGTAAATCTGTCGAGGTCACTTTTGCACCTGTCAATTTAGCATTGCCGGTTACAATTGCGGAACGGCCTTCAACTTTAATCTCCGCATTCATCAGATGAAATTCATCCACATGCATAAAGCGATTTTCAAACACGGTTTCCGTGATAATGCTGGTGCCTTCAGCGGCAAGTTGAAGTGCCATCATCTGGGACTGCATATCCGTAGGGAAACCAGGATAAGGCAACGTTTTAACATCAACGGCCTTTAACGGTTTATCCGAAATCACGCGAATTCCATTTTCATCCGGTTGAATGATTACACCCATTTCTTCCATCTTGGAGATAACCGGTCCCAAATGGTCCGATATCGCGCCTTCTACATATACGTTCCCGCCTGTGATCGCAGCAGCAACCATGTAAGTACCTGCTTCTACCCGGTCGGGAATGACCGTATGCTTCACACCGTGCAGCTTTTCAACACCTTCAATGCGAATAACGCCTGTACCTGCACCGCGCACCTTGGCACCCATACCGTTCAGGAAATTCGCAAGATCGACGATCTCAGGTTCCTTCGCAGCATTTTCAATGGTGGTAATGCCCTCCGCAAGAGTAGCGGCCATCATAATATTTTCGGTCGCACCTACGCTGGCTACATCCAAATAAACTTTGGCTCCACGCAGACGCCCGTTAATTTTAGCTTCAATAAACCCTTGGCCCAGACTAATCTCGGCACCCAATGCTTCAAAACCCTTCAAATGCTGATCAATCGGTCGCGTACCAATTGCACATCCGCCTGGAAGCGAAATTCTTGTGTGTCCCAAACGTGTAAGCAACGGCCCCATAACCAAAAACGATGCGCGCATTTTCCTAACCCACTCGTAAGGGGCTTCACAGGAAATTATCTTCCGTGCGTCAACACGAATGACCTCGTCTTGGTATGTAACGCCTGCTCCTAAGGACTCCAGCACTTTGTTAATGGTCATCACATCGTCTAGAGGAGGTGCATCAATGATAACACTTTCTCCTTCTTCTCCCAAAAGAGATGCGGCGATGATCGGCAGAACTGAGTTTTTGGCTCCGCTGACTTTGACACTCCCGGTCAATCTGTTGCCACCGCGGACGATAAATTTGCTCATCTATGGTTCCCTCCGCGCGTCATTTCCCTTTTCCATCATGGAAAAAAGAACATATTCCGCTATTTTCATGCCTTGCTTTTTCATTACATAAAAAAACAAGATTTTATTAATACCCTAACTGCCATCATAACACTGATTAAATCAAGTATACAAGCGTTTTTTAAACATGAAGAATATTGTGTTTCCAGCCTGTCGGGCTAGCTATACACGTTTAGTTCTTTTGTTTACCATTGTTAACAATATGGCGCGATGTTATTCGACAATTCCCGCAGATACAGGGCCATAAAGTCATTAACCCGCCCACTTCATATTAAAACACATTCTAAAGCATCTGGCTCCATGAGATATAGCTTAAAAGAAAGCCAGACACCAGCTGCCCCAGAATAATGGCAAGAAACAAGTGTAACAATCTGCCCTGTGGTCCCTTAGGATGCCTGATGAATAAATCCAGCTTTAAGCTCTGTAAAGCCCACCAAGCTAGCGCTATACAAATGAGCGACACGATCATGGAGACCAGCGCGGTCATACTCGCCGATTGACTTAACTGTTCAGCCAATTGCTGCTTCCCGTTCATCCGTAATCCCTCCCATCTGCGTCACAGACTTCTTTATAATACTCGGCGAACGCCTAATATGCCAGTGCTATTTCTACTTTCAGGACAATTTTTTCGACAAAATACGAACATTTCCTTCTGTTTCGTGAATTTAAAAGGTACTATGTACCTAGCTAATAAGCAAGAAATGGGACTGTATTTTTGGGAATCATATCAAAAAAGGGATCGATCACAGTGATCGAAGGAAGGAAAAGTCTACCTCCTCTTCTTCTGCCGTAACAGCATTTGGCAGAAACCATGAAGCGGTCTTCTTGTCATTCCATCCGTATACCATGTCGAACCCTTTTACAATCCAGTTAAAAACTCAATGTTAATTCTTATTGGTTCTGATGCTCGTTGCATTTAGACGATTAAGTGCCCGTTGCAGGGCTACCTCCGCCCGATGATGGTCTACTTTATCCTGTTTGCTCTGGAGTCGCAGCTCTGCCCGTTCCCTTGCCGCACGGGCACGCTCCACATCAATATTCTCGGGACGCTCCGCACTTTCAGCCAAAATGACCACTTTATCCTTGCGGACTTCGACAAAGCCCCCATTGACCGCAATCACTTCTGTCTGACCGCCAGTTTTAATACGTACCGGCGCAATCTTCAAGGGAGTGACCAAGGGAAGGTGTCCGGGTAAAATCCCGAGATCGCCTTCCAAGCCGCGAACACTGATGCTGTTTACCTGTTCTGCAAAGACCAGGCGCTCCGGCGTCACAATCTCCAATAAATATGTGCTCACTTGAATCCCTCCTGAAAGCTGTCCGTAGACAGCTCACTTCGTAAGGCTCGGCTATTCTTTGCCTGTATGCTACAGCGTTTTGGCTTTTTCTACCGCTTCCTCGATGGCCCCTACAAAAAGGAAGGCCGCTTCTGGAAGATGATCATACTTGCCTTCCAGAATTTCTTTGAAGCTTCGTACAGTTTCTTTAACCGGTACATATTTACCCGGGAAGCCGTTGAACGTTTCGGCAACGTGGAAAGGTTGGGACAGGAAACGCTGGATTTTGCGCGCACGGGCTACCAGCATTTTGTCTTCCTCACTTAGCTCGTCCATACCCAGGATGGCAATGATATCCTGAAGCTCGTTATAGCGGGCCAAGATTTGTTTTACACCTTGTGCTACATTGTAGTGCTCTTCACCTACAACTTCTGGAGCCAAAATCCGGGAGCTTGATGCTAGTGGATCAACCGCCGGGTAAATACCCATCTCGGAAATTTTACGCTCCAGGTTTGTCGTTGCATCCAAGTGGGCAAACGTTGTAGCAGGAGCCGGGTCAGTGTAGTCATCCGCAGGCACATAGATGGCCTGAATGGAAGTAACAGAACCCTTTTTAGTAGAAGTAATCCGTTCTTGCAATTGACCCATCTCAGTTGCCAGTGTAGGCTGGTAACCTACTGCCGAAGGCATACGTCCCAACAGGGCGGAAACCTCGGAACCCGCTTGAGTAAAGCGGAAAATGTTATCAATAAAGAGCAATACGTCACGGCCTTCCTGATCACGGAAATACTCCGCCATCGTCAGACCGGTAAGGGCAACACGCAAACGCGCGCCTGGAGGCTCGTTCATTTGTCCGAACACCATCGCCGTTTTATTGATAACGCCGGAATCTCTCATTTCATGGTACAAGTCATTTCCCTCACGCGTACGTTCACCAACACCTGCGAATACGGAAATACCACCATGTTCCTGAGCGATATTGTTAATCAATTCCTGAATGGTTACGGTCTTACCTACACCGGCACCACCAAACAATCCGACTTTACCGCCTTTGGCGTAAGGAGCCAGCAGGTCGATAACTTTAATGCCGGTTTCGAGCATTTCTGCTTGAGTTGTCAATTCATCGAAGGCTGGAGCCTGACGGTGAATCGGATTTCTAGCTGCTTCACTCAAATCAGTACCATTATCAATTGGCGTTCCAAGTACGTTAAATACGCGTCCCAGAGTTGCTTCACCGACAGGTACCGAAATAGGTGCTCCCTGATCAATCGCTTCAACTCCACGAACCAGACCATCTGTGGAAGACATGGCAATACAACGCACACGGTTGTCACCAAGGTGTTTCGATGCTTCGAGCGTCAGGTCAACTTTGACTCCGTTCTCCAGCACAGTCCCAATATGAATGGCATTCAGGATTTCTGGAAGCTGTCCACGTTCAAACTCAACGTCGACAACCGGACCCATGATGCTCACTACGCGTCCTTTGTTCATCTTTTGGTTTCCCTCCTACAAGCTTGCACAGCCGCAAATCCGAGCTACACGATTTGTTTTGCGCCCGCAAATTATCATATTAGTATAGAACCAGCTATGCAGCAGTCCGCAAAAAAACCCATTAAGACTGGGCACTTGCCCCTGCCACGATTTCCGTAATTTCCTGGGTAATAGCCGCTTGACGAGCACGGTTATAGGTCAGCGACAGCTCACCAATCAGCTTCGTAGCATTTTTAGTGGCAGATCCCATTGCTGTCATTTTCGCTCCCAGTTCACTCGCCTTACCGTTCAGCAAAGCACCATAGATGAGTGTTTCCGCGTATCGCGGCAACAGTACTTCCAGCACTCCTTCCGGTGACGGCTCATACTCATAGTTAATCGAGGATGCAGCAGCAGCGGAATCCGGCGTCGCCATAGGCAACAGACGGTCAACGGTTGGAATCTGAGTCAATGCATTAACAAAGCGGTTATAGCATAGATACAGCTCATCAAATTCTTTGAGCTCAAAACCCTGCACAGCTTTGTTGGCAATCGTCTTGATATCTGCAAAAGCAGGTGTATCCGACAGATCTGTTACCGACTCGGCAATAGGAAACTCGCGGCGTCTGAAATAGTCCCGTCCTTTTCGTCCAATAATGAAAATTGTAAATTCATTCTGTGAACGGTGACGTTCCGCAATTGTCTGTGTAACCTGCCGCAAAATGTTGGCATTATAACCACCAGCCAGACCACGATCAGATGTAATGATGAGATATGCTGTCTTTTTGACCGGACGCGATTCCAGCATCGGGTGCTTAACATTGTTTGACCCCGCAGCAATACTGGTCACAACTTCCCTAAGCTTTTCCGAATAAGGACGAGCCGCCTCAGCCTTCTCCTGAGCTTTTCTAAGCTTGGATGCAGCTACCATCTCCATCGCTTTCGTAATCTGCTTCGTACTCTGCACACTTTTGATCTGACGTTTAATCTCGCGCATACCTTTTGCCATGATTTCACCACCTTCAAGCTTTGGCAAAGCCAAAGCTAACTTCGTAAACCGGTTCTGGATATCCGGCCGTCCATGATGAAGGACAGTCGAGCCGGACTAATCATAAAAGGCCTGTTATTGAGGATAAAACATGCCAAGGAAGCCACAGCCCGGAGGGCACGCTTCCTTAGGACACTTCTCGTCATAAACTGGCAAATTCCAATGTATTAAACCGACGTGGCAAATGATTTTTTGAATTTCTCGATAGCTGCTTTGAGAGCCGCATCGTTATCAGGTACCAAATCTTTTGTATCACGAATAGATTGAAGAATATCTTGATGATCAGACTCCATATAAGAAAGGAAGTCTTTCTCAAAACGTTTCACGTCTGCTACAGGAATATCATCCAGGAAGCCTTTTACCGCAGTGTACAGGCTCACAACCTGTTGCTCTACAGCCAGCGGCTGATTAACACCCTGTTTCAAAATCTCCATCATACGCGCGCCGCGATCCAGACGAGCTTTGGTGGACTTGTCCAAATCAGAACCGAATTGGGAGAACGCTTGAAGCTCACGATATTGGGCGAGATCCAGACGCAGAGAACCTGCAACCTTTTTCATCGCTTTGATCTGAGCCGAACCACCTACACGGGATACAGAAATACCTACGTTAATCGCTGGACGTTGTCCTGCATAGAACAAGTCAGCTTCGAGGAAGATTTGTCCGTCTGTGATGGAAATAACGTTCGTTGGAATATAGGCAGATACGTCGGAAGCCTGTGTTTCGATGAATGGCAACGCAGTTAGCGATCCGCCGCCTAACTCGTCATTCAGCTTCGCAGCACGTTCCAGCAAGCGGGAATGCAGATAGAAAACGTCACCTGGATATGCCTCACGGCCCGGTGGACGACGCAGCAACAGGGAAAGTTCCCGGTAAGCTGACGCTTGTTTGGTCAAGTCATCGTATACAACCAATACGTGCTCGCCTTTGTACATAAAATACTCACCCATAGCGCAACCAGAGTAAGGTGCGATATAGAGCAACGGTGATGGGTCGGAAGCTGCCGCTGTAACGACAATCGTATATTCCAAAGCACCATGACGACGCAAGGTTTCAACAACTTGAGCTACCGTAGATTGCTTTTGGCCGATGGCAACATAAATACATTTCATTCCGCTGCCTTTTTGATTCAAAATCGCGTCAATCGCAATAGAGGTTTTACCTGTTTGACGGTCACCGATAATCAGCTCGCGTTGACCGCGACCAATCGGAACCATCGCATCAATAGCTTTAATCCCCGTCTGCATTGGCTCATGTACCGATTTACGGGCCATAACACCTGGAGCTTGGCTTTCTACCGGACGGAATTCCGTTGTAGCAATCGGGCCTTTACCGTCAACTGGTTGTCCCAGCGGATTAACAACACGTCCGATCAATGCTTCCCCTACAGGAACCTGCATGATCTGACCTGTACGTTTCACTTGGCCGCCTTCGCGGATATCGGAGAATTGACCGAGAATAACAACACCGACATTGCTTTCTTCCACGTTGAGCGCCAAGCCCAAAACGCCGTTTTCGAATTCAACCAATTCACCGGACATGACTTTTTCCAGTCCGTAGACGCGGGCAATACCGTCGCCGACTTCAACAACAGTGCCGACTTCAACGACCTCGATATCATTTTTATATTGTTCAATCTGACTTTTAATCAATGAACTGATTTCTTCAGGTTTGATACTCAAGTGTGTTCACCCCTATCTTCTATACTCGTCTGTTAAAGGATTTCTCGAGACGATCCAGCTTGCCGGCCAGACTGCCGTCGTACAGTGTATCGCCGATAACCACTTTCAATCCGCCCAGCAGACTCGGGTCCACTATGTTTTCCACACGGATTGTTTTATGTTCACGGGCTCCGAATTGCTCGGCTACCGCTGTTTTTTCCTGCTCACTGAGCGCATAAGTGGAATACACCTTTGCATGGGCAAGTCCCAGCTTGTACTCCTGAATATCAAGGTATCCGGCGAGAAGAGATTCGAACAAATCTGCTCTGCTGCGCTGGATCAACAGCTTAATCGTGTTGATCAGCGGGGCAGACAGCTTGCCCTCAAAACTGTTAGCCAGAACCTGAAGCTTGACCGCTTCCGTAATGTTAGGAGAGTTGATGAACTTACGGATTTCAGCATCCCCAGAGACAGCTTCTACAAAAGCACGCAGCTCTTGCTCGGTCTCCATAATGGTGTGCTCTTGCTCCGCCACTTCAAACAAAGCTTTCGCATAGCGTTTGGCAACTACCGTATCCCGGCTCATGCTTTGCCTCCTACCTCTTTAAGGTACTGGTCGACAAGCTCTCCCTGGACTTGATCTTCCTTGATTTCTTTTTGAATCAGCTTGGAAGCGATTTGTACTGAAGCCCGGCCCACTTCGCTGCGCAGCTCGGCAACTGCCTTATTGCGCTCGCTTGTGATCTCACGAACAGCTTCGTCTTTCAGGCGGACAGCTTCGTCCTTGGCCTGAACGATAATTTGCTCCGCTTGCTTGCTACCTGTTTGTTTCGACTGCTCGATAATATCGTAGGCTTCTTTACGTGCCTGTTGGAGAGCCTGCTTTTGCTCCTCAACATAGGCAGTGGCCTGTTCACGCGTCTGTGCCGCTTCATTCATTTGCTTCAAAACAAGCTCACGCCGCTTCTCCATAATTGAAAAGAGGGGGCCAAATGCATAACGGGTTAGCAACCAGTACAAGATCAAAAATGCAATTAAAGTAAAAACGATACTTGTCCAATTTAAACTCAATTGAAGTCACTCCTTTCCGGTGAACGTCAGTCCTGGATCTTTCATTCTTCAAACGAACAAAGAAGGCGCGGATGGCTGTGCCTTCCCCGCCAAACCTTGCTTCCATTCAATTAAGCTGCTGCGTAGAAAATGAATGCCAGAACGACACCGATGATTGGCAGTGCTTCGACCAGACCTACACCGATAAACATGACAGTTTGCAATGAAGCTTTTGCTTCTGGCTGACGAGCGATACCTTCAACTGTTTTACTTACGATCAGACCGTTACCAATACCTGCGCCGAGCGCACCCAAACCTACTGCGATAGCTGCTGCTATTAATGCCCAAGCTCCCATTTTAAAAATCCTCCTTAGAGATGTGTATTTGTGTTGTACATGTATTTGCAGTTAAGAGCGAAGCGCACTCCTGAACTTAACTAAAAACCGGAAACTGAAATGACCTAATGCTCTTCTTCATGCGTATCAATTGCCTGTGAAATATACACGAACGTCAAAATGGTAAAGACGAACGCCTGAATACTGCCGACAAAGATACTGAATCCTTGCCATACAATTAGCCCCAGTACGGAGGCAATCCACCCTCCAACACCAACTGCTGTCAATTTCAGCAGCACACTAATCAAAACCTCGCCGGCAAAGATATTACCGAATAGACGCATACCATGTGTCAAAAGTTTCGAGAACTGCTCAATCAGGTTAATTGGCAAAAAGAAAGGGAATGGCTGAATGTAATGCTTGAAATAAGCTTTGGTGTTACGGAAGATTCCCAGGAAATGAACCAGCACAAAGATCATCAATGCCAGACCAATGGACACCCCTGCATCTGCGGTAGGTGATTTCCACCAGCTGACACCCACGTGAGCAAGTTCGCCAGGATGAGCCGCCTGTGCTTGTACTAATGCTTCCTTGACTGGAATGATTTGGTGTCCAAATACTTGGGCACTTTGCGTATTATCGAAATCGGTCACAATACCAAATGGTAAGCCCAGCATATTTCCGACAAAAATGAACATGATCAGCGTCATCCCCAAGGAGAGGAACGGCTTCCCTTTTTTCAAATCCATCGTGCTGGTAATCAGTCCTTGAACGAATTCAACGACCCATTCCATAAAGTTTTGCAGCTTGCTTGGATTGTCCACAGACAAATTGCGCGTTGCAGCAAAAGCCAGTCCAAACACAATCGCGCAAGTTACAAAAAGCATAATAATGACGGACAAGTCAATGTTAAACCCGCCCAATTCGATAATCGGTGATTCATGCAACATGTTTTCTCACCCCTTTCTCAGTTGAGCCATCATTTTTCCTGTAGCGCGAATATGATGCCTATAATTAAAAGAAGAAACTGTCCAGTTACCAGGCTTGCCATTACAGCGATCTCATGGAAATAGGCCGGAAATTCTATCGCCAGCACTACTGCCAAAATGGAGGTCGCTACACGAACTCCAAAGCCGATGCCCACCCTTTTCTTCTTGCCTTCACCGGCAGCCGCACTCGCAACCTGTCGAATTTTGTAGGCCATATACAGCACATTAAGACAGCTTACTCCCGTTCCCAGAATGATTCCGTGAGCAATGTCACGATGTTGGGGCATGAAGGCGGAGACCAGGAAACACAGAGCCATAATACAAAGCGCTACGATCCATAACATTTTTTGCATTCGGGTCATCTCACTCATGGTTATCCCTCAATACCTTTCCGATCACAAGGGCAATACTCAATGCGCCTACAACCAAGCCTGCGAGAACGCTTACGCCAATCCAAATTCCGGAACCACCAAGTTTGGCGTCTAGCCACTTTCCGGCATAAAAACCACCCAGTGTACACACGGCCAAATCAATGCCGATAGCGCTCACCAGTCCAATTGCCTTGAAGGCATTTCCGGTGTTATTTCGGTTGTTGTTTTGCTTGGAAGGTTTGACCACTTTTCCATGTCACCCCTGCAATTCCAGTCCATTTTACTTAAATATAAGATGCTTTGTCAATTGAGATATTTTAGTGCCCTAAAGTATAAAATCAGTCGACAAAGCATCTTAAAATTCCGTATCCCTTGGTAACCGTACAGTTTAACTGTATGCTTACCCTGTAAGGATGATTATGTGGTGCGGACACCTTTTGTGAACATTGTGTGAAATTCTTCAGGACGTTCGGATTGAACACCATAATGGTGCAAAATAGCATTGACAATTCTTACCGAAGCTCGGCCATCGCCATAAGGATTTGCTGCCTGACTCATAGACTCATATAATGCAGAATCCGTCAAAAGAGCCTTAGTACGATTGTAGACGTTCTCTTCACTCGTACCCACCAGCTCCAATGTGCCAGCTTCAATTCCTTCCGGTCTTTCAGTCGTATCACGCAGTACCAGTACAGGCACGCCGAATGAAGGTGCTTCCTCCTGAAGACCACCGGAATCGGTAAGAATGAGATGAGTGTGCGGATAAAAATTGTGTAAATCCACCACATCCAGCGGATCAATCAGCTTAATGCGCGGATGGTTGCCTAAAATCTCAAATGCAGGCTCCTTCACAGCCGGACTCGGATGAACCGGATACACGATAGCGATATCCTCAAACTCGTCCGCGATCCGTTTGACCGCACTAAAAATTTGGCGATGCGGCTCCCCTTGGGACTCCCGGCGGTGTGCCGTCATCAGAATCAGACGCTTGCCTTTAGCCCACTCCAGCACCGGATGCTCGTAATCCTGACGAACCGTATACTGAAATACGTCAGTCACGGTATTGCCTGTTACATATATTCGCGATTCAGGTTTATTTTCCTTCCGCAAATTCCCAGCAGATAAAGTTGTAGGAGAAAAATGAAGATCAGACAGCACTCCTGTCAGTTGACGGTTCATTTCCTCAGGGTACGGAGAAAGCTTGTTCCACGTCCGCAAGCCCGCTTCCACATGCCCCACTTCGATCTGTTGCATAAAGGCCGCGTAGCTGGCCAGAAAGGTCGTCAGCGTATCCCCGTGAACAAGCACGATATCAGGCTTTGCCTCACGTAACACAGGCTCCAATCCTTGAAGTACACGAATGGAAATTTCATTAAGCGTCTGACGATCCTTCATCACATCCAGATCATAGTCAGGGTGGATATTAAAAACTTCCAGAACCTGATCGAGCATTTGGCGATGTTGAGCCGTTACGCATACTACGGACTCGATATGCTCGGGGTGACGTTGAAGCTCCAAAATAAGAGGAGCCATCTTAATCGCTTCCGGACGCACGCCAAAAATAGTCATCACTTTGATTTTGGACATTTTCTGTTGAACTCCTTTTCAAAATAAACGTCCGGTTTCAAGACCGTTCTCCTATGAAAAACGACTTGTCCGTAACGCCCATATATTATGCCGAACCAGAGGCCGTTTACTTGGTTCCGTACAGACGGTCTCCCGCATCACCAAGACCCGGAATAATGTAGCCGTGATCATCCAGACGCTCGTCCAGTGCAGCAACATAAATATCTACATCAGGATGGGCATCCTGAACAGCCTTGACCCCCTCAGGAGCGGCAATCAAATTCATCATTTTAATTTGGGTACAGCCTCTCTTTTTCAACACATCAATAGCCGCGATCGCCGATCCGCCCGTTGCAAGCATCGGATCAATTACGATCAATTCACGCTCAGTCACGTCTGTAGGCAGCTTCGTATAGTATTCCACAGGCTGCAAGGTTTCGGGATCACGGAACAGTCCCACATGCCCTACCTTTGCTGCTGGCAGCAGTTTGACAACGCCATCCAGCATTCCCAAGCCTGCACGCAAGATTGGAATGAGACCCAGCATGCGACCGGAAATAACCTTGCCTTCTGTCTCAGCAACCGGTGTCTGCACCGTAATGCTCTCCAGCGGGATATCCCGCGTAATTTCATAAGCCATCAATGTTGCTACTTCATCCACCAGTTCGCGAAAATCCTTGGTGTTGGTCCGCACATCGCGGATAAATGTAAGTTTGTGTTGGATCAAAGGGTGATCACAAACCACCAGTTTTGCCATGATATATTCCCTCCGGTATTATCGTCACGTTCTTTCGCACCAGAATATCGAACATCCTGTATGGAAAGGATCTATGTAACCTATTTGTACAAACCAAATAAGCACAGATGCAATGCGTGCCTGTAAATCCTGTTTATTATAACATTCCCTTGATTGTTTTAACACCTGCCACCGCAACCTTTTGTCAAGAGGAAGATATGACAGGTAAAATGCATACTTCGCCAGAAACAGGCAGAATCGCTAGAAATCAAAAAAAAGACTGTTTCCCCTCCGACTTACGTAGGAAAAACAGCCTTAACAAACAAACAGATAGATTAGTATTGAATACCTGGGTAGATCGGGAATTTGTCTGTCAGTTCGCCAACAGCTTGGCTGGCTTTAGACAATACTGTATCATTCTTCGGATTTTTGAGGGTTTCGGCAATGATTTTGCCGATTTTGACCATAGCCTCTTCATCCATACCACGGGACGTTGCAGCAGGTGTACCAATGCGGATTCCGCTGGTAACGAACGGACTGGTCGGGTCGAAAGGAATCGCGTTTTTATTCACCGTGATGCCTACAGAATCCAGCACATGCTCCGCTTCTTTTCCAGTAATGTTCAAGCTACGCGTGTCCAGCAGCATCAGGTGATTATCCGTACCGCCAGATACAATGTTAATGCCTTCAGCCAGCAATGTCTCAGCCAGCACCTGGGCGTTGCGAACTACGTTTTGCGCATAGGTTTTGAAGGAAGGCTGGAGTGCTTCACCCAAGGCAACGGCTTTGGATGCAATCACATGCATCAGCGGCCCCCCTTGGGTACCTGGGAAAATGGCTTTATCAATCGCTTGCGCCCATGCTTTGCGAGTCAAAATCAGACCTCCACGCGGACCACGCAGCGTTTTGTGTGTGGTGGTTGTTACAAATTGAGCATGCGGCACCGGGTTTGGATGAATACCCGCTGCCACAAGACCCGCGATATGTGCCATATCGACCATGAAGAGAGCGCCCACATCATTGGCAATGGAAGCGAAGGCTTCAAAATCAATGGTACGCGGATACGCGCTCGCTCCGGCTACAATCAGACGAGGGCGATGCTTGAAGGCTGCCTTGCGCACTTCATCATAGTCGATGCGGAAGTTGTCTTCACGTACGCCGTAGGCAGCAAAGTTATACAACAAGCCGGAGGCGTTAACCGGACTTCCGTGAGTCAAATGGCCGCCGTGCGCCAGGTTCATACCCAGTACGGTATCTCCAGGTTTAAGAGCTGCCAGATACACCGCCATGTTCGCTTGCGCACCAGAGTGGGCCTGTACGTTAGCATGCTCTGCACCAAACAGTTCTTTGGCACGGTCGCGTGCAATGTCCTCCACGATATCTACATGCTCACAGCCACCGTAGTAGCGTTTGCTCGGATAACCTTCAGCATATTTATTTGTCAGTACGGAGCCCATTGCTTCCATTACCGCTTCGCTGACGATATTTTCGGATGCGATCAGCTCGATATTGTGGCGTTGTCGCTTCAGTTCAAGTCCCATTGCTTCCAGCACTGCCGGGTCACTCTTACGCAGATGTTCCATCATGATTTATTACTCCCTCTCCATGGTCAATTGTCAGGTCTACAGGCAAGCGCCCGCTCCTATGTTGGGTACCTCATCATCAATACAAAAAAGATACAAACATGCTGTCCAATCCAAAATACAAATGCTAGTCGCAGCTTCCGCCGCCTTCTTGCTCCAGACTATACACTGCTCGTTGTCCGCCGATGAGCGGTGGACGAGTGAACGCCGCCGTAACACGCGCTTCGCCAATCCAGCGAAGGCCTGGACGAAACGGAACAGCAACTGTCCGCATATGCATACCGATCAGCGTCTCGCCAATGTCTACCCCCGCATGCGCCTGTACATTCGCCGCCAGACATGCATCTTCCAGCGCACGATAGGCGACGGTAGCCATAGATCCGCCTGCTGTACGGACGGGAACGGCGGCAACCTCCGTCAGTCCCAGCCGCTCCAGCACGGCTCGCTCAACCACCAGCGCACGGTTCAAATGCTCGCAGCATTGAAACGCCACATCAAAACCGTACGCCCTGCGAACGGACTCCACTCCAGCCAGCAATTGCTGCGCCACATCGAGCGCTCCCGCCGTGCCAATCCGGCTTCCCGCCACCTCACTGGTGCTTACGCCGATAACCAACAGGCGACCAGCCTTGAGACTGGATACTTCTGCCATTTCCTTCACGACAGAAGCGGTCTGCGCTTCAAGCGTAACCTCATGACCCAATTGTCCTGCCATTGGAACCTCCTTTGGTTGAACAGCCCTACAGAGACTGAGCACAGGCTTATGCCCCATGTTCAACACACTCTCTCCTGAATCACAATCTGACTATATTATAGCCGATGAATCGGATTTCGAGCAGGAAAAATGGAAGAATCATTGTCATTTGTCTGGACAGAAGGCCATCGGAGGCTGGACCTAGCTCATATACGAAAAAAGAGCAGTCCACAGCCCATGTGGATTTGCTCTTTTGCCCAGGCGACCGGCCGTATATCCGGTGCTCCATCGTGGTTAATCCCACTTTTGTCGCCAGTTACACCGGATTCTTGTTTTTCCACCTTATCTTAACGGATTAGCCGCCGAAAATCAACAGATCCCGTACAAAATAGAAGAGTGATACAAACTTTATTCGGACAAAGCCTTTAGCTTGTCCACCAGCTTATGCAGCGCCGTTCGGATTTCCCCAGCCGTGACATCGTAATCTTCACGCGAACCGCCGAACGGATCGGAAATATCAAAGCCCGGAATACGTTGGCACAGTTCGATCATCCGCTCGCGCTCCCGTGCCGAAAGCTCCTGACCCAGCGAACCCATCAGTTGTTGTGAAGCGTACAGGCCATCCAGCTCCTGCACATCATTCAGCACCGAATCCCGGTCCTCCACATATTCCTTGACCGTAAACACTTTGCCCACCGTTTGGGGAAAGCGCTGAATGACGTGCTGCTTATGCCCTTGGGTCAAGGTTAAAATCAGATGTGCCCACTCGGCGAGCCCACCATTCAAAGGAGTTGAGGTGATTTGATCCGAGATATTGTGGTCACGTAGCACCGCCTCTGCATGTCGGGAAATGGGTGTACCTTCCATGGCGGCTACTCCCGCCGAACGCACTTCCAATCCTAGCCCGTGCTCAGTAGCCAGCTTGCGCAGCATCCCCTCAGCCATCGGACTGCGACAGGTGTTCCCTGTGCATACGAATAAGATATGTTTCAACGTCTTCACCCCCCGTATGTTGAAATAATATATAATTAAAACATAAACATAAAGCCGAACGCCAGTAAAATGGCACCGCCCACCGCTTCTCCATAGTCTCCCAGATTGCGGCTGACCCTGCGCCCTAACAGCAGTCCCAGCATCGCCATCGCTCCCCCGCAAAAGCCAAACGCCAGAACGGTCAGTACCAAGTCACTCTGGAACATGCCAAGTGACACCCCGACAGAAAAGGAGTCGAAACTCACTCCAAGTGCAAATAGCAAAAGGCCTAAGGACGAACGATGGTCCAGCACCTGTACTCCGTCCCCTTTGAAGGAATTATAAACCATATGCCCGCCCAAAAGGATGAGTAATCCCCCTGCAAAGTAGGTCGTCACATGACCCAGTAAAGAGCTCATATAATGGCCTGTGAACATACCCAGCAATGGCATCAGAATGTGAAAAAAGCCAATGACCGTGCTGATCCGCAGCACGTCCCGCAGACGTATCCCTTTCATGCCGATCCCTACGCCCAGCGATAACGCATCCATCCCCAGCGCTACAGCCATGACCAGAATCGTTACAATCTGCCCGGCATGGGCAGAGGCTGCCAGCATACTCCATCCCCCCAGTATCCGTCCGCTCTTGTACACGTTATGCGGACAAGAGGCAAAACAGTACAAGCATACGGTGAACGTGACTGTACCGGGATAAGGCGAGAGGATAACTATGATAAAAGGCTAATCCATTGCAAACGTAAACCCTGGGGACTGCATGTATGGAAAATGTTTGGATAGTGTCCGGTTCGTCCTAGAGACGGACGATCCGATGGCCCGCAGCTTTGAGCAGGCGGTTCATGACGGCGTCTCCCAACCCTTTCGGCGGACAGGCTTCCGCCAAAATATAGGTGACGCCTTCCTCATCGCAGCGGCGCAGCACGCCGTACAGGCGCTGCGCCGCCTCATGGAGTGCGTCCAGCTTGCCCAGCGTGTAAACGCACTCTCCGGCATAGCCGGCGGCATGCTCATCGAACGCGAGCACCGCCGTGCGCTCCCCCCGCGCGGACGCCTCCGCCAGCGCGGCGCGAATCCAGCCCGTCACCTCAGCGGATGACGGGCCATGCACTACGCTCAAGCGGCCTCGCGGCGCGTAGTGCGTGTACTTCATGCCCGGCGAGCGTGGTGCCGGGCTATCGGCGTCCTCGCCGGGCGAAGCGACGGCGAGCGCAGGGTCCAGCTCGATGGCGCGAGCGACCGCAGCGAGCTGCTCGGCCGTCACGCCGCCGGGGCGCAGGATGGTGACGATTCCGTCGTCACCGGCCTGCACTACCGTGGACTCCAGCCCCACCCCCGTGGGGCCACCGTCCAAAATACCGCCGATGCGGCCCTCCAGGTCCTCCCGCACATGCTGTGCAAGGGTCGGACTGGGCCTGCCCGAGCGATTGGCGCTTGGCGCAGCCAGCGGACAGCCTGCTTCTGCGATCAGACGCAGCGCTACCGGATGATCCGGCATGCGCACACCGACCGTGTCCAGCCCCGCCGTCACACGAGGCGACAGTGCTTGAGGCATCACGGGCAACACCAGCGTCAGCGGTCCCGGCCAGAACGCATCCATCAGCGCCCGCGCCGTACCATTCACTTCCGTTACCATGCCGTCCAGCTGGGCAGGATCGGAAACATGAACGATCAGCGGATTATCGGAAGGACGCCCTTTGGCGGAGAATACCGATTCTACCGCTTCTGTGCTACGCGCATCAGCGCCCAAGCCGTACACCGTCTCAGTAGGGAACGCTACCGTCTCTCCTGCTTGCAGCAGCACAGCGGCCTCACGAATGCCTTTTTCCGCCGCAATACGGGCTTGTCTGGATAACATTTCACCAGAGGATTCCCCTTCAACAACCAACCCTCTTACGTCCCACCATTTCGTATGGGAATCCGCCAACGGCGGCTTTAGCCCATGAAGCCCCTGTTCGTCCAATACCCGCTCACATTTTCCCTTCTGCACAGACTCTCCGCACATACCTTGTATTTGGTTCGATTTATCACTCATATTAGATCATCCCATATCTTATTGTCATACAGTCTCGTAGCTGTAAACCCTATATCCATTATAACATACCGGGGGCAGGCACCCGTTGTTCTCTTTTCTACAACTTACGACGATTAGGCAAAAAGACCACTCACCCATCCCCACAACCCCGTCAATGCATCCCATAGAAAAAACCGTACTTCCGGCTCCTTGTCAGCAGCATTCGTCCGTCCGCCTCCTTGGTCCGCTTTTGCCGAGACCGTTTGAGCTGCCGCTTCCCCGCTGCCTGCATCAATGAAGCACAACGGCGGAAACAACACGCACCACCAATTTTGCCCTTTGCCTTGTCCCAGCGTGACCCGAAGCGCTTCATAATCCCCTGCCGGATAGACAAGCCCACCGTACATCTTCGTCGGAAAAGGTACGTTTGCCAATTCTACTTGATGATCGTACGAGATGCCCCGTCGAGCCAGTTCCGCACCTACCAAACGGTCAATCTCGGGTAAATGAGCAGCAATCAGCACTCTGGCCTGATCCAAACTTTGCGGGTTTTCTAGCTTGCCCACCCACGCATCCATCTGTTGTACGATGGTATCCCTAATTTCACGTTTTACCAGCTGATCCTCTGGACGATCCGAATTGGCCAAAATGCGCAATCGGATCGAATCATGAGGAATGACCCCCGCTCCTGTCGTTGCCATCCCTGCTACTACAGGTCCTCTTATCGCTGGTGTCATGGCGGCATCTGTTTTTTGGCCTTCCCACGACATCAATAATATTGAAATACAAAATAGTATCATTGCAGTTTGCTTGGTCCAGCTTCTCATCCCAATCCCCCCAAACTCTATCATGTCTATCAGTCTGTCCGGTTTGGGAGAGGCTAAACCTATGAATCTCGTAAAATGTTCAAGACCATTTTTAAAACACCCACACACCCTGCATCAAGCACATGGATCTGGGCCGAAGCTTCGGAGCAATCCGCGAATACGAAAAAGCCCAGATTTCACACAATCTGGACCCTTCGTATCTCACTATTTTGCCCTCATCTTAAGCATCAAGCCTTCTTTTCCTTCGCCAAACTCACTCTGGATGGCTGTGGCAGATCGTCCTCCAGTTCCTGACCGTGGACCTTAATACTCATAACCAAGCCAATACTAGCCATGTTAATGAGCAACGACGTCCCCCCATAGCTTATAAAAGGGAGCGTAATTCCCGTCAGTGGCATGATACCCAAAAACGCGCCGATATTTTCAAAAATCTGATACAGTAGCATGGATACAATACCGACGATAAGATACGGTCCAGCACGGTCACGGCATTCCAGCGAGATCAGGATCATTCGGTGTATCAAAATAAAATATAGCAACAGCAGCACCGACGAGCCGACAAAGCCAAATTCCTCCGCTACGACCACAAAAATAGAATCCGCATACGTGTAAGGCACACGACCGGATTGCACCGAAGTCCCCTGCAAAAAGCCTTTGCCCATCATCCCGCCAGAGGCAATCGCCAGCTTGGCATTTTTGGTATGGTAAGATGCCTTTGCCGTCGCTTTTTCCGGTACCAGCCAAGGGTCCAGCCGCTCTACCCAGTGACTACGGCCAATCCCCTTCATAAAGGTATCAATCTGATCATGAAAGGAAATATAAGCTTTAAGTCCACCGCCGACCGCTACCGTAAAGATGGTAAATCCGATCAGTGCATGGGATGCCTTCACATTACCAATCCATAACATACCAATGACAATGACGATGTATCCGAGTGCATTTCCCAAGTCATTTTGCACCATGACCATAGCAAAGGGGACAAAGCTCACCAGAGCAACCGGAAGTACATCCTGAACAAAATACAGCTTGCTCTTGCGCTTCTTCATCAGCATATAAGTCAGAAAAATGATAAGAACCAGCTTGAATACCTCAGCGGGCTGAAGGTTCAAGCCACCAATTTTCAAAAAGCCCTGAGAATTGTTAACCGTACCGCCAAAAAAGCCGAGAGCGAGCAGGAATATTCCGCCTCCATATACATATAGTGATTTTTTAATAAATATTCGAAAATCGACTACCGCTATACCCAAGATCGCCACAAAACCCAATATATAATACCCGATCATCTTCCTATAGTCATTGCCGTGCTCCACAATATTCGTAGGGCCCCTGCCCGCACTATATACTGTTATGATGCTGATTGCCATCAGTAAAACCAGAATGAAGATCACCGGACCGTCAATTTTTTTCAATTTCTGAAGCATGATTTCCCCCTGAGCCGTTTCTCGGTCATACTCCTTTTATTCTAAAGGAAAGACTCGCAAAAAGAAAATGCAGCATTATTCCGCAACGCCCAGGACATGACGTTCGATTCCAGCAAGGTCTGGAACGATTAGAATCGTATTCCAATGACCTGCCTGCTCCAGCAGTCCAGCCACGTCTTTGGCCTGTCCCATGCCCAGTTCGAACCCGATCAGCCGCGGCGGGGCCTGAAGCAGCCCAAGCTGCTCCAACATCGCCCGATACGGGCCGAGCCCGTCAGGCCCGCCATCCAGAGCCATACGCGGCTCATGGTCGCGCACCTCCGGCTGCAAGCCTGCGATGTCGGCGGCCGGGATGTACGGCGGATTGGACACCAGGATGTCCACCGCCTCTCCCGCGAACGGCGCCAGCAGGTCGCCTTCGCGCAGCTCCACGGCTGCGCCGTTGGCAGTGGCGTTATGCGCCGCCATCTCCAGCGCTGCGGCGGAGATGTCCCCCGCCGCCACGCGCCAGCGGGGTCGCTCAGCCGCCAGCGTGACGGCAATCGCCCCGCTGCCCGCGCCGATATCGAGCGCCTGCGGAGCGCCGTCCGGCCACAGCCGGTCGCCGTGCTGAAGTATGGCCTCGACGAGCAGCTCTGTCTCGGGCCGCGGAATCAGCACCGATGGCGAAACCGCGAACGGACGGCCATAAAACTCCTGCCGTCCGATAATATACTGCGCCGGTTCACCCGCTGCTTTGCGGGCTATGACTGCTTCCCACGCCTCCTTCTCAGAGGTTGGGAACGGATCGCCCAGCGCAGCGTAGAACGCCGTGCCTTCCAGCCCTAGCACATGCTCCAGCAGCAGGCGGGCGTTATGCTGCGGCTCCAGCACGCCGCAGCTCCCTAAAAAAGAAGAAGCCTCAACTAAGGCTTCTCTGATACTCATACTCCGTTCCGGCGACATCCGATACACAAGATCGCATTCGTGTCCCAAAACTTAGACCTCTTGTTCCATCAAATCAGCCTGCTCTGCAATCGTGAGCGCCGATACGATTTCTTCAATCTCCCCGTTCATCACCTGATCCAGCTTGTGCATGGTCAGCCCGATGCGATGATCTGTTACACGGCTTTGCGGGAAGTTGTAGGTACGAATACGCTCACTGCGATCCCCGGTGCCTACCTTGCTCTTACGCTCGCCTGCATATTTGGCTTCCTCTTCCTGACGAAGCATATCCGAAATACGGGCACGCAAAACCTGGAGTGCCTTCTCCTTGTTGGAGTTTTGGGATTTACCGTCCTGACAGGTTGCCATAATGCCTGTTGGCATATGCGTGACACGCACCGCCGACTTGGTCGTATTAACGGACTGACCGCCAGCACCGCTGGAGCAGAACGTATCTACGCGGATATCCTTGTCGGAAATTTCAACATCCACTTCTTCGGCCTCAGGCATAACGGATACCGTAGATGTAGACGTATGAATACGTCCGCCGGATTCCGTCGTCGGAATCCGCTGTACGCGGTGTGCTCCGCTTTCAAATTTCATTTTGCTGTATGCGCCGCGTCCGTTAATCATGAAAATAACCTCTTTGAAGCCTCCGAGGTCATTCATGTTCGCGTCCATCAGCTCTACACGCCAGCCTTGGGTATCGGCATAACGAGTGTACATCCGGTACAGATCCGCCGCGAACAATGCCGCTTCGTCACCACCCGCTGCGCCACGAATCTCGATAATCACATTTTTATCATCATTCGGGTCCTTCGGCAGCAGCAAAATGCGGATTTTCTCGTCCAGCTCCCGCTTGCGGGAACTGAGCTCATCAATCTCCATTTTCACCATTTCACGCATCTCGTCGTCCAGCTTTTCGGCCTGCATCGCTTTAGCAGCGTCCAGCTCTTCAACGACAGTTTTATATTCGGTATATGCTTCATAAGCAGGCTGTAAATCAGACTGTTCTTTGGAATAATCTCTAAGTTTCTTGCTATCGTTCGCTACATCCGGATCGCAGAGCAGTTCGCTCAGTTTATCGTAGCGGTCCGCCAATGATTGCAATCGGTCCAACAAGCGATTCACCTCTTCAGTTAAATTAATATGAAGCCAGATTCAAATTCACTGGCTACAGCTCTTTATTATACCAACTAATTAACTAATTAGCTACTAAAAATACTTCTAATTCATGAATGGAATAACAACCATAATTTAATAACAAAAAGCCGCCACCGAAGTACAGGCAGCGACTACTTTATTTAGCTCAATGTTTTATACTGCAAACCTAATGTTATACATTAAAACGGAAATGCATAACGTCTCCGTCTTGTACCACATACTCCTTACCTTCCAAACGAAGCTGACCACGTTCCTTAGCCCCGTTCATAGAACCAGCAGCAACCAAATCGTTGTAGGATACAACCTCGGCACGAATAAATCCGCGTTCAAAATCCGTATGGATTACGCCTGCAGCGCCCGGCGCCTTTGTTCCTTTGTGAATGGTCCATGCGCGTACTTCCTGCACACCTGCTGTGAAATACGTATACAGACCCAACAAGCGGTAAGCGGCTTTAATCAGACGATTCAGACCGGATTCAGCCAGTCCCAGTTCCTCCAGGAACATCGCCTTGTCTTCACCTTCCAGCTCGGCAATTTCAGATTCTACTTTGGCGCTAATCGGCACTACTTCTGCATTTTCCGCTATAGCAAAATCGCGAACCTTTTGCACATATGGATTGCTGTCTGCTTCCGTTACGCCGTCTTCGCTAACATTAGCAGCGTACAGAACAGGCTTCATCGTAAGCAAATGAAGATCACGTACAATCAGTTGTTCTTCATCCGACAATTCCACGCTGCGCGCAGGCTTATCAGCATACAGTGATTCCTTGATCCGATCCAGCACTTCAACTTCCTGGGTGTATTGCTTGTTGCCACCCTTCATGTTTTTGCGGGAACGCTCAATACGCTTGTCTACGCTTTCGATATCCGCCAGAATCAGCTCCAGATTAATGGTCTGAATGTCACTGATCGGGTCGATTTTGCCGTCTACATGGGTAATGTTCTCATCTTCAAAACAACGCACCACATGTACAATCGCATCTACTTCACGAATATGAGCCAGAAACTTGTTACCCAAACCCTCGCCCTTGCTCGCGCCGCGTACAAGTCCTGCAATATCAACAAATTCAAAAGCCGTCGGCACCGTTTTGTTCGGCACAACCAGTTCAGTCAGCTTATCCAGCCGCTCATCCGGAACTTCAACGACACCCACATTCGGGTCAATCGTACAAAATGGATAGTTTGCGGATTCCGCACCCGCCTGCGTTATTGCGTTAAACAGTGTTGATTTTCCAACATTCGGAAGACCCACAATCCCCGCTTTTAAAGCCATAATCAGAACAACTCCCGTTTATATAAAATGTGCGTTATGCCATCCGTTAGTTTACCAACCCACATTATATATGAGAACCCATACATGCGGCAAGCATACGGCTGTGACTTTTCAGGATTTTGCTACATTCTCTACTTCTTCCTTTAAATCTCTTTGCTCATCTGAATATCTGTAACCCGATAGCCGGACTTGCGATACACATGCAAAGCCCGTTCATTATGCCCAAATACGTGCAAACCAATGCGGACAGCGCCCAGCCTGCGAGCTTCCTGTTCCAGGGCCCCCATCGCCAGCGTACCTAACCCCCGCTCCTGATATGAATCGTAGACGAGAATATCTAGCAGAAAAGCTTCTTTTCCTTGCACGCTATCCGTCATATTGAACCAGATATAGCCTGCTTCCTCTGGGCTCTCTATATCATCCGTATCCGAATACATCAGCATGTAAAGGTGAGCATGGGGAGTATCCAGTCTCTGTGGCAGGTATCGGGCAAAGCTTTCTGCCGCGCGTTCCGGCGCTTCTTCCACCGTCCATGTGCCAGCCTGGATTTTTTCATCAGCGTAGTCTGCCAGCGAGCGCTGCTCAAACCGTTCATATTGCTCTGCGTCCATCGGTACCAAGGTTACAATGCTGCTCATGCGTTCACCTTCTTTCTCAACCGAGTCGTGTCTTTAAGTCCTTTAATCCCAGCTACTCCAATTCCGAACATGACTGTGCGCAATTCCAGCTCCACCTGCTCCAAACGCGCCTCCAACGCCTCTCTGGAGGCAACCGCCGAGCCAAGCAAGGAACGTCCGAAACCAGCCATATCAGCGCCCAAGGCAAGTGCCTTGGCTGCATCGACGCCGTCTCTCAATCCACCACTGCCTATCAGAGCACCATTGGGCTGAGCGGCTCTGACTTCTACGATACAGTCTGCGGTGGAGTTTCCCCAATCCGCAAATGCTTCCGCCGCTGCACGGCGTACAGGATCGGGATTACGGAATTTTTCCACCTGACTCCAGCTTGTACCGCCTGCGCCCGCGACATCAATAAGAGCTACCCCCGCATCGTACAATCTCGAAGCCGTCTCACCATCTATCCCCCAGCCTACTTCCTTCACACCTACTGGCACTGAAAGCTGGCTGCACAACTCCTCAATACGTCCAAGCAATCCGCTAAAATCCAGGTTCCCTTCGGGCTGGAAAACCTCCTGCAATCCGTTCAAATGAAGTACCAGCATGTCCGCTCCGGCAATCTCCACCGCACGGCGACAGTCGTCCACACCAAATCCGTAGTTCAACTGCACCAATCCCAGATTGGCAAGGATTGGAACACTTGGTGCCAGACGGCGAACCGCAAAGGTCGGAGCCAATTCTTCCTTTTCCACCGCAGCCCGCACCGAGCCTACCCCCAGCGCCCAGCCGCGTTTCTCCGCTGTTTCTGCCAAGCGCTCATTAATCGCTCCCGTCTCGGCGCTACCACCTGTCATAGAGCTAATCAACAGTGGCGTTCGCACAGCTCGTCCCAGAAAAGTAGTGTCCAGACGTATTTCATCAAAATGCAGCTCAGGCAGAGCACAGTGTTTAAAGGCAAAGCGCTCCAGTCCATTCGTGATGCCTTGACCTGCCACGTCCTCCTGCAAACAAAGGCGGACATGCTCTATCTTCCGTTCACCTGTGCGTGCAGCAGGCAGCAAAGAACCGGATTTGCCAAAACCCTTAGGTGCTTCCGGTTTATTTTCCACATTACTCATCTATGTCCCACCTCATTTCAAGTCACTTCATGTATTTACACTGTTCTGAAAACACAAATAAGACCGCTCCCGAACACGGTAACCGATCTATCTATCGTCTACTTTTTGGTTAAGCTCTTGAAAACGGCTATTTTAAGGTACATTTATTGTATCATGAATGGAAAAATATATACACAATCAGTGAACATTTCTGCGTCCATTTGTACCTGTTTTAAGCTACGCAATGAATCATGAAAATGTTATAATGGAAGGCTGGAAAACCTCCACTTAGTGAAATATCCTGCTCAATCCCTATACGGATAAAGACTCTCCGCGCGATAAGCAGTCGATCCTGGATATCCGCGCCAAAACGACAGAAGGTGAGATTATCAATGTAGAAATGCAGCTTTTTAATAAATACGATACTGAAAAAAGAACGCTATTTTACTGGAGTAAGCAGTATTCAGGCCAATTACAGGAAGGTCAGCCATACAGCAGCTTAAAAAGATGTGTGACCATTAACATTTTAAATTACTCCTTTTTGCCCAATGAGCTATACCACAATGTGTTTCACTTGCGAGAGGATCGCACTGGAATTTCCTTGATTGACGATATTGAAGTACACTTTCTGGAGTTGCCAAAACTGAATGAGCAAGCTGTGTCTATGGAAGAGGGGGGCCTTGTCAATTGGCTGTTGTTTCTAAAAGGTACGGATCAATCCAAGTGGGAGGTACTGACGATGAAAGAGCCTGTTTTAAAGAAAGCGATGGATACCCTGGAGTTCCTAAGTCAAAACGAAGAGGCACGCAGACAGTATGAAGCACGGCAAAAGTATCTCCACGATGAAGCTTCCATGATTGAAGGGGCCACAATAAAAGGCATTGCCGCGGGAAAGAAGATAGGACAAGAAATAGGGCAAAAGGAAGGAAAGAAGGAAAGGAGGAAATGGCCCGAAATCTTCTCGCTCTTGGTATTGAATTGCCTATTATCGCTCAAGCATCAGGTCTCTCCGAAGAAGAAATCAAGGTTTTAAAGCCGCTTTAATGGGCCGAAAAAATGGGTAATCCCAGCTTCAAATGGTTGGGATTACCCAGGTCATATTAACATCCCTTATCCCTTCATTGAATCAGGCACATGTGAAATACTTTCTTGTTGTTCCTTCGTACGTCCGTTGCCGAACTTGAATATCAAAATGCCTCCGATAATGACCAGCACACCGATCAGCTTGGTAAAGGTGAACGGAATCTTTTCCAGTCCTAGCCAACCTAACCAATCCCACAGCAAAGCAGTGCCCAATTGTGCCGTTAATACGATAGAGATCGCATAAGTCGGACCCAGCAGCTTCACTCCTTGTACTAGACAGAACACCACCCCAACACCAATCATTCCACTGAACCAGTACCAGGGCTGCATATGCTGTAGTGTAAATGTATTTTTCCCTGCAAAAATAAGACTGCCGAGCAAGGAGGCTAGAAACCCCATTCCCAGCACAAGTGTGGTTGTGGCCCATGAGCCTGTTCGTTCGTTCACCTTATTATTGAATATCGTTTGCAGGCTAACAAAGGCTCCTGCGATAACCGCCAGTACAATTCCTAATAGCATGATTTCAGCTCTCCCCCGCTAGTTCTTTTACGATTGATTATGCTTCATAAATATTATGGCCTGCCAGTTGACCCAAACCTTCTCTGTCACGAATCACAATATAGCCCCGTGCTCGTTCCACCAATCCATCTGCGCTCATCTTGCGAATCACACGGTTGAGATGCCTGTAGCTGGTTCCGATTAAATTCGCCACATCTACGAGACTGGACGCCCGCAGTTCCTCATGAAAAGAAGCATCACCTTCGTCAAAAGAAACGGATAGCAGATAACTGGCCAGCCTGACTTCTACGGGATACATTAAGTTAAAGCTGGAGAAGTCGGAATCCATGCAAAACTTCCGGGTAACGATATCCAGCAAAAATTGCAGCATTGGAGCGTAGTCTCTGCCATATTTATTCATCCACTGGTGGTGAATACCGATTACATATATAGGAGACACAGCCTCCACCGTGTTGATCACGTTGCTGCTGCGAATATATTCAACATCTCCTATGATCTCAATCGGTGTTTTAAAGCAAAGAACCAGTGTTTTGCCTTCCGTTGAACTGGTATAAATCTTGACCTTGCCCTGTACCAATATGTACAGATGTTCAATGGAATCTCCTTGGGAGCACAGCTTTTCCCCTTGTTCCAAACGATGCAGCGACAAATAAGGCCGCAGTGGCTCATGTAGTATCGATTCTAACTGATGCAATTGTAAAAAATGATCCAGTTGCTCTTGATCCTGAATTTCTTTCATGCTTGGGCTCACCTTCGTTTTCTACGTTCTGGGTTCCATCTCCGAATGAAGTTCTATTTAGAGCTTCAAAATGATCACACCCGCAATCATCATGCCAATGCCTATAAATTGCGGGAGCTTCATCTTCTGCTTCACTACACCGAACCATCCGTTTATATCAACCAGGAAGGTCAGGCACAACTGGGCAATCAACAGCGCCGAGATCGTGAACGTAACCCCAATATGCTGAATAGCGGTGACTTCACTGAATATGATGATAGCTGCAAAAGCGCCACCTAAGAGATACATGGGCTTCACCTGCTTCATCTCCACCAAACTGCCATCTCGTGTAAACATCCAGACCAATGCCGCCAAAATAACACCCGTCAGTTGAGTAACCGTAGCCGCCTGCCATGTACCGATATCCTGACTAATCCGTGTATTCGCCACCCCTTGCAGCGTAATACAAGCGCCTCCCAAAAAAGCAAACAAAATTCCTCTCATAAATCGTTATTCTCCCTACCTATGTGACTTTTCTATATCAGGATTTTGTAAAATCCTCATATTTATTAAAGTATAGGTTAGTCTCACCATAAAGGACATATGTCCTGAAACAACTCCAACCATCCAACCCTTTCCTTCCGATCATTACGCTTCAATCCTGTACATTTGCGTTAATAACTAGATAATATCCCATCATAAACTGCATGTTCCGGCACGATGAAATTGAATGCAGCATTCATATAGAGGAGTTGACCGTCGTATGGCTAAACATAATCCGCTGGTATAATACGTCCCATGAGCAATATCATACCAAGCTGATTTATATTGCCAAGGGACAAGGAGATCACATCATTTTGAGCGGCTCCACGAATTTTACACCACGTAATCTGGACGATCTGAATCTGGAGAATGAATTGCGGGTGGCCGCTCCAGCGGACAGTAAGCTGACCCGACAGATTGCGGCCTATTTTGATACATTGTGGAATAACCGGGGAGCTGAATACAGTCTGGATCTGGAAGCTTACGAGGATAACTCTACATTTTGGAAAGATATACTATATCGTTTACAAGATATGTTGGGCTTTACCACATTTTAAAATTGGGAGGCACTGTTGCGTGCTTGCTTTCTTCATTCAACCTATAGCAGCGGTGAAAGCAGCCGGGCGAGTGATTCCATCAAACGCTTGAACAGACGCTTTTTCATAAATTCCTCGCGGACGATCAGGCTGGCAGACTGCAAATCCCGCTCATAATCCGCCACCATCTGCTGTACACTCTGCGTGCGGATCAACAGAGCATTGACTTCAAAATTCAGGTGGAAGCTACGCATGTCCATATTAGCCGTCCCGATGGTCGCAACCTCCCCGTCAATAATGAGGAGCTTGGAGTGAAGGAAGCCTTTTTCATACTCATATACCTTGACCCCAACCTCCAGCAACGTTTGAAAGTACGAATGGGACGCGAGGAACGGCAGCCACTTGTCCGGTTTCGCAGGAAACAGAATCCGCACGTCCAAACCGGACAGAGCCGCCATCCGCAGTGCGGTCAAAATATCTTCATCCGGGATAAAATAAGGAGTGGCAATCCATACCGATTTGCGGGCGGATGTGATCATGGAGAAGAACAAATTTTTGAGCACTCTTCGCTCATTATCCGGGCCGCTGGCAATAATCTGCACGCCTCCGTCCGTAATGGGCTCGATTTTGGGGGACAGATATTCCTTATCCAGCACCGATTCACCCGTCATATGAAGCCAGTCCTGCAAAAATATAAGTTGCAGTGTCCGCACAGCCTCGCCCTTTACGACCATGTGCGTGTCACGCCAAAAGCCGTAGGCTTTGTTGCGGCTGAGGTACTCATCCCCTACATTCAGACCGCCGATCAATCCAATATCGCCGTCAATAACCACAATTTTACGGTGATTACGGTAGTTTACACGACTGGAAAAGAAAAGAATCCGCGCTCCGCCATAAGCGACGACTTCTACCCCCGCATCCCGCATTTCCTTCAAGAAAGTCTTCGACAGCTGAATGCTGCCCACCGCATCGTACATAAACCGCACCTTGACGCCAGCTTTGGCCTTTTCGATCAAGATTTCCTGAATGCTGGTGCCAATATCATCCGACCGAAAAATGTAGTATTCCATATGGATATGATGCTCTGCCTTGCGTAGTTCCGCCAATAGTGTGGAGAAGGTTTCATCTCCGTTGTTCAAGATTTGGGTTTTCGCCGCAAAATAAATCGGGGAACGGGCCAACCTGCGTGCCAAACGCATCAGCCGCTGCTGCTCATCTGTAAAGCAGGTCAGATCGCGTTTGACGTGCATGGCATCCTTCTCAATACGGTCGTAAGCCTGCTGGTCACGCAATGCCTTTTTGTTATACTTGCGCCGTTTGAACACATTTTGCCCAAACAAAAAATAAAGAGGAAGTCCAACCACTGGCAGCAAGGCCAGCAGCAAAATCCAGGACATCGTGGTGGAAGGATTACGATTCTCCGAAAAAATAATCAGACTGATGGAGATAACCGACAGCGTAGAAAAGATACTGATGACGGTTCCTTCATTTGTGCCGATGGAATTAAACAAGCCAAAATAATAAATACCAAAAACCATAGCCGCAATTAACACGGCCAGTAAGCTTCGCCTCATAATTTACCTCGTTTCCAATGCACTATATCCTCATCAAACAGCAAGAAACAGACACTGTATATATCAACTAGATGATTCATCGTTAAAAAATAGACATCTTCATTATATTGTACATGAGCACCTTATTTCTTCCCACTTTTTTGTTAAGATTTATGAAGAAAAAAAGAATGCGTAGAAAAACTCAAAACAAAACCGGATAAAGCCGGGTTGACACTTACTTTTTTTCGTGCAAAAATAAACTAACGAACGTTAGGTAGGTGAGAATGATGGGAATGGAAGACATTCGAAAAGCCGCTCTTTTCCAATTTGCCGCCAATGGGTATGAGGGGGCATCCTTAAGCAATATTGCCACTGAGGTAGGTATTCGAAAACCTTCTATATATGCTCATTTTCAAGGCAAGGAGGATCTGTTTTTGCAGGTGGCGAGGTTCGCTTTTCAAGAGCAGAAATCACGTATTTTTGAATACTTTTCGGAACGCAGAGATCAGCCGCTGGAGCATACGCTGCATGACTTCCTGTTTTGGATGGGACAGGAATATGAGAGCAACAACACAGCCAAGTTTATGCTTCGCTTTTCCTTCTTACCACCTGTGTCCTTGTATACCGAGGTTCTGGATATTGTTAATCCTTTTCTGGAAAATATGGAGCGAAAATTAACTCGCATCCTCCGGAATGCACGAGATAGGGAATCCTTTGGACATATGGAGCCAGGGGATGTGGCTCTATCCTTCATAACACTGCTGGACGGAATCATGGTGGAACTGCTCTATAGTGGCAGCCTGAACTACCACCGGAGATTAAAAGCTGCATGGCCTATTTTTTGGCGCGGCATTACGTTGACCCCGCCTCATGAAGCGTGAAGGACAAGAACATAACGAGTGATTAATGTACAACTATTCTATATTTAAAGGGGAACGCTCATCATGAATCGCAGCTGGATTTATGTTTTTATTGGTGGCCTTATTGAGGTCGTATGGGTCTCGGGTCTCAAGCACGCAGATTCTGCACTCGCCTGGATTGTAACCGTGCTGGCTATGATCGCCAGCTTTTATTTGATCATGAAAGCGGCTAGTCGTTTGCCTGTAGGCACGGTGTACGCTGTATTTACCGGACTTGGGACAGGCGGGACGGTTGTAAGTGAAATGCTGCTGTTCGAGGAACCGTTTCAATGGTCCAAAACACTGTTAATCGCGCTCTTGCTGGCAGGTGTCGTAGGCCTGAAATTGGTTACTGACCGGGATGCTCAGGAAGGGAGTGGCGCATAATGGCTTGGATTGCATTGGTTATCGCGGGATGCTCGGAAGTGTTTGGAGTCATTGGCATGAAAGGAGTTACGGTCGGCAAGGGCTGGAAGGCATTCATGCTCATGTTTCTATCTTTTGTCATTAGTTTCTCGCTGCTCAGCTACGCTATGAAGAGTTTGCCTATGGGAACTTCCTACGCGGTATGGACAGGCATCGGAACGGTCGGCAGCACGATTACAGGCATGTTCTTGTACGGTGAACAAAAAAGCGTATTGCGTGTCTTGTTCATCGCTATGATTCTTGCCGCAGCATTGGGTTTAAAGCTGATTTCTTAGCATTTTGCATAAATCCAAAGAGCGGCTTTCAATCAGCAATCGTATAGATCGGGATGATCCTGTCCGTCTATATATTGTACTCAGGTGCGAATGGAATCGAATGGCGCAAATTGCTGATCTTAAAAGGAGTGATGCCTTGTGATTACCACTGTAACGCTTAACGCGGCTGTGGATAAAATCTACACGGTTGCAGGCTTCGGTCTGAATGCCGTCCACCGGATCGAGGGCGGCCTGACGGTGCCGGGCGGCAAAGGCGTGAATGCCGCCCGCGTCATTCGCACTTTGGGCGAGCCTGTGCGGGCGACAGGGTTTGCCGCCGGACACACCGGACGGCTGCTCATCGACGGGTTGAGCGCGGAAGGCGTAAGCGCCGATTTCATCGAAACGGCGCAGGGGGAAACCCGTCTCGCCATTACCGTGCTCGACCCGTCCAC
This sequence comes from Paenibacillus sp. NRS-1781, assembly GCF_050467745.1. Taxonomy (NCBI): domain Bacteria; kingdom Bacillati; phylum Bacillota; class Bacilli; order Caryophanales; family Paenibacillaceae; genus Paenibacillus; species Paenibacillus sp. NRS-1781. The sequence goes on from NZ_JBITPI010000015.1 coordinate 95,644, forward strand.
ACGCACGCAGACCGAGCTGATCGAAAGCGGCCCAACTATCGGGCCGTCTGAGCTGGCCGCGCTGCGGCGCAAGATCACGACCCTTGCCGCGGACTCGGCTTGGGTCGTGTTCTCGGGTAGCCTGCCTCCGGGCTGCCCGCCGGATCTGTACGCCGAGCTATGCACGCTGGCGAAGGCGCGCGGTGCGCGAGTGGCGCTGGACGCGAGCGGCGAGGCCTTGCGCCTGGGGCTGCGCGGAAGGCCCGACCTCGTGAAGCCTAACGAGGTCGAGGCCGCCCGCTTCGCCGGCATCGAGGCAGCGGGCGCGGATGCCGCTGATGCGGCGGCAGCGCAGCTGCTGGAGGCCGGAGCGCAGCTGGCCGTCATCTCGCTCGGCGCGCGCGGAGCGCTGGCGGTGACGCGTGATGCGCGCTACCGCGTGAGCCTGCCGGACGCGGACATTGTCAGCGCGCTCGGCAGCGGTGACGCCATGGTCGCCGGGCTGGTCACCGGCGCGGTGGCGGGGCTGGAGCTCCCGGCCATGCTACGGCGGGGAGCGGCCTGCGGCACGGCGGCGGCTTTGCACGCCATGGCCGGAAAGATCGAGCTCCAAGACGTGCAACGTCTGGAGCAGGGTATTACAGTGACGCTGTTGTAATCAGTGTCACTTTTTTTCATCCAATCCAAATATTCGTTTGTTCGATGTTGCGAATATTGGATGCTCCGAATGTCCTGTTCCCCGACTGACTTACAGAAAAACCCTGTTTTCTAGTATATTTTTCATACAAATATGCGACTTCGAAGGGCCAAATTTCACCAGTGAATCCTGAAACCCTGCAATTTCCTCTACCGACGCAGTTTGTACCTTGATGAGATAATTAAATTCCCCGCTGATGCGAAATAAATCGGTGACTTCCTTCGCTTCTCTACAAAAATCAACCAACTCTTGGCAATGCTCTGTCTTTAATAGAATAAACGTGGTCGTTCCCCGATTCAGCTCACGTAAATTAAATACGGTGCTATAACCGGAAATAATCCCTCGATCCTCCAGCTTGATCATTCTTTCTTTAACAGACGGTTGAGACATCGAGATTTCTTTACTGATTTGGGAAATAGATATCCGGGCGTCATGCTGAAGCAACTGCATAATTTTGTGGTCAATATCGTCTATATGATGATGCATATCAAGCACCTCCTGTTTTAGTTTTAAAAAGTAATGTTTTTTATACAAATTAACTTTTATTCAATCACTAATATAGTATAAACTCCTCATTTTTCATATATATGAACTGTATTATTAACCATATAATAAGGTTAACTTATATATAAGGGGAGATTCTGAATGAGCGTGAAGGGTCTTGCACATGTGGCAATCCAAGCTCAGGATTATCAAGCAACCATTGCATTTTATACGGAGGTGTTGGGTTTTAAAAGAGGGCATCATTGGAGTCTGCCGTCCTTTCAAATTCGGGAAGCTTCCATGCTCATTTCACCCGATCAAAGGACCTGTCTTGAAATTTTTGATAACGATGCAGTCATTCCCGCTCAGGGAAAAAAAGCTTCCTCGGAGGATGAAATTGCCCATGGTGCTTTGCTGCACTTCGCATTTTACGTGGATAATGTAAACGAAATATACCAAAAAGCCCTTGCTTATGGAGCAAGAACCTTTGTAGAACCGGATCAGCTCACGCTTGGTGAACCCCCTCTGGTGGTAAAAAATGCTGTGATCTATAGCCCCAATGGCGAGGTCATCGAATTTATCGAGGATGTAGATTTTGATATGGATTTTTCATATTTCACTTAACCCTGATCTATGATCCATCCGGAAGAATTAAAACGATTTTAATAAAGGACCGATATATTGATAAGCTACCTTTTTCACCAGCATGGATGGGCACGAAATTATATTTAATATTAAGTTGTGCAAAGGAGTAGATTATCATCTCAATTGATTTCAATGTGTATTGGTTTCATTTTAGCTCCGAGCTGCTGATGCCGTTCTTCTGCTTGCTTGGATTAGTACTCATCTATTTTGGATTCAGGACCATCCGCCGCCATCGCTACCGCAAACGCCATTGGGTTCGCACCAAGGGGCAAATCGTGGATGCGCATATCGAGGTCGACGTTGATGTCGTTCCCTTTGACCGTGATGATCCGATAGATACCAGCTACACCCGCCGATTGAAGGTGCGCTTCTACACCAATTCAGGTGAAGTCGTAGAATTCTGGAATCCTTATAGCACCAATCTGAGCTTCAACCGGGTTGGCAGAAAGATTAACGTATTATACAATCCGGCGAACCCGCGGGATGCCCTAATCGCAGGCGGTGTAAATGGGGCAGGCTGTCTTGCCTTTATGCTGTTTATGATCGGTATTCCCTTCGCTTTAACCGGGGTATTCGCTTTATTGAAATTTTTCTTGTAACAAGGTTTGGATCATATGCTGTTCATGAAATTTACCGCCATATAAATAGCCAGACCTAAAATAATCAAGGACGATATTTTATTGAGCATGATGCCGAATCTTCCTTCTGATCCATACGTCCTACAAGACGGCCGGCCGTCGCCAAACCAATAAACCATATCCACGACACCGACACGGCGGCCAGTCCCCCTGGTTAAACACAAATACATTTTGAACCCCTAAGGGCAAAATCAGCCCTAATGCCAATAAAACGGCATGGATAAAAGCTTCTAGCATGTTATGTACTCCCCCAAAAATCATTACCTTCCCTCTCTCTCATCTTTCGATATTTCCTTCCTGTCCTTGATGTGATTATCGCTCTGAATTTCCTGATTTTTCTGCACATCCTTTAAATCTTGTATGTGCTCCAAACGATTTACTGTAAGCTGATAATCCCGAGGGTTGTTCATATTAAAGACAGATTGCTGCCACATTTCTAGGCTCGTCCCCGGACAATCGTTCGCTGTCACATTACGAACGTTCAGTAGGTCCAGCCAGTCAATCAGACGCAGACGACCATTACGCAGACATTGCTCGGCGGACGGCAGCACACTTCGATGATACATGCCCAGCAACGGATGTATACGCCCATCCACAGAAGTGATTACCGCTTGTAATGCTGATTCCGTTGGCCGGTTCAACAAGCCATTTCCACCCTTCAGTGCTTGCTCCCCTTCCGCTTCTTGTTTCCTTTGGTCACTGGTTGTCTTTTGCACCGCTGCCCAGTCCATTGTATGGGTAATCAAGGCACGCAATACCTCTGGCTGCACGAAGGGCATATCACAGGCGACGACAATCCCCCACTCCGTTTTGGAAGCAGAAAGCCCCGCATGGATGCCGCTCAAAGGCCCCAAGCCAGGATACAGGTCTGTCGTCGTTTCCAGTCCAAACCGTCTATACTGCTGCGTATCTAGGGCCACGACGATAACTCGTTGCGCTACTTGCCCTAGCACAGCAGATATTCTCTCCAGTACTGTAACTCCCCCAAGCTGGAGCATCGCTTTATCCTGTCCCATTCTGCTAGATCGTCCGCCTGCTACGATAATTCCAGTCACCTCCACCATCACCATTAAACCTCCTTTTCCCAGATAAACTCTATCATTAATTATGAATGATTACAGAACCGTTGGCTTATACTCACTCAGGTGGATTTCAAAAACAGAAACGGACGATAACACACCTGTCTCAGGATCAACTTCATGATCCAGCATCCATTTCTGTTCCACGTAGTGACTTATGCCCTATTTTCGCCTGCCAACACTGAAATTTGTTTAAAACCATAGCAACTGAATATAAATAAATACATATTACATAATTGTTAATTTATTGGTTTGTTAACCCTTTCAACACATGATACATTGAATAGAGAATCTTCCCATAGATCGGCATCCTATGCTTTATTCTCTACCGGGCTAAGAAAGGAATGGCTTGCCTTGCAAAATAGAGAAATTCAAGAGACTCCTCTATACTCCTTAAAGCTGTACAATTTTTTTCTGTATGGAGCCATGGTCATTTTCTCCAGCTTCTTCCCGTTGTATCTGCAAGAGATCGGCATGGACAAGCTTGAGATCGGGAGCCTGATGGCGATTGGGCCTTTTGTATCGGTATTCGCGAATCCCTTCTGGGGATATACCAGTGACCGAAGCCGTAATCTTCGGCGTATTTTGCTGTTTATGATTACAGGTACATTGCTGCTACTGCAAGCTTTATTTCATGTCCATACGTATGTCATGATTTATGTGTCGATGATCGGTTTTTATTTCTTCCAAAGTCCTTTGTTCGCCCAAAGTAACAGTCTCATTCTCAGCTACATTGAGGGCACGGACCGGAAATTCGGCTCCTTTCGCATATGGGGCTCCTTCGGCTGGGCTGTAACGGCGGCACTAGCTGGCCTGATCATTGACCAAACGGGAATATCCAGTATATCCACCATCTTTACTGTACTGCTTTTGGCTGCCCTGATCTGTACTCTGGCGATTCCACCCCTGAAAAGCAGCGTTGAAACGGCAACCATTCATTTGCGTGGCTTTGGCAGCATTTTATTGAACGGATACTTTATATCTTTCATTTTGTTGGGTATCTTGGTATCCATTCCGAATTCGATCAACAGCGCCTTTATGTCCCTGTATATCACCGAGCTGGGCGGGTCCAAGCTGATGCTGGGTTTTGCTGTCTTTATGTCATCGATATTCGAAATTATTGTTTTTTTGCTGTTCGACCGCTTCTTGAAGAAAAAAATGACAGTGATGGTCGGCTGTCTGGCCCTTGTCAGCTTGCTGTTTGCTTTACGTTGGGAGCTCATGGCCTTGGCCACGGACCCGATTCAGATCGTGTTCATTCAGGCACTTCATTGCGTCACCTTCGGTGGATATTTCTATGTAGGCACCCAGTTGACCGTCCTGTTCACACCGGTAGCTTACCGCTCATCCGGGCAGGCCGTATATACGTTAACGTGGAGCGGGATATCTGGCATCGTAGCAGGCTTTGCAGGAGGTTGGCTGTTTCAGAATTTCGGTGGCGAAATGATGTACAATGCAGGTGTCTTCTTTGCCTTGCTCGGCTTTATAGGATTTGCCATCATGTGGTATATGCTGTACAAGAACGGCTACAAGCCCTGTCATGCCGAAGACCACAAGCAAGCAGAAGAAGCCCCTTAACAATACCCGGGAATGGAACACCCTGTTCTTCTCCTGCTTGCCCCTTACAAACAGGGATGTCTAGTATCGCCAACTATCACTATATATGAAGCCCGTGAGCGTAAAGTAAAGGAGTCTGCCGATGGCAGACTCCTTTTTGACTTGGTCACTCGAGGCCACCATTCGTCCCACGCTGTCCAATAACTATTGCTTGGGCAATTGGAAAGAGCTTTTCAGTGACACCACACGGTTAAATACAGGCTCACCCGGCTTGGAAAGCTTTGGATCGACACTAAAATAACCATGACGGAAAAATTGGAACTTGTCCTGCGATTGTGCTTCCTTCATATTCGGCTCGACAAAGCCGTGAGCAATTTCCAGAGAGTTTGGATTCAATTGGTCGAGGAAGGTTTTTTCTGTTCCATCCTCTTCAATCGCTTCCGGGTCTTCTGCGTTAATCAAAGGCTCATACAGGCGGAATTCAGCAGGAACGGCCTGAGTAGCCTCCACCCAATGGATGGTGCCTTTGACTTTACGTCCGGTAAAGCCGGACCCGCTCTTGGTTTCTATATCGTAGGTACAATGGATTTCCGTTACATGACCATCCGCATCCTTAATGACATCGTTACATTTGATGAAATAAGCATGCTTGAGGCGTACTTCATTGTTAGGGAACAGGCGGAAGTATTTGCTCGGCGGATTCTCCATGAAATCCTCACGCTCGATATAAATCTCACGCGAAAACGGAATTTGACGTGTGCCCAGCTCCGGATTTTCCGTGTTGTTTTCCGCTTCCAGCATTTCAACCTGACCTTCAGGATAGTTCGTAATGATCACCTTCAACGGATCAATGACCGCCATCGTACGAGGTGCCTGTAGCTTCAAGTCCTCACGTGCAAAATGCTCCAGCACTTGCAGGTCGATCACGCCGTAGGCTTTGGAAATGCCTGTCTCATATACAAAGCTGCGGATCGCTTCTGGCGTATAGCCACGACGGCGCAAACCGGAAATCGTTGGCATACGCGGATCATCCCAGCCGTCTACATGCTTCTCATCTACCAGAAGCTTGAGCTTACGCTTGCTGGTTACAGTTTGAGCCAGGTTCAGCCGTCCAAATTCGTATTGGTGCGGTACCTTTTCCATCTCACATTCGGCTACAACCCAATCGTACAGCGGACGCTGATCCTCAAACTCCAGCGAACAGAGTGAGTGCGTTACACCCTCGATGGCATCCTCCAGCGGATGGGCGTACGAATACATCGGGTAAATGCACCATTTGTCACCCGTGTTGTGATGCTCGGTATGCGAAATACGGTAAATCACCGGATCACGTAAATTAATGTTTCCCGAAGCCATATCAATTTTGGCACGCAGCACCTTTTCACCGTTTTGGTATTTCCCTGCACGCATTTCTTCGAACAGCTTGAAATTTTCCTCCACGCTACGTTCACGGTAAGGACTGTTTTGCCCCGGTTCGGTCAGTGTGCCACGAGTTTCGCGGATTTGATCCGCGCTTTGATCGTCCACGTAGGCTTTCCCCTTTTGGATCAGCAGAACGGCGCGCTTGTACATTTCGTCAAAATAGTTGGAGGCAAAATGTTTTTCCTCCCATTCATAACCGAGCCACTTCACGTCCTCCTGAATGGAGTTTACGTATTCCGTGTCTTCCTTCGCCGGATTCGTATCGTCAAAACGCAGGTTCGTGCGTCCTCCAAATTCATCTCCCAGCGAGAAATTGATCCAGATGGCTTTGGCATGTCCAATGTGCAAATATCCGTTCGGCTCCGGTGGAAAGCGTGTAACAACTTCCTTTACCTTACCCGTACGTAAATCCTCTTCAATGACATTCTTAATAAAATTGGGGGGAGTGATCGGCTTCTCCACGCTAATCAACCTTTCTTCCGTGTAATCTGTACAAAATTGGTTCCCTTAAATATACCCTTTCACACCGCATAACTCAATAAAACGAAAAACCTTATGCCCTCTTCAGCCCAAAAAGTAACAAGTTATGAAAAAGAGTTAACATTTCTGACAAATAAATTCGTTATAGTGTATATATCTTTTATTTTACCCGGAAAAGGAGAACCCACCCGTGTTTAAGCTACTCATCGTGATCCTGCTGTCTATGCTTTTGTCCTCTTCCGGTATAATTTCCGGTCATCCTTCACCGGCTCCGGCACCTGAACCCATACAATCTCGTCCGTTAGCCGTCGCTCCTGAAGACTCATCCGTAAAATTGTATGTTGAGGAGCCGTCCCAAGGGCTATTTCACATAGCCACGCTGGAAATCGGCCAGCAGCGTCGTACATTCGCATGGTCAGGCTCAGCAGATGTCGCCACCGCACCACAGTTGTACTATACGGATGTAAACGGCGATGGCGTTCACGAAGCTGTAGTCATCCTGACCCGCGCTTCAGGCACGGGTGTCGAATTGCAGGAGCTTCATATCGTCAACGCACAGACCATGGAAGAGTATGCGGTTGAATCGGCGGCAGACGCCGTATCTCAGCGTGTCCATAGCAGTGTGGAGCTGCGTGACCATAACCGGCAGGTGCATATTGCAGTTACGATTGATGGCATCACACACACGATCGATCCCAAAGCATCGGCGTTTTACGATGATCCAGCCCATTTTACAGACCACCTCGATTTCAGCTCTGTCGTCATGTATGATGCCGAACAACGTCCTCTGCGCGCCACCGTATCCGGCAGCGTATCCCCAACCGAATTTGTAGGGGATTTGGAGCTGAAGTATGTATATGAGCATGGACGGTTCCGGGTGGGACCTATTGAGTTTGCAGCTTCCTCTCCGTTTTGACGACTCTCTCAGAATAAGGTAGCATGGGATTAAATGCTAGACTGGCTGGTTTAGCGATTTTCCGAGTGAAAGAGGGGATCAATCATGTTTACATACGCGTTGGACGAACGCACAGTCCTTCGTCCGCTCACCAAGGAGCATGTGCAGCCTCTGTTTGAGCTGATCGAAATGTCCCGTGACCGCCTGCGTCAGTGGCTTCCATGGGTGGATTCCACCACGGAAATCAGCCACACAGAGCAGTTCGTGCAGAGCGCCTTGAAGCAAGCCGCAGAGAACGGGAGTGTGACCGCTGGAATCTGGTTGGACAACGAGCTGGCTGGCATCATCAGCTACCATGAAATCAATTGGACTCATCGTTCGGTCAGCATTGGATACTGGCTTGGACACGGTTACGAAGGACAAGGTCTTATGACCAGCGCATGCCGCGTATTCATCGAGTATGCACTGATAGAGCTGGACCTGCACCGGATCGAAATCCGTTGCGCCACCACCAACCGTCGTAGCCGGGGGATCCCGGAACGTCTGGGCTTCGTGCTCGAAGGTATTATCCGCGAAGTGGAGCTGCTGCCCGACGGCTATATGAACCATGCTGTGTACGGCATGCTCCAGAGCGAGTGGAAACAGCTTCGGTAATCTTGCATCATAAGGAATAGCGCCGCAACCCGTTTAGGGTCTGCGGCGCTATTCCTTATGAACGGCTTATAGGAGACTATAAGAAGCTGATTGCGCTATAGAATCCATGTCTATTTTAAGAAATAGGCCATTAACACATCGTCCACGAATTGGCCTGCTATGTAAAACTCCTCATGCAAGCGTCCTTCGATCGAGAATCCGCATTTTTCATAAAACATTAGGGCCTCCGTGTTGCACGAGAGTACCCGCAAGCTTAACTTGCGAATGCCCTCAGCGGCTGCGATATCCTTCATGGCATTCATAAGCGCCATCCCAATACCTTTGCGGTGATAGGCTGGATGCACGGCTATATTTATTTCCAACACATGGCAATTACTAGCCAATAGCGTTGGAGAACGAAATCCGATATAACCGCATAGTACTCCCTGTTCGATAGCGACCAGTTGAGAGCCCGGAGGCGTATTGCGCAAAAACTCCCCACGCGACTTCCATGACAGCGAGGCGGGGGCCGTTCGTTCATTCCATACCAATTCATCCAGCGCAATCAGATCAGGAGCATCCTTCATCTCCGAATGACGTATCGTCAGGGGTTGACTTGTAAGCAAATTCTTTCAATCCTTCCTGTGAAGGCTTTCCTGAAGTATAGGCAACAACCATTCGTCATTTATTGTACCATAATCACGAGCTTGTCACAGTCTTTATTAGGACTTAAGAACTGGAAACGTCTGCCTTGGACATAGTAGTCTCAAAAGCAGCCTCTTCACGGCGGGAACGGTTCAATCTGCTATGCAGAATGAAAAACAGGATGGACAAAACCGCCACGCCCGATGCCAGCCAAAGTGTGGGTGGCAGACCTCCGCCATCATATAGCCTCCCCATGATATAAGGCCCCATCACCCGTCCGGCAGCGCCAATCCCCCCGACTAACCCGATGTAAAAGGGTGCTCCCCGACCCCCGTGGTCCGACAAAAATGCCGGAACCGCTGGTGCGATCAGCATCTCTCCCAGGGTTGCCAAAACCATGGCGAATATCATCCCCGTATAGTTCTGTGTGCCTAGCATGACGATATAGGCAACCAAATAAAATCCTCCGGCCCACGTCATTTGAACCGAAGCATGCCGGGCATAAAGACGCTTGAGCCAGAAAATAATCGGCTGTGCAGCAAAAATAAGCACACCGTTCAGTGTCCATAGTAGCCCGTACATCGTTTTAGGCAAGCCCTGCTCAATAATATATGGAGATACGCCCGTATTCCAGATCGAATTACCGAACCATAAAAAGAGGGAGCCTAACCCGACGAAGAGATACAGCCTGGTATCACGGAAAAGCAGCCGCGCTGGTATTTCCTCTGTTCTTTTCTTCACAGACTTGCTGAGATGAACTTCTCCCTCTTCCCGGTCGACCCTGCTCAGATAGGACCAGAAAAACCCGGCAAATACCGCAGAGGTAATCCCGTTCATGACAAAGCTGAACTGATAGGAGAGATCGGCCAGAACGCCGCTCAGTCCCGTACCCAACGCCACCCCTATATTATTGGCAACATAGATAATGTTAAACAGCTCTCCACGACGGTCAGCAAAGCGGAAACCTACAAATGCCTGAATTGCGGGCACAGATACGACATTAAAAAAGCCGATAAAGCCCATCATAATAACAAACGCAACCCAGTGACCGCTGGTAAAAGGAAGCGTGAGAAGTCCCAGCGCGTTCATTGCCAGCGAGCCGACAATCAGTTTTTTGGCCCCAATGCGGTGATAAAGGGCTCCTCCCAGCACCTGACCAAAAATCCCGCCCAGGGACTGCACCAAAATCGCAATCCCCGCATCTCCCATACTGCGGTGCAGCTCGTCAAACACATACATGCTAACCAACGGCCACATGAGAGAGCTTCCGGCGGAATTAATCAGGCTGGCGACAAGAAACACTTTCACTTCTTTCGGATAAGAATCCAACCATTTCATATATTTTGTTTCTCCTTTAGCATCTGACACCATAACAAGACATTATCTCATTGACGCTTCACATTCACCACCGTTGAAAAGAAAGTAGCCCCCCGCCCCATATCCGACAGTCGGTCAGAGGTTAGTACATTGGCACGCTGTCTGCGTCCTTTACCTTCCCACCATAACCCTTGGCTAATCACCGTACCAGGCAGCATCAGATCCGTGACCTTGGCTTCCAGCTCATACGTTCCCCGGTCGTTCCATACCGTAACCGGATCACCGTCCGCGATGTATCTTGCCTGAGCATCCTCCGGGTGAATTTGCAGCAAAGGTTCCTGTTCCAGCCGCTGATGCTTGGGCAAATTCGCGAACGTAGAATTTAGAAAATTATGATTCGGTGGCGAGATAAACATCAGCGGGAACCGCTCGTCCGCTTGCGGTCGATGCTCTCCGTCATATCCTTCGATCAGCGGCACATACGAAGGCATCGCGGGCAAACCCGCCTGCTTCATCTTTTCCGAATACAGCTCAATCTTGCCCGAAGGCGTAGTCAGACGATCCAGATAGGTAGCCTTTGGCGTCATGTCCAGTTTGACAAAAGGTGACTTTTTTAAGGCTTCCAAGGTCACACCGTTGAGATAAGGATTCGTCGGGTTATCAAGTGCACCCGCGATCATGTCCTCTTCACTTTCCATGAAAGCAGCCTCATCAAAGCCCATAGCCTGTCCGAGCAGGCTAAACAGCTCATAGTTGCTTTTGCTTTCCCCGAGTGGAGCAATGACCGGCTCCTGCATCTGGATATAATGATGCCAATACGATTTATACAGGTCTGTGCCTTCAAAAGAAGACGCCGCAGGCAGGACAATATCCGCATAGCGGGCCGTATCGGTGAGGAACAGGTCGTGAACGACCGTGAACAAATCCTCCCGTTCAAATCCCTGCGTCACCCGATCAGCATCAGGTGCTACGACAACCGGATTGCTGCAATACACGAACAGCGCCTTGATCGGCTCGTCCTTCTGTAGCAGCGCTTCGCCGATTTGGTTCATGTTGATCACCCGGGCATCCGGGTTCTTACGCAGATCAGGACGCGCCAGGTTGGCACTGTTGAATTTGCCGTAAGCCCCATTGGAACGTGATGCTCCCCCGCCGTGCTTCAGCCATTGCCCGGTGAGCGCAGGCAAGCATGTAACCGCGCGTACATTCATACCTCCATTATCGTGATGCTGAAGTCCGTTGCCAATGTTGATATACGCCGCTCGCGCCTGCCCGTACATCTCCGCCAGACGGATAATATCTGCTTCCGGCACGCCTGTAATGCGTGAGACCCGCTGTGGAGTATATGCCTTCACATGCTCGCGCAGTTCCTCATGACCGACCGTATATCGACGCAAAAATTCATCGTCCGTCAGCCCTTGCTCGAACAGTACATGCATAACACCCAGCGCAAGCGCGGTATCCGTCCCCGGGTAGAGCGGAATGAACCAATCCGCCCATTGCGCTGTCCGATTGCGGTGGACATCAATGACGATCACCTTGGCACCTTTTTTACGTGCCTTCTCAGCCAATACCACTTGATGCATATTGGTGCTAATGACATTTCCACCCCATACAATAATGAGGTCAGCATCCTCTGTATCCTCCGGACTGGTGCCACCCTTAAAACCCATGACGGATGCCCAGCCTTCATTCCCAGCCACACTGCAAATCGTCTGGTCCAGTTGGCTTGAACCCAGCGCATTGAAAAAACGGCGATCCATCCCGTCCACACTCAACACGCCCATATTGCCGTAAAAGCTATAGGGGAGAATAGATTCCGGTCCGTCCGTGCGAATCAGTTCCTTGAAGCGGCCTGTAATGGTATCCACTGCCTCCTCCCAGCTAATTCGTTCGAACTTCCCTTGCCCCTTGGGACCTACACGCTTCAACGGATAGAGCAGCCGCTCAGGATCATACACTCGCTCCGTCATATTGCGAACTTTGTTGCAAATGGCTCCTTTCGTAATAGGATGATCCGGATTACCGGTCACCTTGACGATCTTTCCATCTTCCTTGTGAAGCAGGAGCCCGCACGTATCCGGGCAATCCAGCGGACATACAGCCGGAAAAACACCGTCCGTACGCTCCGTCGTTCGCTGCCCCCTTTGCAAGTCTTGCTGAAGCACAGCCTCAGGAGGCGCGCTGTTGCGATGATCCATGGTGTTGATGCTCCTTTCCGTTACCGTTTCCAAAAATTACACTGTTCTTATCATATATACAGCTATGTCCTATGGCAAGAGAAGGATTTTGCCAACCCAAATCCGTCCACAAAGCTCAAAAAATCCGCTTGCTGCTCACAGCAAAACGGATTTCTAATATTCTATATTTTTTTTGATCATACCTGTTTCAGTATTGCATACCAAGGGTAAAAGAGATCAAGGCATTATGGACGAGAGCACACTCATCCTCCATGCCAAATCATGGACCACTCCCAAAAAAATCCGCCATGACAGGTTTCGTTCCCCCGGACCTGCCATGGCGGATTTGCTTTGTTCCCATTTTTTCAAAGCGCTGCTTAATCAAGCATGGTCACTCAACGGAGTTGTTGCAGTAGACGAAGGTGCCTGAGATGAATCATTCACAGAATGTACAGCGGAATGGGGCTTTTTCAAATATGCCAACCAGTAAGCTCCAGCTACGAACATGCTTCCTCCCACCAAATTCCCCAGCCAAACCGGAATGAAGTTCATGACATAATCTGCCCATGAAAAATGACCTGCGAAAATAGCCGCCGGAATCAGAAACATATTGGCTACAACGTGCTGGAATCCGATAGCTACAAAGGCCATTGTTGGGAACCAGATCCCCATAATTTTGCCACCGATCGAATCCGTGCTATACGCCAGCCATACAGCCAGCGCTACCAGCCAGTTACATCCAATACCGGATATAAACGATTGCAAAAAACTCTCATGCAGCTTGTGTCCCGCCATATCAACCACTTTGTCCAAATAAGGTCCTGTCTCGGTTAAACCCAGCACATGACCAAAGAAAAAGGCAACAAACAACGCGCCTGCAAAATTACTAAGCGTAATAATCGCCAAATTACGGAACATCGCCCCGGTCTTGATCCGTCCTGCCCATCTCGCCAAAGGGACAGCCATCATATTACCAGTCAGCAATTCTCCGCCTCCGATCAATACCAATACCAGACCTACAGGGAACACGGCTGCTCCAATAAAGGTAGCGATACTTCCCCATTCTTTGGGTGCGCTTGCGATAACACGTATATCCAGCAAAAAACCAAGCGCAATGAATGCACCTGCCAAAAATCCCAATACCACCGCCACAGTCCATGGATTGTTCGCTTTGGCCACTCCTGTTTCCACCGTCTTTTCAGCAATCTGCACCGGTTTATAACTTGCCATATATTCCGCTCCTTTAACATCTTTTCACTCGAATGTTCTCTCTCATATTTTATTTAAAATCAGTGATTTTGTTTGTGAAAAAAATCACTTTAATGAATATTAAAAAAAACAGCCCTTGGATAAAGGGCTGTTTTTCATGTATTATTACGTCTACTGCGCCTACTATGCGCTTTACATTTAGTTGTATTCTTCCTTTTCAACTGCTCTCAAGAACCAAATAACTCCGCCGAGGCCTCCCAGCGCCACGACTACAAGAAAAAGGATATAAAACAAATCCATAAGCTACTTACCCCCTAATCCTTATGCTACTATATATTGTACTATAAGGATTCGTGCATACGTCTCAGATTGTTGACAAACTTATGAACAATGTCACAGACAAAATGAATTATACGGTAATTGGCTTCCGTTCAGTTATTGGCGGCAATGCTTGCAAACCCGCTGCATTCAAGAAATTCCAAGGCTTGTTATAATGCGGCTGGAAGAAGAAATCCACAAAGGCCAGTTGATCAATGGTCATATGATTTTGGATCGCCACCGACAGGGTATTAATCGATTGGGTCAAATCTACCTTCGACATCATTTGTGCCCCGACAATTCTCCGTGTTTCCTGCTCATATACAACCTTCAGCAGCACCTTTTCCGACGTTGGCATAAATTCAGGACGGTAGCTGTCCTCAATGGTTACAGCCTCTACAGCCATACCTTCGTCTGCTGCTGCCGCTTCCGTCAAACCTGTTCCTGCAATATTATCTTCATAAATTTTAATACCCGAAGTTCCCTGTGTTCCCATATAGGCAATGGTCGGTTGAACCAAATTGCGTGCCACCAGGGTACCCATACGAACAGCGTTGGTTGCCAATGGAATATAAGCTGTTTTGCCTGTCGGGTTGTAGCGGATTGCACAGCTATCGCCTGCGGCAAATACGTCCGGGCAGCTGCTTTGCATATAATTGTCCACAATGATCGCGCCGTTGGGCAGCATGTCTACCTGACCTTTAAGCAGATCCGTTTGAGGACGGAAGCCGATACAGAGAATAACAAGCTCTGTTTCATATTCTCCTTTGGATGTAACCACTTTATTCACCTTACCGTTACTTCCTTCAAAACGGCTCACTGTTTCTCCCAGCACCAGCTTGATGCCATGTTGCTTCAAGGAACCTTCAATTCGGTCTGTATATTCCGGGTCCAAATATTTATTCAAAATACGATCCGCGCTGTCAATCAGCGTAACGTTCTTACCGTTCATTTGAAAAGCTTCCACCAGCTCAACACCGATATATCCGGCTCCGACAACTGTAATGTTCTGTACATGCTTGGCTTTCTCAATGATGTCATTGGAATGATTATAGTTTTTGCAGAGCAGAATATGATCAAGCTCAATACCTTCAAGCTTCGGAATAATAGGCCACGAGCCTGTAGTTACAATCAATTTATCAAAGGTGTCCGTGAATTCCTCTCCTGTTTGGAGATTGCGTGCTTGCAGCGTTTTGCCTGCTGTATCGACATTCGTTACCTCATGAAGCATCTTGGTCACGACACCCAGCTCAGCCAGTTCATTCGGAGAAGAATAAAATAAACCGTGCGGATCTTTGACGACACCACCTACGTACAGTGCAATACCACAGGATAAAAACGAAATATTGTCATTACGCTCATAAACGGTAATTTCTGCATCTGGATAGCATTTGGCTGTGTTGACGATGGCTGCCGTACCTGCGTGTGTACATCCGATAACTGCTACTTTCATGTTGAATTCCTCCTTGGTGTGGGCATAAAATGTATAATTGTGAATTGTTTCACGTAACTACTTTGTTGATTGTGATTTATTTCACTTCATGCACTTATTATAATGTGACATTTTTCACATTGCAATAGCTTTCTATGATATTCACAATTTGTCCACATTTTTAAAGTCAGGAAGATACAAAGTCAGCCGTTTGCTGAAACGACTCTTTGCTTCATTCAGTTTTTCCCGTACGGGGCTTGATTATGCCTTTTATCAGGCTTCCAAATGCTACTGCAACGATCAACCGAATGTGAAATGCAGACAACAAAAAAGGCCGAACCCCGGAAAAACAACGGAGATTCGACCTTATCTATACGTATATTTCTGACCAAGCTGGAAGCTATTACAGGAGTTGCTCGATAGCCGCTTTCATCGCCTCTGGTGATTCCTTGGGTTCAAATCGCCCCACAGGCACCCCTTCACGATCCACAATGAATTTCGTGAAATTCCATTGAATCGTGCCGTTTTCCTGTTCTCCAGGCTGCTGCTTTTTCAAATATTCAAACAGAGGTGCTGTATCCGGACCGTTAACGTCCACTTTAGCGAATACTGGGAAATTAACCCCGTAATTCAGTTGGCAAAATTCAGCCGCTTCCTCGCTGCTGCCCGGCTCTTGACCGCCAAATTGGTTACAAGGGAAGCCTAATACAACCAGTCCCCGATCCTTATATTCATCATATAGCTTTTGCAAATCCCCATATTGCGGGGTAAGTCCGCATTTGCTTGCGGTATTCGCGATGACCAGCACCTTACCGGTGTAGGTATCCAGAAGAACCTCCTGATTCGCTGGTGTTACGGCATGATGTGAATAGACAGACATATAGCACCCTCCTTTGTTTCGCTTGGTTTAAGTTTCATCACCTATTTTACCCAAAACGAGACGGACATGCCAATATCACTCGATACTAGCGAGACGCCACCACTTCGAGTCTGCGTTCTTCACGTTCTGAAGCGGACATCCTTGGACACGCAAAACAATACCGCTGTCCTCCACCTGTCTTGTAATATTGACAGCAGGACGGTTTCATATATGCCTTCTCACCGGGACGGTAAGGGTTATCCAGCTCAGCGAGACGAACCGTAAACGGGTTTCTTTTTCGCCCGAATACCTCTCCCTCCAACTCCCGTGTCACATAATCATAATCTTGTTCAAAATGCTCCACATCCTGTGGATCGGCTAGCGATGGCTGTACTCTGTCCTTAAAATACAGCAAAGTCAGCGGGAACTGTCCCCACATCTGTCCAACAGATGCACCTCCTACCGAAGCCATCGCCTCCAGTATCGGTCTGATCTGCAAGCTGTAAAAGTCACGCAACACCTGCTGCGCTTGACCGGATGAATGATGCTCGTCTTGTCGGATGTTGTCCAGCTCTGTTTGGTCGATGACCTGAAAGCTGATGGCGGGATATTTCCCTTGATAACAAATATGAAATCTGAGATTGGAAACGGACAGATCGAGACGGCGTTCACACAAAGACACCATAAAATGCTGAGCAAACACAAGACCTCGCAACTGGTTTACAAAATAAACGGCTGTGGTCAAGCTGTCTTCCGCACGCAGCAACTCACCATAATACTCCATCACAGAGCCAAGCTTATCCAGTTCAAGCCATTCTGCCACGGGTCCGGAGTATACTGCATCTTCAGGTGTGTCTGTCACTATTCGCGCCAATTGCTCAAGCTGATCATAATCCAGTGGTTTCATTAGGTCTCCTTTATCCTCTTGCCGCTACCTGTGGTCTGGCTTCACGCCGCTCGGAAACGGAGCCTACTAGTGGATTCCCTTCCAGTTTCAATCCCTTTACGGCTTGGCTTACCGATGGTTGTCCGGCCAAAGCATATGGAAGACACAGCGGTACACCTGTACGAGGATCTGTTACGATATCTGCTTCAATACCGAACACCTCGCGCAGCACGTCAGGGGACATGACCTCGGTCGGCGTTCCTACAGCCTCGGCCTTCCCTTTTTTGATCGCGATCATATGCTGGGCGTACCGGGCTGCATGGTTCAAATCATGCACGACCATGACAATGGTACGTTCAGCCGAAGTGTTCAAATACTCTAACAAATGCAACACTTCCAATTGATGCGCCATATCCAAAAAGGTAGTCGGTTCATCCAGAAACAAAATATCCGTATCCTGCGCAAGCGCCATGGCAATCCATGCACGCTGGCGCTGCCCGCCAGAAAGCTGGTCGATCGGGCGATCGTGGAACTCGCTCATTCCTGTCACCTGAATGGCCCACTCTACCATTTTACGATCATCTGCTTTCATAGAGCCAAAGCCTTTTTGATAGGGGAAACGTCCGTAAGATACCAGTTCCGTCACAGTCAATCCTTCCGGTGCAGTCGGATTTTGCGGCAAAATAGCCAACTGCTTCGCTACCTCCCGGGTGGATTGCTTATGAATGGATTTACCGTCGAGCAAAACGCTGCCGCCTTTAGGATTCATGATGCGAGCCATCGTCTTCAGAATGGTGGACTTGCCGGAGCCATTTGCGCCCACCAATGCTGTGATTTTCCCTTGCGGTATTTCAACGTTCAGATCCTCCACAATCAACCGATCTTCATAAGCAATATCCAGATTAGCCGTTTTCAGACGAAACATTCGGAATCATTCCTTTCCCTTATCTAATATATAGTCACGGGCTTAACGCACGATATTCATCAAAACTTCATTCTATCTTTATATAATAAAGATATTGATAATCATTATCAAGTATTGATTGGCGCATTTCACTTTCACATACGAATCATTTCTCCGAAAATGCCCCTGAAATTTCACAAAAAAAGACCACAGCTCCTCAAAGCTGTGATCTTCTAATATTCGGCAGACAACATCAAGACTGTGCAGAACGCAGCCCAAATGCTTCAGCCATAAGACGTATGGATTTCAACTTGGCGTCAAAATCGTGAATAATGCTTGCGACCATGATTTCCTGTGTATGATAAGTCTCACTCAATTGCTCAATTTGGTGCTTCACCTGCTCGGGTGAGCCGACCACCATACGCTTGCGATTCTCGCGGATGCGCATCCGGTCATATGGCGTATACGGATAGGCCAATGCCTTTTCTACGGTAGGTGTACCAGCGGAGCGCATTCCCTGCTCCAGCAACACCAGGGACAGGTCCACACTGGAAGCCAATCGGTTGGCTTCCTCTTCGGTATCCGCACAGATAGCAAATACAGCGACAAGCGAACGCGGCTGATCACTGTGCTGCGAAGGCTTAAAATGCTCCTGATACTCTTTCATCGCTCCTGTGCCGCCTTCGCCGTTGATGAACTGCGCAAATGCGAAGCCCACGCCGCGTTCGGCTGCAAGCCCTGCACTGTCGCCACTGGAGCCGAGCAGCCACATTTCCGGCACGGTTTCTACGAGCGGCATGGCCTGTAATGAGCCGAAGCGATGCTCACTGCCTGTACTGTCATGCAAATAGGCTAGCAAGTCATCCAGTTGCTCAGGGTACAGATCGACGCCACCTCTCATTTTGCCCTCCTGCAAGGCTCTGGTAGCGATTGGCATGCCTCCCGGGGCACGTCCCAGGCCCAAATCCATGCGCCCCGGGTACAAGCCCTCCAGCACACGGAAGTTTTCCGCTACTTTATAAGCGCTGTAATGCGGCAGCATCACACCCCCTGATCCCACTCGAAGGGTGGAGGTTCGAGCGGCCAGATGCGAAATCAATACCTCCGGGCTGGAACCAGCAAGATTAGAGGAAGCATGATGCTCTGATACCCAAAAGCGATGATAACCCAAGCGCTCCGCCTCTATAGCAAGCTCAGCGGTCTTTTGTAATGCTTGCGCATGCGTCGTGCCTTCCGATACCGGAGATTGGTCAAGAATGCTGAGTTTTATCATATAAAGTCTGACCTTTCTATTTGGGAATAAGAATAGGCATTAATTATAGCACGCGAAGCCACAGTTTCCCAAGAGGGGTCCATTTGATTTATACTGGAAAATTGATTTTACACCTGAATTGGAAATGTTTATTTTTCGTTGAGGCTCGACGTCACTTTATCCGCTTCATAAAGATGTGAACGCTTTTTAAAGAAGCTAAAGAGATGGGTGACGATAACCTTCAATACAGCATAGCCCGGCACCGCCAGTATAATCCCTACCACTCCAAACAGATTGCCCGCCGTCAGAATGACAAAGATAATCGTGATCGGATGCACCCGGAGAGACTTGCCCATAATTTGCGGAGAAATAAATTTACCCTCAATGAGCTGTACGACTGTCCATACGATGACCATTTTGAGCAGCATAACCGGAGATGTTACCAAAGCTACAATTAATGCAGGCGTAATGGCAATCACAGGTCCCAAATAAGGAACAACGCTCGTAAAGGACGCAATGACGGCAAGCGTCAGAGAATAGTCCAGCCCGATGATCAAGTAGCCGATATACAACAGCACCCCGATACAGAAGCTGACAATAATCTGCCCCCGGATATACGAGCTGACCTGATGATTCATTTCGGTCATAATGCGATCAGTCTCTTTACGAAACATAGGGGGGAACATCTTCAGGACCGACTGTGGCAGCTTGCGTCCATCCTTCAGCAGGTAGAACAGAATAAATGGAACCGTAGCGATCGCAATCACCGTTTCTGTGACTACACCCAAAAAGCTTCCCAAGCTTGCCCAGGCATTATTAATGAAGGCAGATAACTTTTCAGAAGCCTTGGAGGCCAGCTCCGACGGATTGAATTGAATCGTGTTTTGGAACTGGTTCACAAAGTCACTGCCAATTAATTTCTCAAACTGTTTTTGTACTTGCTCGCTATATGCAGGCACATTTTGAATCAACCCCTGAATCTGATCGTTGATCACAGGCACTACCGATGTAATCACGATGGTAATAACCCCTATGATGAGCAAATAAAGCACAATAATGGAGTATATCCGTTTAACCTTGTTGCGCTCCAGTACATCAACCAGCGGATTGAACAGATAGTACAAAACACCGGACAAAATGACAGGGAGAATGATCGTTTTCAGCAGCACAATGATAGGGAGAAATATGTACGAAATTTTGGTGAGCACCAATGCATTTAAGCCGATCAGCAGCAGTACCAGCAGGAATAACACAAACTTGTTGTTCAGAAAAAACTTTTTGAATCGGTCTTTCCATGCCGGAGTTGTTTCCACATGACATTCCCCTTCTCTTTAAGCAAATGAGTGTAATGATCTTACATATGGTTAGGATATATTTTTAGATTAATATATACAAGGTTATACCCAAATAACACAAAAGCAAACAAAGTTGTACGAAAGCATACAGACTTTGCTTGCTTTGGAATGTTATGGAGTATCGTTTGTCTTGGTTGCAGCGGAATCCGTCGTTGTAGTCACAGATTTGTTTTCTTGCTCAAATATATTTTGTATAAAGCTCTTGAGCTTTCTCTGGTCCACACCCAACACCTGTGCCCCCTTAACCGTTGTCTCTCGTACCAGCTCATTCGGTGGAATTTGCTGTTTCGCCATGGTTTTGGCGTCGATATTAAAACCCAATGAAGCCAGTTGCAGCATTTCCGTTGTGCTCAGATTCGTTTCGATATACGGAGAGATACTGTTTAAAATACTTGGCAGCTTAATCAGAGACGAGGTCGACTGAATTTTGCCACCCAGCTCGGTAATAAATTTGCGTTGCCGCTCCGTACGTGTAAAATCGGAAGTGGCATCATGACGAAAACGCACATATTGCAAGGCCGTTTTACCGTCCATGTGTTGCATTCCCTTTTTCAAATCAATATCAAACTGGTGCTTGTCTGCTTTGGAAGTGTAGTACATATCTTTTTCGACATCCAGATCAATACCACCCACAGAATCTACCAGCGCAATAAAGCCGTTAAAATCCGTGTATACATAGTATTGGATGGGTATGCCGAGCAGGTCGCTCACCGTTTGTCTGGTCAGATCAGGCCCACCGTAAGAAAATGCGGCATTCAATCGACTTTGCCCATGGCCCGGAATATCCACGTACGTATCACGCAGGATCGACATGAGCGTAGCCTTCTTCGTGACCGGATCAACAGAAGCAACCATAACAGAGTCAGAGCGTCCTGAATCCTCCCCGCGTGAATCGCCGCCCAGCAGCAAAATATTCACTCTCTCTTTCCCATCCCACTCCGGGGGAAGAGACACTTCTATGGGCTGTACATTCGTTGGGGACTGGCTTTGTGCTTGCGGCTTAAATTTCGAATCCTGACCGGAAGCGACCGAAATCTGATTTGTAAAATGATATATAGAGTAAGCATAATATCCGCCCACCAAAAGAACTGCCGCAGTCACAGAAATCCCCAACCATTTTAATATTTTTCGCATATTTTCGGGTAACCTCGCTTTTATTCAACATCTTTCAGCTTATAAAAGCATACCCTCCCTGCAAGTTATCTGTCAATTCGCGTCGTCTGTTCAACGTACACGATTGACCTGTGACTAATGGTAGTTTTCCTTGTCTGTCACGCTGTTATTCTTATGTTCTTGCGGCGCCAGATTAGCATGGTCAGGACTGTCCGCGTACCATGGATTAAGATGCACAAGCACCTCGTAAACCCTCGGCTCCTGCTTCATCACAGCCCCTTTGATTAGCCGGATAATATCATGTCCCTGCTGAATCGTCAGAGAGGCATCCACAGAAGCACGGATATCCACAATAATGTAATGACCGTGCTCGCGGGCACGGATGCGGTCAATTCGCTGAACCTCGGCTACACTTAGGGCTGCTTCGGCATAGCTTTCGATTTCCTCGGTTGCAATCGCCTTTTCCATCAGTACATCGATGGATTCACGGCCCATTTCCCATGCCAATCTCAGAACCAGCAGTGCGACTACAAACCCGGCAATCGGGTCACCGTAGGATAAAATATGAATGCTCCACTGCTCCCCGATCAAGCCCAAACCGATACCCAGTACAGCAGCAGCGGAGGCGTACACGTCCGCCAGATGATCTTTGGCCGTAGCAATGAGACCCTGGCTATTGGCTGCCTTTCCGATACGGATCGTATATATATATAGCCATTGCTTCCAGAGCAGGGAGATGATCGCCGCCACCAATGCCAGTATATGTTCCTTTGGCATAGGCTCAAACAACGCGATAATGGAATGGTAGCCGATAAATATGCCGGCTGCGAACAAAATGACCGCCACCACGCTGGCTCCAATAACCTCTGCCTTGCCGTGACCATATGGATGATCCTCATCCGGCGGCAGACTCGATATACGCATCGCCCCTAGCGCCGTTGCCGAGGCGATTACGTCCCCGGCGTTATGCACACCATCAGCAACCAGCACCTTGCTGTTGAACATGACTCCTGTAATGATCTTAATGCCGGTTAATAGGATGTTACTGATCAGGCTGATCCACGCTGACACCATAGCGCGTTTGCCCATATCCTGTTCCTGCATGATGTATAACCTCCGTATCTATCTTAAAAACAACTGTTATCGCCAAGTTAATCCGTTGTTTTTAAGGCAGCTATGCTGCTGCTTTACTTTGATTGCCCAAAATAGTAATGCCGCTTATTCCATCCTATGATGCTGCTGCATTGGCGGCATGGGTGGAGATGATAATAGCCCCGGAAGATGAGCCTCTCCGGGGCTATTATCATAACCATAGTTGAGCGTTCTATGAGAACGCTCTTGCTTTATCTGGACCGTCCGCGACGGCCTCCCTGTCCTTGAGCCCCGCGTGGGCCGCCTTTGGCCTGTCCACCGCGACCACCTTGGCCTCCGCGCGCGGAACCACCGCTGCTGCGGTCATACCCGCCGCGTTCGCTGCTTTGCCCTGCGGAGCGGCCTTGGCCTCCGCGAGCGGAGCCGCCGCTGCTGCGGTCATACCCGCCGCGTTCGCTGCTTTGCCCTGCGGAGCGGCCTTGGCCTCCGCGCGTGGAACCACCGCTGCTGCGGTCATACCCGCCGCGTTCGCTGCTTTGCCCTGCGGAGCGACCTTGGCCTCCGCGAGCGGAGCCGCCGCTGCTGCGGTCATACCCGCCGCGTTCGCTGCTGCTGGAGCGACGTTCGCCGCCTGCGGAGGCTGTGCGCCCTTCGCGCGGCTGTTCCCGCTCCGTACGGCCATGGCCTGCGCCGTCACGACGGTCCGCCTGTTCACGGCCGCTGCCCCGGCGTCCGCCGCCGGAACCGTTGCCGCCGAAGGAACGGCGGTCGTTTCTGCCTGAGCGGCGTGCTCCATCCTGCCGCTCAGTTGTACCAGCAGCAGGTCTACGCTGCCCGCCGCCCTCGCTGCTGGTGAATGTGACACCAGCAACCTTCTGGATGTTCCGAAGCTCTGGAACATCCCGTGGCGTGGCGAGCGTTACCGCCACACCCTTGCCTCCGGCACGGCCAGTACGCCCGATGCGGTGAATGTAGCTTTCGGCATCCTGCGGCATGTCATAGTTGAAGACATGCGTTACGCCTTCCACATCCAGGCCGCGTGCGGCTACATCGGTCGCTACAAGCAATTGAAGCTTCGCTTCACGGAACGCCTTCATCACTTGCTCGCGCTTGTTCTGGGACAAATCCCCGTGAAGCTCGCCGCTCACAAAGCCCATTTCCTGCAACTGCTCATTTAACGCAGCAGCGCGGCGCTTCGTACGGCAGAAAATAACAGCCAAATACGGACGATCCGCATTCAGCATATCCACTAATGCTTGCTGCTTGCCCCGATCCGTCGTCTGTACAACGACCTGACGGATTTGGCTCACCGGAACGGAAGAAGCAGACTTCACTTTTACATCCACAGGCTCGTTCATATATACACGAGCCAGTTTGCGGATACCTGCTGGCATTGTAGCGGAGAACAGCATCGTCTGTCTCCGGTACGGAACTTCCTGAAGAATCGTCTCTACATCGTTCAGAAAGCCCATGTGCAGCATTTGGTCGGCTTCATCCAGCACCAGCATTTTAACACCGCTCAGATCCAGCGTGCCGCGTCTCAGGTGATCCAGCAATCGTCCGGGTGTACCGATAATCAACTGTGCGCCACCCTTCAGCTTGCGAAGCTGACGCTCTACATCCTGTCCTCCGTAAACAGCCAGCAACGACAAGCTTGGCTCCGTAGCAGCCAACAAGTTCGCTTCCTGTGTAATCTGGAGCGCCAGCTCACGCGTTGGAGCAATCACGAGCGCCTGCGGATGGCGCTTGTCCAGATTCATTTTTTGCAAAATCGGCAGTAAAAACGCAAGCGTTTTACCTGTTCCCGTATGCGCCTCGGCAATAACATCCTGGCCTTCCATCAACAGCGGAATGGATTCCTGTTGCACAGGTGTTGGTACTGTAATTCCCTGCTCTTTCAAGGCGTCTACCCAATGCTGCTCAACGCGTAATGCTGCAAAATTCTTCAAGTGGTATTCACTTCCCTTATCTGTATTCAATATGTGTCACGTAAAATAGGTTCATGTGCCATATGACATCCATCGTTCCATAGTTCAGAATTCCCATTTTTGTATCGGTTCTCATTCAACCCTTTTCAGGAAGGGAGCTTATCCGTTATCGTTGATTCTGTTCATGTAACCCAAACATACGGCCGCAATGCGGCTCAGGCCGTTCCATATATGACTTTCCTAGTATACGCGAAGTTGAACGGGTTTCCAAACCATTTTAATGAACGGATGCAAAAGGTGAATTTAGTTGCCATGTCAGATATTATGAAATAAGAAATGCTCGAACAGGATACCCAGACATGAATTATGTTTTTCAGTCATGGACTTGTTTTTCTTTACCACAATCTTGAAAAATACATTATACTAAACATCAGGAGGTTGAAACTTATGCATATTCAGGTTCAAAACGTTGAAAAAAAAGAAAACGATTATCTCATTCATTACAAGGCCGGGGGCGCACTGCCGTTCGTTCCGCATGATATTGTTCTGATTCATGGCAAGCAGTATTTTATCGGCACGATTGTGGAGGTAGAGTCGGAACAGGCTCTTGTACGGATCAATCCCGAATACGAGAATCAGCTGTCAGGCTCCATCGGGCTTGAACTGGCTTTCTCACCGACAGTCTCCATTCAAGGAGCAGATAAAATTGTGGAAAAGCTCGGATATTTCCCTCCCTTTCATTATGACCAAATTACAGCAGCGGATATCACAAAGGACCAGATAACATTAACGATTGAACTATCACCCCCCACGGTACTGATACCCAAATCACCCGATCTGACTCCTTCCGCTGAACAGCCTTCAATTTCTATGTCTTCAACGGAAAATGTACCCCGTTACGCGGTGACCTTTACTTTTTTAGAGACAAAGGAACATGAGTTGACAGCTATGGAAACGGAAAATATCATTTTACAGCTTGATTTCCGTTATGAAGAAGCGGACATGGTCATTGATATTGATGCAATAACCGGTCTGTCAGGCAGTTTCCTGTGCAGAGGCATCCGTGCGGAGATTGCAGAGTTAAATGAATATACAGGGGGCTCGGGAGCAATTGCTGCAACATGAGGAATTCGGCGTGTCTGCCAAGCGGGAATTGTCAAGATAATCGACAACCAAAGGAGAATCAACCTACTCATGCGAGTCAAAATATTTATATTCATACTTATCATCGGGGTAATATGTGTTCCCGCCTATTTCATCATGAGCAGCTTCGGGTTATTTCAAAATGAAAAGGTACTTGTACAGTACAAGGTTGCCGTGGACCTGGAGGGTGAAAAGTATGATGCCTGGCCTGTCATCAGCAGCTTTACCGCTATAGACAAAAAAGGCGACGACCGTCAGCTCTACTATCAGGCGGAAGGCGCCGGCTTGGAATACTTGTTTCAGTTAGCCTATGGACAATATGAACTCAAGCCCTCCAACGAAAATCCTTTTCTGGACGGAAGAATTCACTACACCCTGGATCATCCCGATTACGTCCGGCAAGAGAAGAAATATAAGAACGCCAACGATTACAGTCAGTTACAGCATTATTATAACCAGCAGGAACAAGTCATCTATACTTATAACCCCGAAGCCAGGCTGGACAAGGCATATGTTCGCTCCATTATCACAACAGGTATGACTCACAGCTCTGGTGGATCAAGCAGTCTTGTGAAAGATAACTACATCAATATCAGTAGACTGTTCAAGGACAAGCTGGGAATTACCGTAAAAGTAGACGTGGACGAGGACAACAAAATCGTTACTCTATCCATGATATGAAAAATAACGATGAAAAAGGAAGGAGCTACTTATGACAGAAACACAACAACATCGATGGGGACCTGCTTATTTGGAGGGATGGGCTGTACCCGAGAACCCAGACGCATGGATCGAGCAGGAATGGACAGGAAAGCTCCGTTCACAGGCCGGACATACGAAATTTCATATTTTTTATTATGGAGAGTGGATGGACGAGCTGATCGCCGTGACTGAATTTGCACCTCAGCTCATGATTGCGGAGGATACGGTCACGGGCGAACAGATCGTGATATTTGACGGAACCCGACACGGTTACGATGCACTGCTATGCGAAGTATATACGGAGGAACAGCAGAACAACCGCACTCCCCTTTTACCCTATTTAGATGAAGACGGTGAGGATACGTTTGAAGTGAGCGTGACCGCTTATTACAATGTGGATTGGGATGATGAATTTTCAGACGATGTGGATGAGGATGGGCAGCTTGAGCTGATCAACGGCAAGCTATGCGATTTTGAAGAGGCGAAGCGAAACGGCTTTGATGCGATTAGTATTACGATTACAAGCGCCAAAGGTCTGAAAACAGAAATCATTCAGGAAGAGCTGGCATGACGAGGATGGAACAGAAACACTTCAAGGATGAATCTCTGAGCGTGAGCATACAAACCTTTAATAGTCTCGAAGCGTTAGTCCCAGACGTTAGCCAAAACGGGTATGAATGAATGGGTATATACTGTCAATAGAACCTATTATATCATCCCTGAGGAAAAGCAATGGGAGCTGGAGGATGCAGGTCTCACCGTCACCAATCACCGCGATGAAAGTATTCCTGCTTCCCTTTCCGATCACCATGCACAGACATGGATGGAGATAGCAACCGTGCACGATGTCATTGAAGTGCTACCGCAGCGGCAACGAGCCGGACATCCACCGCATCGCACAGGGACTTCAGTATTACCATGAATACGATGCTTTTATGGAATAAGAGACGCCAGCAGTGCTTTTACCACAGGATCAGCCTGTTTCAGACTGCTTTTCAGCTTCTTCTTGCCGCCCCAAATTCGGTAAACGAGCAGCTCTTTGTCGTAATCGTCCAGCTTCTCAAGCTCCTCGACCAGCACCTGTGCCTGCTCCACATTTTGGATTCCGGACGACTTCAACGGCTTGGCACTTTGGTTGCCTGCCAGAAGAATCTTCGTCCAAACTGGAATCGTGTCCGGTGTCAGTCCATGCGCTTCGGCAAAAGCAGCCGCGTAGCCGTCCTGTACCGACTGATGCTCCGTGTCCACCAGCTTCATATAGCGAATCACCCATGGAAAATAGTCCGTTCCTTTCAGGCCCAGTCCCATCACCGCATAGGTGCCCGGCATCGCCGATTTTTCTCCTGGCTCCACATCGTTGTACCACTTGAACTCTTCCATCACGATATCTGCATATTCAGCCAGTAGCGGGTAGAGAGCGGGATATTCCAGTGCATTGGCAAAAAAACGATGCAACGTGGATTTAGCCAGCTTGGGCACAGGCAGGATATTTTTCACCTTGCTCTTGAGCTTCAGGCGATATTCCTTGGTAAAGCCCTTCTGTAAAATATCGCATACATATACGAGCGCTTCCCTGTAGCTCTCTTCTTCCTCCGAACGAATATGAACCTCCAGCGTTTGCAAAATATCATTCGCTTTACAGGTGACACGCTCGCTTGTGTATAGCGCTGGAATGCTACCTGATCCGCTCTTGAGCCACTGGGCGGCCTGATCCGAGCCTAGCTGTGAAGCGATCTCCAAATATTTCTGCCGTGCATCGGCATCGGTCGAACCCACTCGCATGGCGGTGAGCAGGAACATCTCCATGGCTGGTGCAGGAATATCTGAAGGACGAATATCAGGCTTCAGCGTATAATCCAACCCGTAGCTTTTTTCACGATCCGCATACCTCGCCAAAAATTCATCTTCAGCCCAACGCTTCAAGTCACCGTTAAGCTGATGTCTCCATGCTTCCTCACGATTGCGGCTCACCTTCACTTTTGCATCCATTCGATCCAGAAGGTCACCTACCCGTTCGGCATCTATAGGGTACAAATGAGGATCGAGCAAGTGCCTCACAAAGAAAAAATCGTCCTTTTCCTTCGGCACAGCTTTACTGGAGGGGTTGAGCTTCTGTTCCACAAACTGTTGGATAGAGGCTAACAAATGCTGTCGTTTATCTTCGTTTAGAAGTGAAAATGTAAAATGGCTGGATTTCTTCTCCAAGACCACTTCCAGATGAAATTCCAGCCGATAACGAAAGAACATGGAGCTAAATTGTTCAGACTTAAACAGCGTCTCGATCCGTTCCCTGATCACAGGCATCCATTCGTCCTGCACCTGCTGGAGCGTAACACCCTCCGTAAAATTAGGAATCTTCGTATCCGGTTTACGACTGTCCCAATCAAATAGCTCATACATGTCTACCCGTAGTCCGTTCTTATTACACATGACGTTCAAGTATTCATGAATTCCTTCGTGAAGGGCACTTTTGGTCTGGAATTCGGCGATTCGTTTTTGCTCAGAAGCGTATACCTTATCAATTGCCTCGAAAATCGGATCTATGTATGCTTGTACCCCTGATACCATTATGATGTGTTCCTCCTTCATCCCCTACAAATTGTAGTTCTAACGTAATTAAGATAGACTAATTTATAACTATTTTATTTCCTGATTATAGCATATCTCTCATTTACTTTTGGACTCAATGAACAGAAAGCAACGGAGCTTCGTAATGAGATTCTGTCATTCTTGCAGAAGCAGTATTGCCGGACTTTAAAGTAAAAGGAGGACGAATGAAAATGACGGCATATTTTGAGCAAACCCTTGATAGGCTGGGGGATATCGCAAAACGTCTGAGACAAAGCGGAATGCCTGACGTGGAATACAAGTGGACGGAGGGCATCTCCACAGGTGAGCTAACTGCGCTGGAGGAACGACTACAGAGACCTTTACCCGCCTCCCTGTCAGAATTGATACAACGATGTGGCAGCCTATACCTGTTATGGTCGCTCCCCCAACACTGTATTGTAAGTGATGTATCGGGACGTACAGGTGAACATAGCTCCATCTCTGATTACGAACTGAACATACTCGAAGATATCACGGGTGAGTTTGGCTGGAATCATGAGTATATTAGCTATTTCACATCTTATGGGGAAAATGCAGACTCACCAGCGACGACGGACGAACATCGGTATCTGATTTTCAACTACAACGGTGCGGGCGATCCGGTACTGCTCGATTTGGCGACATCATCTGCCGAGCCAGCGGTGTTCTGCTATGATCACGAGCAGGATCGTTTCACCTTGCTTGCGGACAATCTGGCCGCCTATATAGACACCATCCTCACACTACACGGCCTATGGATATGGAATTGGACGACAGTGATTGACGAGCATGGCATTCAGCTAAAAAGTCCCCCGCTACAAATGTGGGTACGCTGGCTGGATACGTTCTGCAATGTGAAGCTGGAGGATGCCCATTCACTTGAGGCTTTGATTAGACACACCACGATGCATGGTGTAGACAATCCTGCCATATTACAGGCTTTTCAGCCCTATGATCCGAAGGATATTTTTCTTGCCTGGGGGCAACGCATTCAGCATAACCCTACACAACTCGCTACATGGGCCGTTTTTATAGGAGAAACCGCTGGCGACGGGGCTGCCGACTGGGTCCGCTCCTTATGGCAGCCGGGCAACGTGCAAGCGTGGACTTCATCTTCGGTTCCAAATAGCGGCTCTATTGCTGTAGGTACATTTGTATCCACCCGTGCCTACCTGACCGCCCGCTGCCTGCCCGAGCATGAAGGATTAGCATACGTTTGCGATTACCTGCTACAGCATTCGACGGGGAATGGTAAATTAGAAGGGTACACCGCTAACGGGCAGTTACAGCATTTTCATTCACCACAGGTCATTGACTGGATGCGGGATAAGGTGAATCATCCGGTGGATGGCTGGGCAACGCTTTTCGCTCAATCCAGTCCTACAGCTGAGCAACTGCTGGAATGGCTATCTGATAGTGAGCTTTATCAGAAAATTGCAACCGAAGCACTGGATATCATGATCCACCGAAATCTTCTTCCCACTCTGGAAACAGACGCTTGGGCTAATATCTCAGACCTGCTTCATGCTTCTTTGCAGCTTGTTATGCTCAAAAAAGATAAACGCCGTATTGAAGCAGTGCTAGAGCAGCTTTCTGATTTGGGGCTTTGTTAACCTTTTTCAAGGGGTTAAGCCGCTGACGCAGCGGCTTAACCCCTTGAAAAAGGTATCTATAGTAAATGAAATTAATTCGTCATTCGATTTTTCCGTAGGGAAATCAAAATTCAGGAGCAGAGAAGTCAAGCCGTGCAACATGCTCCACACGGATGTGGCGATCAGGCGATCATCCCCTTGAGTTATGCTGCCATCATCCATAGCGGCTTTTAGTCCGGATTCAAGCAGCTCAAAGCCTTTAAAGCGTCCACTGTCAATAAGGCTGATCAAGCTTACAGATTCGAGGTTGCTAAAAAACAGCCGTTCGGTAACCGAGCGCGGAGAGTCTAGCTACACAGGACAAGCCACCCAGACCTGCGCCGATGACGATAACATCATATTTGCTCATGATTCCATCCCCTTTGTTAACATTGTTATTTAAATTAACAGTGTTAAATTTGTGAGATTATAACCCACAACATTACGTTTGAGAAGCCCCGGTTTTTGGAGTTATCTATCGGGGCTAGCCATCAATACATTAGAGCTTTAGCTCTTATTACAGCTGCAAAAGTTGAGATAATACAAAAAAAATACAAAATTGTAGCGCTCTCACTTGTCAAATTCCAATGAAGATGCTATTCTGCAAGTGGGATTGTTACTGAAAAGGCAAAACCCGAGTACATTTGTGTACCCGGAGTTTGCCTTTTTTTGATTTTATAACAATGCAGCATTATACAGTCAACCATCCCAAGCATGTGTAAGCGCTTAAAAAAAATGACACCAAAGGAGATCAATTTCATGCAAAGAAGACGTTTCGCCCTTGTTCTACTATCTTTCGTGTTTCTGCTCACGATCGTTTTCCCGTCCTCCAGCTCTGCCGCAGCATCCGATGTACCCGCACCACAGGCTACCCTGCTTACTCAGGTACAGCCTTTGGGTGAAGTCGTTTCTGCCGTTGTACTGAAATACAGCACCAATATTGACGGGGCATCCTTGTCCACTTCCAGCTTTCAGGTTCAATCTGTACTCAATGATGTATACACAGACAGAACCGTGACTGGTGTATATACCAACGAT
The DNA here is from genome assembly GCF_050467745.1 of Paenibacillus sp. NRS-1781. Classification (NCBI taxonomy): domain Bacteria; kingdom Bacillati; phylum Bacillota; class Bacilli; order Caryophanales; family Paenibacillaceae; genus Paenibacillus; species Paenibacillus sp. NRS-1781. The sequence continues at coordinate 127,745 of NZ_JBITPI010000015.1, forward strand.
TCTGGAATCATCACCAACCGCAGTACTCATGGCAAATATGTCGTGATCGAACTGGATACGCAGGATAAAAATGCAAGTACCCTTACTTACGATGCAACGAGTGGCGTCAACCGCATCAACACGTTGAATTATTACATTAGTCAAAAGAAAGACATTGCAACTCAAAAGAAAGCAGTCATTCCTGCCACTGCACAGACTGTAAAAGCAACCGATAAAGTTACACCTATCGTGGACGATTTCCAAAAAAACACCTTTGAAAATAAAGACGGCTTCAAGCTGAACTACTTTACGTTTGAGCCTAAAGTAGAGTCTGGCAAAACCTACCCGCTGGTTGTGTTCCTGCACGGAAACGGCGAGCGTGGTGACGGAAACGGAGTGAACCTGCTGGCAAATGCTGGTGCTGTTACTTGGGCTTCTCCTGAGCAGCAAGCCAAACACCCTTCCTTCGTAATCGCTCCACAAAGCCCGATTGACCTGGAACATAAATTCATTTGGGCGGATGAGCCGCGCAACAGCGCTGTAGCCGATCTGGTACGTGAAACGGCGTTAAAATATCCGATCGACACTAACCGAATCTATATCGTTGGTATTTCTCAAGGAGCTATGGGAACGTGGAGATTGTTGGAGAAAAATCTTGATTTGTTCGCCGCAGGTGTGCCGATTGCCGGTTTGACCAACTATGAAAAAGCCGTTAACATGTATGCACCTGTTGATCCTAAACACGTGGAAGTATTGAAAAACGTACCTATTTGGGCCTTCCATGCCGTAGACGACACCTCGGTAAGCCCTAAAAACTCGCAAGAAATGGTAGCTGCCATTCAAGCGGAAAATGGAAATCTCATTCATTTTACTGAATACGAAGCTGGAATTATCAAACCTGTAGGACACTTCTCATGGGTTCCCGCTTTGCAAAATCAGGATATGATTAAGTGGCTGTTTGCACAAAAGAAATAAAATTGTTTTCATATCTCTAAGAATAAAGCGCCAGATAGGTTCGATCCCCTTCTGGCGCTATTTTTCTATTTAAAAAACCTGCCTTCCTGTGTACCTCCATCAGGAGTGCAGGTACCACATCTGTTTTAGCCATGTGTAAATTACTATTCTATTCATTTAGGCTCTTATTGGTAGTCTGTGCCTAAAGACTATTTGTAGAGTAAATATGTACCTTAAGTAATGGAAGAGTTTGTTTCACCCTTTTACGCTTGTGTGTTACATTATAGTTAAGTAACGTCGGAACAAAAATTAGAATTCGAATTTACGTTCACCATTTTTTCATAGTCCTTTATTCCGAACTAAATCAAAGTCCATATCTTCCCGACATGTATTCCATAACAGTTCGTCTGTAAGAAAACTTAATGCATCCATGTTGCGCAATCGTTCAACCAACTCAGTAATCACATCTATGTCTTCACGTTGTACATGCCTTGCAAGAGTGATGCCACCTGTATCGCCGTCCACATATAGATGGGAATGATGTCTTTCCTTTTTTACATGTCGAAGGGTAAGCACACTATTGTCGATCATCATGACGTAACGGTCCTTGATCAGATAGCCCTCGAAAAGCTCATACATATGCGGAAGATCGCAGGGACCAAGAATGAGACTTACTTTTTCAAAATTACTTTTGTTCATTAGAATTAACTCCCTTCACATCTTTTATATTGTCCTCTATGAAAGGTTGTTGAGTTCGGTTCCTAATACATGAGCCTTTCAAGTACAACCTTTGTAGTTATTTTATATCTTTTAAGGATAAACTTCAATAGTTAATATTATTGTATCTAAATTTTTTAATGAGGTGTATGTATGGGAATTACTTTCAAACTTGAAGAATTGCTTCGAGAAATCGGGATTACTAAAAACGCTCTTGCTCGTGAGGCTAAAATCAGACCCAATACGATCTATGAAATGTGTAACAATACATCCAAGAGGATTGAATTCAAAACGTTTAATACAGTGATGGAAACGCTGATTCGTCTTTCTGGTCGTCCGTTAACCCTGCACGATGTTCTCGAATATTTACCTGAAGATGAATTAGAGTAACACTAATTCATCCATAGAATAATCCGCTGCACTTTATATCTCTGCCTTTGGCAGGGATATTTTTAAGTTATTTATAATAATTATTGTAACAATTTCAAATATTTTACTCATAAAAAAGCCTGGAATGTCTAAATTCCAGGCCTTGACCTATTCTATACCATTTATCACACCAGCGGCTCCGTAACTACAGAACCGCCGAGCTTTTCTACAATCAAACGGCTTTCCTCGTTCAGTCCCCGCAGGGTAATCAATTTACCGGATTTCGTGTACTTTTGCAGCACCTTCCCAATGGCGGTTACCGCAGAATGATCCCAAATATGCGATTGGCTGAAATCGACCACCACGCGTTTCGGATCATCCGAAGGTTCAAAATGATCGACAAAATGAGTCGTCGAAGCGAAAAACATCGGACCGCTAACATGGTACACCTTTTCATCGTCGTCCTCTGTCGCGCTGATGCGGATTTTAGCCATTTTCCAGCCAAAATGCAGGGCACTCAGCAGCACACCCACGATAACTCCCTTGGACAAATCATGCGTAGCCACCACAATGACGACCGTTGTAACCATGATAAATGTGTCCGCTTTGGGAACCCTGGCGATATTTCGGAGCGAATTCCAGTCCACTGTCCCGATACACACCATAAACATAACTCCCACCAGTGCGCCCATCGGTACTTCCTTCACAACCCCGCCGAGCACCAACAGCAGAAAGGCCAGAAACACCCCTGCCGTGAAGGTGGACAAACGCCCTCTACCTCCCGAGCTAACATTAATAACGGATTGCCCGATCATGGCACAGCCACCCATACCGCCGAAAAAACCATTGACAAAGTTGGCAAGCCCTTGCCCACGGGCCTCCCGGTTTTTATTGCTTTTTGTTTCGGTCATTTCATCCAAAATACTGGCTGTTAGCAGTGATTCTAGCAGTCCCACCAGCGCCATCGTAAAGGAATACGGCAGCAATATCCACAAGGTATGCAACGACCACTCAATCTGCGGCATATGGAATGAAGGCAGTGAGCTAGTCAGCGTACCGATATCGCCTACGGTTTTAACATTTAACCCAAACGTATACGTGATGATCGTCATGATAATGATTGCCGTCAATGGAGCGGGAATGCTTTTCACAAACTTCGGCAAAATATACACAATGAGCAGCGTACCCGCCACCATCGCGTACATGATCCAATTGGCTCCGTGAAAGTGGGTGAGCTGCGCCATAAAGACGAGGATCGCCAGCGCATTCACAAACCCGGTCATGACCGGCTGCGAAATAAAGCTCATAAAGCGCCCTATTTTCAAAACACCCAGCAGCACCTGAATAATACCTGCCAAAATAGTAGCCGCAAACAGATATTCCACGCCATGATCCTTCACCAAGCCCACCACCAGTACCGCTACAGCGCCAGTTGCTGCCGAGATCATCGCCGGACGTCCGCCTGCAAAAGAAATGACAATTGCCATCGAAATGGAGGCGTACAATCCGACCATCGGATTGACACCGGCAATGATCGAGAAGGCAATCGCCTCCGGGATCAGCGCCAGCGCCACGGTCATACCTGCAAGTATATCAGCCCGGATATTACCGAACCATTGTTGTCTAAGATTCATACAGTCTCGTTCCGGCCTCCTATATTAACGGAGAACAGCGTGTTGACCCGCAGCCCGGTAGTCGTTCCGGGCCTCCGTCCAGCGGCCAATCGCATAGGCTCTCCTATGATTCGGCTCGTTTCTCTCACACGAACCCGTCCGTTACATTCAGTCCATCATTATAACGTAAGGGGTTCGCAGAAACGAGTCAGGTAAGAGGCTGTTTGGAAAAAGAAAACAGGCGTTTCCTTGGAATATCGCCTGTTTCCTTCGTTTGATTCGTTTTCTTATATTTAAAATTTTCGCAATTCCTGTACAAGCTCCATTAGGGAGTCACAGATATCCGCTTCGGAGCTATGCAGGAGCATGCTCTCAAAGTCAGGTAATGCACGCTTCAATAAACGGTAGCTATAATCGTAATAGCTCCAAAAGGCCACCGGATCATAGCCTCGCGCTTCTTCCTCTTCCCACTCCAGTTCATCTTCTTCAGGATCGGTGTCTTCTGGCCACAGATATTTTTCATCCAACAGCATGGCCAGGGATTCAACAGACTTCTGTGAATCAGCTTGTGCATTTTGCATATCCAATGCCTCAATAACTGCATGATAACACTCTAATTCCTCTAGCGTGATATCATTCACTTTTCTCGCATGTATATTTCTTAATAAGAAAAGCAAAGCCCACGGCGTAACCTGCCACAATGTGCCCTGATGCTCAATCAGATTAGCAATGTCATCATATTTTCCGTCCGACATCAATTGCGGCAGCTCGGTCCCCCTGCCATATGGAGTCGTCAGACGGTGCCACGGCACATCGGTGATTTGGAAACTATGAATGGGGATGGTGTTGATCTCATGAGTATCCATGGCTCATCCTTTCCGATGGGTATCTAAAATCTTCCCGATTTAAAAATAGAATACAGTAAAAAGGCAACCATTAAGAGAGCGACGACAAAGCCAATCTCAATCGCAGGTACATTCCACAGCATGTTCGCCTGATGATTCAGTGATGAACCGATAATCAGACCGACCATAATAATGCAGAACGCCAGCAGTACAATGCTGAACGACAGGCGATTGCTGATTTGATCCAGCCTGCGTAGGAGCATTTCCAGCTCCGGCACGGTGACCTCCAGCTTGAGCTTGCCTTTGCTGATAATCGAAGCCAGATGCCTTGCCTGCCCTGGAAGCTCCATCAGCGTCTCGACTAGCTCGGTCGCACCGCCCAGCAGCTTGCCCCGGATACGACGGCCGCTAAAGCGCTCCTTTAACAGCTTGTTGCCAAAAGGCTCCGCCAGAGCAAGAATGCTAAGATCAGGGTCGAGATGCTCAACGACCCCTTCCAGCGTCAGCAGCGACTTACCGAGCAGCAAGACGTCTGAAGGCAGGCCGATCCGGTGCCGCTGTGCTGCGCCGAACAGGTCGTTCAGGGCATTCCCGATGCTGACCTGCGAGAACGGAACGTCCGAGTAATCTTCGCGCATCTTATCCAGATCGGCACGCAGCGCGTTCATATCCGTATCTGGCTCAACTAGCCCCAGCCGTTCGATAGCCCGAACCATGGCATCGGTATTTTTGCGCATCAGCGCGATAATAAGCGAGGACAGATGATTCTTCATCTCTTCACTCAACCGCCCGGTCATGCCGAAGTCCAAATAAGCGAGACTGCCATTTTTAAGGACAAGCAAATTTCCCGGATGAGGATCGGCGTGAAAAAAACCTTCAATAAAGATTTGATGCAGCATACTGTTTACCAGCCGCTGCGCCAGATCCTTCAAATCATATCCACGACGTAATAGCTCTTCGCGATTGCCCAGATGAGTACCATCCAAAAACTCCATGGTTAATACACGTGAGGAGGTATGGTCCCAATATATTTTCGGAATATGGATATGCGAGTCCTGCTCGAACTGGAGCGAGATTTTCTCCGTATTGCGGGCTTCATGGTTGTAATCCAGTTCCTGAATGAGCGATCTGCCCAGCTCCTCCATCATCTGGCTAAGCTGATAGCGTTCCACCCATTCCCAGCGTTTGACCGCCATTGCAGTCAGTTCCCTCAAAATATCCAGATCCCGCCGAATGATGCGGTTCACGCCAGGGCGTTGGATTTTAATGGCGACCAGTTCTCCACTGTGCAGCTTCCCCAGATGCACCTGACCAATGGAAGCAGCAGCCAGCGGAACATCGTCAAAACGGGCCATGATATCCTCCAATGACGTGTCCAGCTCCTGTTCCAAAATGCCACGTGCGGTTTCAGCAGAAAATGGCGGCACCTGATCCTGAAGCTTGACCAGCTCACGGATAATCGGCTCCGGCAACAGGTCTGCGCGCGTGCTTGCCAACTGCCCAAGCTTAATAAACGCAGGCCCAAGATCCTCCAGCACCAGCCGAATCCGTTCGCCCAGCGTTTTGGACTCTGGCGTTTCTCTCATCAGCCACTTACGGGGCAGCGATAATAGCTGGAACAGGCCTATTTCCTCCACCATATAGCCAAAGCCATGACGCGCCAGCGCCATGGCAATTTCCCGGTAACGACCGGCGTGCTTTATACGAACCGCCATTTTAATCCAGTCGGTTCCCTTCTTCAGCATCGCTCGAACCCGTAAGCGCGGCCTTCTCTTTTTCCAGCTCCGCTACCTTTTTTTCCAGGGATGCCACACGTTGCTCCAAACTTGCGACATCAGTTTCGGTAGGTACATCCAGCTCCTGCAAAATGCGGCTAACCTGCTCGCGGATCACCGTTTTGAACTGTCCCTGTTCCTCTGCGCCCCGTTCGATCAGACGATCAACCAGCGCTTTGGATTCCGAGGGTGCAAGTTCTCCCCGGTTCACAAGATCCTCGACGGCTTTTTCCACCTTTTCTTTGCTGACAATGGTGAGGCCCCATCCCAAAGAGATGGCTTTTTTGAACAAATCGCTCATGATATATCCTCCCCTACCTGTGATTTCCTATAGTATAACCCGAAAAGGGGAACCGCATAAAGTCCGCAGCTCCCCTTCCCTAGTTAGAAGACATCAGTTATACTAGCCCGGCAAGCGTCCGGCCCACTTGGCAGCCTGAAGAATCAGCTTACGATACCCTTCATGCTGGAAGCTTGGCTGATTGTGTCCAGGCATCAAATAGACAACCCGACCCAAGCCATAGGACAACGACCATGCTGCTGGGCACCATTGGCCCTCGTATTCGTATTCCATCAACAGTGTTTTTTCAGTAAACGGATCAAAATCAAACCGATACGGCTCCTCCTCGATCTCAAACGGTTCAATCCCTTCCATAATCGGGTGGTCCGGCTCCGTCACCTTGAAGGACAACTGGCCCGCAGCAGGATGCCGCAAAAAACGCGCCCCCATGAGCTGTGCAATTTCATATCGGCCTTGCAACGTAATTCCGTTGTGCAGCACGAGCAGTCCACCCCCGCCACTGACGTAGGACAGCAACCCTGCTGTTTGCTGGGGAGACAGAACCTCCTTGCGGCTATCGCAGTATGAGATGCATAAATCAAATGAGGCCAGGTTTTCCTTGAGCAGCATTTTACGATTCTCGCTGCATTGTACTGTCATCCAATCCTGTAAAATATGGCTAATCTCTCCGTCCACCCCTTGTAGCGGGTGAAACTCCGGATACGTATAATCTCCTAACAACAATGCTTTTCTTCTTTCCATGATGAATCCTCCTTGCCTAATCTGTACATAAGGACTTTAAAGACGATGTCCCGTATCATTTGTTCTTATTTGTGTCGTCTCTGGGCTCAAAAAATTCAAACTAGCCCTCACCCGTTGCGCATAACACCGCCATCATAGCCCGAGCTATGGGATATATAAATAATTCTACAGGCGAGCTATTAAATCCTTTAGCAGAGGATTATAGCATATATATTCGATTGGAATAAACATGTTCAAAAATTTATATGCGTGAACACTGGCGAATTCATCGGTTTATGGTATACTCGTAAGAAAAAAAGCGTGTTCATGTGTTTTCTAAAAAAGGCTGAATCGCTTTTTAGTAAGAAGTTTATGCTTGCGGTTATAGAATTATTAAGCTCTCTTAAAACTTATACATTCTATGAATCTTAAAAACCGGGGAGGTTGCATGAATGAAGAGGACTGGAATGACCCGGCCTTTGGACAGCTTGGGACGAATTGTGCTTCCTAAAGAGTTGCGCATGACGATGGAGATTGACATCGGCGATCCATTAGAGTTTTTTATTGAAGACCAGACACTCATGCTCCGTAAGTACAAATCAACCAATTGCATATTTTGCGGTGCGGTTGATACGAACACTTATTTTAAAGACCAGTTTATTTGCGACGAATGTACAGCAGCGATGAAAACGGAAGATTTGCTTCCGGTCACGGTGGCAGAAACCAACTTGAATCCAATCAAGCAAAATATGCATATGAAAAAGATTTATCAACGTACAGATGTTATTCTGGAAAAAATGAAAGAGCTTATGGAAGAACACCCAGCATCCTCACAAAAACAACTCGCTTCTATGCTAGGCGTGAGTCAGGGAAGGATTTCCCAGTTGAAGAAGCTCATGTGAGCAAACCACTAAAAAAGTAATGAATACGCTTCCATGTTATGTAAGGTTGATTCTTTCCTAAGTTTAAAAAAGTCGGACCCTTGTCAGCAAGGGACCCGGCTTTTTTGGCATACACACGAAGTTGTTCTTTTATCCTGTTAGGAACTACAGTTGCAATGGTTGCCAGATGGCGGATTACTGACCGTATGCCCTGCACTTTTCTACCCAGCGTGCTGCCGCCTTGGGAAGAGAGGCAAGGTGAATATGCGTGTAAGCTGCCAACAGGTTACCCTTCGCATAGCCTTCGCTCTGGAGCCCGCGCATCCCCTTGGTTTGATAGGCATAAGGGTACGGGGAGGCCGATTCATCATAGGCCATCACAGAATAATGAAACTCATGGCCCCGAATGTTCTCACCGGCTTCCAGCAGCAAGCAATCCTGTAATGCAGTTGCTTCCCGATATCCGAGTGCGGCCCGCTTTTCCTGCATTCGCACATCGGACGGGATCACTCCCGCCATGCCATGCACGGCACCGGAACGATCTGTAAGTGTACGTGCCAGCACCATGTAACCACCGCATTCGGCGAATACAGGCATATCCCGGCTCACCGCGTTGCGGATATCTTCCAAGAAGCCCGTATTTGCAGCGATATCTGCGGCAAACTCCTCAGGGAAGCCGCCGCCCAGGTATAGGCCGCTTGCCTGCTCAGGTACGCGTTCTCCCGCCAGCGGACTGAAAAAAGAAAGTTCAGCTCCCGACTGACGCAGCAAATCCAAATTTTCCGGGTAGTAAAAATTGAACGCCGCATCTCTGGCAACGGCAATGACTGGACGTGCCCCGGCGTCGGCTTGCGTCTCCGACGAAAGCCGACCCGGGGCAAATAGCGGCTGCACTGGCAAAGACAACGGCGGAGCCGAGTCCGCCAGTGCCCGCAGCGCGTCCAAATCCGTGCCTGCGCGGATCAGCTCCGCTGCCCGCTGAAAGAGCGGCTCCAGTTCGCCGCGCTCGACAGCCGGGACCAAGCCCAGATGACGCTCGGGAATATCCAGCCCGTCGTCGCGTTGGAGCCAGCCGAGCACAGGGATGCCGCACTCCTGCTCAATCGCCTTTTTGACGATGCCGTAATGCCCTTGGCTTCCGCAGCGGTTCACGATCACACCCGCAATGCGCAGCTTCGGCTCCAGACGCTGGAAACCTAGTACAATAGCGGCCGCGCTTCGTGCCATACTACGTACGTCAACGACCAGCAGCACAGGACTATCCGTCAGCATAGCGATTTCGGCGGTCGACCCGGTGTTGCTGAGCGGGTCCTTGCCGTCATAAAGCCCCATGACGCCTTCAATCACGGAAATATCCGCACCTTCGGAGGCACGGATAAAGGTTTCACGCACCGTATCCGGCGAGGTCATCCATGAATCGAGATTACGTGAAGGCGTTCCGGTCGCGGCGGTGTGATAGGTCGGATCAATATAATCCGGCCCGCACTTAAAACCCTGCACTCGCAAGCCGCCGTCGGCAAAAGCCTTCATCAGCCCGAGGGTGACGGTCGTTTTGCCCGCGCCACTGCCCGTTCCAGCCACGACGATACGGCTTCTCCGCGCGCCAGCGGCCGGATCGGTCCGCACATCCTGCTTATTGCGGTCAGTCATAAGCTACCCGTGCTACGGAAATGGTCATATTACCGCTTTTTTTCTTCTCCAGCAGCCAATGATCTGCACCGGAGGACAAGAGCGCTGAAGGCTCGCTGACACCGTACGCTCCTGTGTACTTGAAGACCGTTTCCGATGGATTGGGAAGCTGCACGGTGTTTAGCTCTGACGGGGTGTACGTCACCAGCTCCCAGCCGTATTTGGCGCAAAGGGCAAGCAAGCCCTCTTCATCCTTTTTCAGATCAATGGTCGCAATATTGCGCACGCTTTTCACAGACAAGCGAAGCTCATTCAAGCTGTCCAGCACGCCAGCCTCCAGCTCCTCCACAGCAGTACCCCGATTACAGCCGATGCCGAGCACCAGACTTTTCGGACGATATAGCACGCCATTAGCCAGAAACCGTTCCTCTTCCTCCGGCTCCAGCAGACGGTCGCTAACGACCAATGCCGCATTGAACGGCTCTTGTGACGCTTTTGCCATCGAAGCATATACCTTGATATGGGCAGGCACAGGCTTGTCATAACGCCACCAGTTCCGTTCGCCTGTCTCTTGCACGAGCGCCACAGGCTCCTCATTCACAACAGCCGCACTCACCGGAGTTGCCTTGTGGAAGCTGTCGACTACCCAACCTAATTCCCGACCGAACATGTCCACCGGAATCGTGCCCTGCACATCCGATGCGGTCGTAATCACCGGGCGCGCGCCGAGTACCGAAGCCACATGACGGGTCAGTTCATTGGCTCCGCCCAAATGCCCCGACAGTACGCTAATGACATGCTCCCCGCGATCATCAATGACGACAACCGCCGGGTCTACCTTTTTATCCACTAGAATCGGCGCAATCATACGAACGACCGCACCGAGAGAAATAAATAAAATAATACCGTTATATTGTTTAAATAAATCCGGCAAAATCAGCTTAACCGAGCCTTCGAACAATTGAATACCGTGCTCCTGCTCGTCGCCCCGCTCAAACTTGGACATGTAATACACATCCGTTCCCGGAAAACTGGCTCCTAAATGACGGACCATCTCCACTCCATGCTTCGTGATCGCCACAGCGGCAAATGGATTACTCACCAGGCTTCACTCCCTTGCGGTAGCCGTGGGTGAACGACTTATCATACAACTTGGAACGATGCGCGTCCTTGTCCACCAGCCCCGGATCGAGCGCCCAACCTGCCAAAATCATCGCATGCATCGTGATTCCCGCTGCGCGCAGATCGGCAGGCAATTGAGCGAGCGTTGTGCGCACAATCTTTTGGTCTGGCCAGGTTGCACGTTGTACAACCGCTACAGGTGTGTCCTCGCTCCAGCCAGCCGCCAGAAACTCGACAACGACCTTCTTCGCCAACGTTGCACTAAGGAACAACGCCACTGTACAGTGATGGGATGCCAAGTCGCGCAGCTTTTCCCGATCCGGTACAGGTGTGCGTCCCTCCGCACGCGTCAGAATGACCGTCTGTGTCAGGTCAGGCACAGTCAGCTCTGCGCCAAGCACGGCAGCAGAAGCGAAGACCGAGCTAACACCGGGCACGATTTCATAAGCGACTCCGCGCTGCTTCAGCAATACCATCTGCTCCAAAATGGCACCGTACACTGCCGGGTCCCCCGTATGTACACGAGCTACACTGCGTCCAGCCTGCACAGCCTCGCTCATAATTTCGACCTGCCGCTCCAGATCCATGCCCGAGCTTTGCAGCACCTGCGCCTCCGGCTTGGCCGTGGCAATCAGTTCGTCGTTCACAAGTGAATCCGTGTACAATACAACATCTGCTGTACGTAAAATCCGGGAGCCCTTGACGGTAATCAGCTCGGGATCGCCGGGCCCCGCTCCTACAATATATACTTTCGGCTCCAAACTCATTTGCTCACCACCATCAGACTCAGATATTCAAGCTCCTGTCCGCGCAGCTCGCGCGCGTTACGCCATACCATTTCATAAGGAGAAGTGACCTTGGTAATAACAGACGCCCGATCCCCCAGATTCAGTTCATCCAGCACATCCAAAATCAGATCCAGCACCTTGGCAACCTTGATGAACACGATCGTATCGTGATTTTCAATCGCCCGCTTCATCGCTTCCTTATCATGGGTAGCCGGAATAATACCGACCTGCTGATCTCCGTCTGCCAAAGGCAACTCCAGTGCCGCCGCTGCTCCCAACACAGAGGAAATGCCCGGAATAGATACAATCGGCACCTCGGGATGAAGCTCCTTCATGAGACGCGCCAAGTGAATAAAGGTACTGTACAGATTCGGGTCCCCCTCGGTGACAAAGGCTACATCCTTGCCTTGACTCAGAGCCTCCCAGCAGGCAACCACCGTTTTGTTCCACTCCCGTTCCAGTACAACCGGGTCCTTGGTCATCGGGAAAATGAGCCCCAGCATCTCTTTTTCCTCTGGGTTTACGTACAGCTCCACGATTTCATGGGCATACGATTTGCCTCCCCGACGTTTCTTCGGATAAGCCACAACTGCGCATTCTTGAAGCATACGATACGCCTTGACCGTAATCAGCTCGGGATCACCCGGCCCCACGCCTACGCCGTAAAGTGTTCCTGTTGCCGCCGTATTCATGCTGTCTCTCCCCCTCTTGATCTACCAAATTACTCCCCTGCTACCTCGTCAGCCGCTTCCACCGACGGCCGCCCCGTAATGACATATATCGGATTCAGTCCGTCAAAACGCGTCATATTCAAAATCGGCTTGCTACGCGCTGTTTGCAGTAACGTCACCGAGGTTTCCAGCCCCGCTTCTTGCATCGCCTTCATGCCGTCATGCAGCGTCTCAATCGTTGCGGCATTCACTACAATTCGTCCATCCGTACGCAGACGGGAAGCGCACAGCCGAATCAGCTCCGCCAGTTCCCCCCCGCTCCCGCCGATAAACACCGCATCCGGGTCTGGCAGCTCTTCCAGTCCGGCAGGCGCTTTGGCGTGAATGACCGGAAAATCGGTGCGGAATTTGATCTTGTTCGCTTCCACATTGGTGAGATCGCCTTCATTCTTCTCAATGGCAAACACTTGCCCGTACTTCGCCAGCCGCGCACACTCCACAGCTACAGAACCAGAGCCTGCGCCAATGTCCCATACGATGCTTCGCTCTGTCAGACGCAGCTCGGACAGGCTGAATACACGCACTTCGCGCTTCGTAATCAGCCCTTTTTCCGGCTTGCGCTGGTGAAATTCCGCGTCCTCAAAGCCAAACCCCCGACGAATCGCAGGTACGTCCGCACCTTTACGGCGGCGCAAAATAACCACGTTCAGTGGTTGGAACTCTCCCCGCGCCATCTCTTCCAGCGTATAATGCCGATACGTCTCATCCGGTCCGCCCAAATGCTCGCCGACAAAGGCATCGTATTCTGTCATGCCGTAATGCAGCAGATAGGCAGCGACTGCGACGGGATGATTCCGGTCGTCCGTCAGCAGCGCGACCTTGTTCTGTCCGTCGATCCGCTGCGCCAGTCCGGTCATCGGACGGCCGTGTACGCTTTCCAGCACCGCATCCTGCCAGCTCTCGCCCAGACGTGCAAATGCCAGCTGAACCGAGCTGAGATGCGGCAAAATATCCAGATGCTCAGCCCCCAGCTTGGCGGATAAATACCCTGCGATGCCAAAAAAAAGCGGATCGCCTGACGCAAGCACGACAATATCCTTGTCCTCACGCAAACGTCCCAATTCTTCCACTACGGCGGAAAAGCCGCTCTTTAATGTTCGTTTTTCCCCTGTGGCTTCCTTGAAAAAGGCCAGTTGCCGCTCTCCGCCAACCAGCACGTCCGCACGCTCGATTCGCTCCAGCGTCTCCTGCGACAGACCTGCCGCTCCATTTTCACCAATACCAATGACACGGATCACTCTACTCACCGACTCTCGCCCTCCCCAGCACATTCCCTTTCATCGTTACCAGTACCATTTCTACGACGATTCCACCACCTGCATGCTCCAAGCAATGCTGACAACCATAGGTGCACAGCTTTTCAAAAAAACTCAGCGCATTCGCCTCGGTCATCATATCCGCCACCTGTGTAGCTGTATTTGCCTCGGCCACCGCCGCTGCAAGCGACTCGTCCACACCCGCTTCACGCGCGACCTCGGCCAAAAAGCCAAAATCCACCGGGGCGCTCTTGGAATGAACCATCATGACACCTTGAGCGACCTTCGACAGCTTGCCGGGCATGCCGACGAGAATAATTTTCTTCATTCCCAGCCGTTTTCCATGCTTGATCGCAAAGCCGACAAAATCGCCCATCTGAATAAAGGCTTCTTCCGTGAGCTGATCATACATTTGCATGGCATATTTTTCACTACTGCCGCCTGTGGTCAGGACAATTTCCTTGCAATCCATGGCTTGCGCAACCGATATGGCCTGCACGACACTGGCTTTATAAGCTGATGTGGAAAATGGAACCACTACACCTCGCGTACCCAGTATGGAAATACCGCCAAGAATACCAAGTCGCCCATTCAGCGTCTTCTTGGCGATTTCTTCACCGTCCGGCACGCTGATGACGACACGGACACCTTTAGCCGATCCATGCTCCTCAAGCACGCCTGTGACAGCCTCGGTAATCATCCGGCGCGGCACAGGATTAATCGCTGCTTCCCCGACAGGCACAGGCAGGCCGGGCTTCGTCACCCGCCCCACACCGATGCCGCCATCGAGTTCAATGCCCGACTCCTCCCGCCAACTGACGGACGCGATAATTCTCGCCTGATGCGTCGCATCCGGGTCATCGCCGCCGTCCTTGATCGTCGTGCAGGAAGCCTCGTCCGCGTTCAGCACAGGCTCGATCAGCTCAAACGCATGATCGAATCCCGCTGGCAGCGATATCACCGCTTCCTTCGACGGAATGCCCGTGATGAGCAGTTGCACTGCTCCCTTGGCAACCGCAGCCGCACAGGCTCCAGTCGTAAAGCCTGACCGCATCGGCTTGTCCGGCGCGGGAGCTTCACCGCTTTTCATCCTTTTGGGCCTGTCGGCGGACGCCGCTTCCTTTTTCATGCCAATTCCTCCTTAACCTCTCATGCTGATCATGCTCCAATTCATTTCATGATACAGCAAACGGACAGCCGCATCTAGCGGACAGCCATTAAGGAGATTGCATTCAATGCCGCCACGACGATGGTACTGCCGCCCTTGCGCCCAATGTTCGTAATGAACGGAATATCCAGCTTGCGCAGCTCGTCCTTCGATTCTGCCGCCGATACGAAGCCGACTGGCATCCCGATAATCAGGCCGGGCTTGGCCGCTCCTTCTTTTACCAGACGAATCAGCTCCAGCAGCGCTGTCGGCGCATTACCAATCGCATAGATACCGCCTTCACCTGCCTGAATCGCTTTGCGCATCGAAATGATGGCGCGTGTCGTATTCAGTCTTTTTGCTTCCTCCATCACGTCCGGGTCGGAAATGTAGACATGCACATCTCCGCCAAACTGACGGATACGATCCTTGCTCAGACCCGCCTGAATCATTTGCACGTCCGCAACGACCTGCTGCCCTGCGCGAATGGCCGCAACTCCAGCTTCAATCGCTTTCGGATGAAATACCATGCTACGACCCAGCTCAAAATCAGCAGACGCGTGAATCACACGTTGTACGACTGGATATTGCGCTTCTGTAAAAGGATGCTCTCCCAGCTCCTCGGTGATCATTTCGAAGCTTTTGCCCTCAATCTCCTGCGGCTGCACCGTCAGCGGTTTGAAATCTGTTTTAAAATCCATCGTCTCGACCACTCCTTTATAGAAAATTAGTTTATATACGTACTTTAAGATGACTATATTTTAAATACACGCCAGAAATCGTTGTGCATTCATTGGATTGACCGGATCGACCGGATTCACAGGGGCATGACTCAACTCAAATGGAAGCTTTCTCTTCTGCTGTACGCAGTGCGTCGATCACTCCGTTGAAATGATCAAATACGGTACCAAATTCCACTTCTGGTCTGGAAATCAAAATCACATGAATGCCCAGCTCCAGCGCAGATTGAACCTTTTCATCCACCGCTCCCGTGCGTCCGCTTTCCTTGGTCACCATCACCGTCGTGCTGAAGTGCTTGTACAATGCTTCGTTCATCTCGCGGGAAAAAGGTCCCTGCATGGCAATAATATTTTTTTGCTCCATGCCTAGCTCGCCGCATTTCTCCATATTGTCCAGACGTGGGAGCATTCGAGCAACCAAACGAATCTCCGGGTCTTCGAGCAAATGCTTGGTGAACGTGCCGAGCGTCTTGCTGCCTGTTGTAAGCATTACTGAGCCTTTGAGCTGCTTCGCTTCCAATGCGGCTTCCTCATAGGAGGGTACGATATGAAGCAGGGGATGATTGTCATACACCAGCCCTGCCCGCTCGTAGCGAACATAAGGAACCCCAGACTCGCGGGCGGCTGTCATGGCATTCGCATGAGCTTCTTCTGCAAAAGGATGACTGGCATCCACGATGGCCTGCACTCCCTGTTCCCGAACCACCGCTGCCATTTCATCGGCTGTCATTCGACCTGTACGTACGTCCAAACCCACTTCGGACAGGCTGTTTGCCGCGCTTTCTGTTACGACGGAGGCCAATACCCTGAAGCCGTTGTCACGGATTTGCAGCGCCAGTTCCCGAGCATCGCTCGTTCCGCATAGCATAAAAATCATGAGCCACTCACCTGCCCGCTGCCTGAAATCCCGCTTCCGCTCGCAACAGACGGCGCATGTGTAGGATCGTGGTGGTGTTCATGATCATGGTCATCATGGCTGTGCGCATGTACATGCTCGTGCTTGTGGTCATGGTCGTGATCATGCGAGTGATCCTCATGATGATGCTCGTGTCCATGTGCATGGTGGTCATGGTCGTGATGATCATGATGATCGTGGTCATGTCCGTGATCGTGATCATGGTCGTGGTGATGATGGTGATGCTCCTGCGCCTCCAGACGGAACTGGCAGTTATCGCAATTGGCCATAACCTTGCCGACTAAACCTTCATTGGCACGCTCCAGCACCAGCTCGACCAATTGAGGATGGAACCCAATATATCCGCCCATTTCCACGTGTAATTCAGGATGAGACTCCGCAAATTCCTCTGTCATTTCTCGGATACGCTTAATCAGCACACCTGTGAATAGAAAGTATGGAAGCACGATGATTTTTTTGGCACCTAGACGTAGACAACGCTCCAAGCCATCTGGAAATGAGGGTTGTGTCACACCGATAAAGCTGCTCTCCACCCACGTATACGGGAGTTTCTCCCACAGCATACGGGTAATTTTGAAAAAGTCGCTGTTCGCATCCGGATCGCTGCTTCCGCGTCCCAGCACTAGCACAGCCGTTTCTTCATCCGTCACCTCGGCAGAAGCCTCCACAGCGCTATCCATACCGGCTGGAACCGCAACCGGACGGGCCTCTTTCAAGCGGCTTTGCAGAATGCTGACGATTTTTTCGTGAACGCCAATCGGACGTCCGTATACAAATTCCACCTGCGGATATTTCGCCTTTGCCCGGTCAATCGCCATCGGAATATCAATTTTGGCATGTCCCGCTGCGAACAAAATAATCGGAACAAGCACAACACGCGTCGCCCCTTGCTCCACACACGCCTGCACACCCTCAGCAATGCTGGGCCGTGTCAGCTCCAAAAAACAGGTTTCCACACTCATATCCGGCACCCGATCTGCCACCGCCTGTGCAAATTCCAGCAGCTCCCGGTTCCCCTCCGGGTCCCGACTTCCATGTCCAACCAACAATATTGCATTCACTACTGTATTTTCCTCCTCATCAAAATAGGGATAACCTGCAAGACGCCCTATTTTATCTATATGCTTACATCCATAAAAACAGGCTTTCTAGCCCATTAATCACCACAGACGGCATTCACTTCCACTATTGCAGGCGCATCTTCATGCCGAAAACCCGCTACAACACCTACACGTTTGAAAAATTTATGAAAACGCTCGTTTGGATGCCCTTTTTCCTTATATTCAGCGATGACATTCTCAACGATATCCGTAATCTGATCTCCCGGAATGCCCTCCGCTACAGGTTGAGCGGCATGAGCGTTGCGACCAAATTTTTTGCCGCCAAGAAACAGATCGTATCCTCCCTTGCGGTATACGATTCCGATATCCTCCAGCACTGCCCCATAGCAGGCCATACCACAGCCGTTCAAGGCAATGCTCGTTTCCTTGGGTGCCTGCAATCCGCCCAGTACAACCTGTAGATGCTCTGCCACAGGCACAGCGTCATCCTTCTCCATATTGCAGAAGTCGCACGCCTTCACCTTAAACACATCGCCAATCGGCATCACGATGAATCGTTCATCACGCAGCCGCCCTACCAGCTCCTCCGGATCTGCGCATGGCACGCGCAGCACGATCTGGTGATCCGGCGTATACTCCAGCTCGCCTTCATCACCCGCTACCTCCGCGAGCAGCGCCATCTGGCGAGCGGTGAACTTTTTGTTTCCCACGCCGGGGGAAACGCCCACCTCAAACAGCGCAGGCTTGCCAAAGCTGCCTGTCGCTGTCCCGGCCGTAGCCACTGCTCCGGCCACGGCTGCCGTTCCGGTGGCGCTCACGACGGGCGCTTGCCCGCTCCAGCGTGCGCTCGCTTCGCCCGGCAGCTTGCCGCCCGCAGCGAGGCGGCTCAGCGCCTCCGCTGCCAGCGCTGCCGGGGCTGCACCGGCTTGCGCCGCAGACGGCGCGGCCTGCACGGCAGCCACCACTTGCGGGCGTGCCTGCGTGGCAACCGCAGCAGCACCGCTCGCGGAAGGAGCGGGCGCGGTCCCGCCAGCTCCCGCAGGGGCTGGTACTGCGGGAGCTGCGCCTGCCTGCGACGCATTCAACGCGCGATCCTCTTGCGCGCCCAGCGACCACGGCTCCGCTTCCGTGCGGAGCCGCTGATGCGGCTTGAGCGCCTGCTCGGTCGCACCCAGCGTATACTTGCGCTGATACCCGCGTGGCGTCACGATCAGACCGTCATACACCATCGTCGAGGAATTGCCTATAATGACAGTCGTCAGCATGCCAATGTCATGGTTCAGCATGTCCTCCAGCGTCGTCACTATTACTTGCTGACGGTCACGGTAAGCACTCTTGACCAGCCCAACCGGAGTCTGCGGATCACGGTAACGCAGCAAGATGGACTGCGTCTCAACAATCTGGCGTGTACGTCGGCCACTCCGCGGATTGTACAATGCAATGACAAAATCCGCCGAAGCTGCCGCCTCTACACGCTTCACAATCGTTTCCCAAGGGGTCAAATGGTCACTCAGACTGATCGTGCACGCATCATGCATGACGGGCGCACCCAGCAGCGAAGCACAGGACTGAATCGCCGATATCCCCGGCACGACTTCTACCTCAACCCCGTCCTCACGGCGCCAGCCCTTTTGCATCAGCACTTCGTACACCAGCCCCGCCATACCATATACGCCTGCGTCTCCACTGGAAATGACGGCTACCTTCTTACCCATCTCCGCCTGTCGAACCGCCTCCTGCGCACGGCTCACTTCCTCCGTCATGCCTGTGCGTACAATCTCCTGTCCATTCAACAACGGACGGATCAGATCCACATAGGTGTTGTAGCCAATAATGACCTCACTCTCGGCCAACGCGTCCAGCGCCCGTTTGGTGATATGTTCCATATCCCCCGGTCCGAATCCAATCACGAGCAATTTTCCTAATGGGCTCATCGTTATCCTCCCTCTTAAATCTATGCCATGTTTTCCATACTTCTATCTATTTCACTTGTATATGGACATCCTGTAACTCAAAAAAACCCATCCTGCCCGGATGGGTTTCCTATGTACGCATCGTATCATCAGACGGACACAGCATAAGAAGACACTTCTTGTCTTCCGCCATCGTGCCGTTGCTTTCCATCTGCCTGTTCACGCTTGAAACGCTTCTGCACGTTCTGATCCACGCAAACCTGTAACCAACATGGAAAAAGCAGCGTGCGCCTGATTTCCTGATTTCGTACACCCATCCTCTCCGCGAAGGTTAACGGTGCATACAGATCAAGGTAGGTCTCCTGGCTCGGCATCAACAGATTTTTTCGTCTTCCCCGTTTTCTCACGAGTGACGTCTGAAAAAATCCTCTTCCTTACAGTGGCGGGACCGCTCGGGACTTGCACCCGATTCCCTGTTACCCTTCGCTATCACAAAGGCACCTTGTCTGTCCGCTATTTGATTATGGGTCTTATCATAACCTTGGCTTAATCAGTTGCGCAAGCATGAAAAACGCTTTATTTCAAGTTCTCTGCCTTATTTTTTAACATATGCAACAATTCGTCCGGGTCCGCAGAGATACTCAACAGCGTTGGATGGTCAACTCCGGTAAAGCCCTCCCGCACACTATGACGCACCATTTCCTCCAACGGGTCAAAATATCCGTTCACATTCAGCAGCCCGATGGGCTTGCGATGAATGCCGATTTGCGCCCAGCACAGCACCTCAAATAGCTCCTCAAAGGTTCCCAATCCGCCCGGAAGGGCAATGAATGCGTCAGCCTTTTCGCTCATCACCGCTTTGCGTTCATGCATGTTCGCCACCTCAATAAATTCAGTAATTCCCCGGTGAATAATCTCTGCATCGAATAACAGGGTTGGCATAATCCCGGTGACCTGACCGCCCCCTGCCAGCATCGCATCCGCGACCTCGCCCATCAGCCCCTTGCTGGAGCCTCCATAGATTAAACGGACCTGATGTCTCGCCATAGCCTCTCCAAGCTTGCCTGCCTCCTGAAGATATACCGATGAATGTCCGGGCCTGGACCCGGCAAATACACAAATGGAATTCATAACGTCTCAGCTCCTGTCCTGGTATCCGCATCGAGGCTTTTTCATTATATTAAATAAATATTTTCCCTATAACAAAAACTTCTGTCGATGCATTTCCAACAAAAAAAGATAAAGACCCTGTAGGCCCTTATCTTCATTTTACCCTTTATCCCAAGGATATGGGGAAGTTTTCAGCTCACTACTTCCAGGCCGCAGCCGTGCGCCGAAGCGCTATGCTCAAAATATCTTCCCAGCTCCACCATCATCGCGCCCATGCGTTCCTCCACTGGAAACACGATCCGTTCGATCCCTTCCTCCAAAATGGACTGCGCCGTCACCTTGCCTACCGACACAGCGATCACATCCTGGCGAAAGGCTTCCAGCACATCCTCCATCTGCTTCTGTTCCCTCGCATATTGAGCCAAAAAGCGGATCTGCGGACCGCTGGTGAACGTAACTGCATCCACATTGCGGTTCAGGATATCCTGTAGCAATGCTTGCAAATTTGCCTCCTCCGGCGGAATATGCTTATAGGGAAGCACCTGCCGGGTAACGGCGCCTTGCTCGTCCAGCCACTTCACCAGTCGGGGAGCCGGATCACCATGTAGCTGCAACAGCACTTCCTTCCCCTTCAGATCATATGGGGCAAAGGCCTGCGTCAATCCGATCAAGCTTCCGTCCTCGTCCCGTACAGCTGGCGTAAAGCCACGCTTTTTGAGTCCATTGACCGTTTTGTAGCCCCGTGCTGCAATGTTCGAGGAATGCAACAGCTCCATAATCTGTTCTGCTACTCCCATATCCTCCGCCATATCGAATAGTGCCTCCAGCCCCATGCCTGTCGTGAAAATGTTCCAGTCCGGCGGCTGCTTCACCCACGATACAATAGCGTTACGCAGCTCGATATCGTCCAGAAAAACTGTGCCCTGGGCCGGACGCAGCACCGGCTCGCCCCCCATTTTTGTAACCAACAGCGCCATTTCGTCTGCTTTACGAGGACCGGCAAGGGCGACTCGCTTGCCTGCCATGCGTTGGGCCATCCTGTTTCCCCCCTTGTAGAAGTCTTGCTCCTTTCTACCAAGTATACAATCAAGGGGCTAAAAGACAAATAAGAATTACTTTTCCGATGAATATAGTAAGCTTATAAATCGACTTGTCCTGCCTTACTTTCGCACTGGTTTTCCTGCTGACTCGTGCTATCCTGTTTCTCTTCCGATGGCTTAGGATCGCCGCTATCTTTTTTAGGCTTGGGTCGAAGTAGCAGCCATAGCACAAAAGGCATAAGCACAAAGAAAGTAATCATAACCAAGGTCCATTCCCGGCTAAAGTCATAGATTTGGATGATATTAGAGAACAGCATAAAGGAACAGACATAACCCAACAGACCGACAGGCCATACAATTAAATTCCCCCAGGCAGGGGCAAACATGCGCTTTACAGTTAAACTGATAACGTACAGATCGAACCCCATCTTTGTAAGCAGGGTTGGCACGGTAAGAGCGACTATAAACAAATCAAACCGATCCAGAAAGTCCGTTAGCTGCAACTGACGCGCCAGTTCATAAGATGGATAAAACAGCCGTGACATGATAGGAACACCAATAACTAGCTCCTCTAGCAGCACCAGCATGATCATAAAAGCGGTTCCGATACAATGTCCAAGCCACACACTGCGTCCATTAAAGCTCAGTCCGGAAATCACCAAGGGCAGCATCAAGAAATCTGCCATATAACCAAGCATACGCCAGCTACCCTGGATAACTCCCCCTATATCCGGACGCAACAGCGGTCTCATTTCAGAAAAATCCATATTATGCCCAAAAAAAAGCGGCATGGTCAGCAGTGTCAGAAGCAACCACGGTACAAAAAGCTCCGCCATGCTCACAATGGTGCTGATACCCCCTTTAGCCATAAACGTCAAGGTCAGCAGCAAAATAAGGGATATGACGACAATCGGAGTTATAGGCAAAAGAACAATCTCTACAAAATCAGTCATAATTCTCAAATCCCTTGCAAAAATGATCAGGAATAAAATAAGATAAGCTGCCAGCAGCATACGCCCCAGCACGGGGTGGGAGCTGACCATGGCCTGCAGCAGATCCTGATCGGGAAAACGCTGCTTAAGCTTCAACATCGCCCAGATCGGCAAGCATATTACGATGGCCGCTATCGCACAGGTCCAATAGGCATGCTGATGCGCGTAATCCGCTGCCTGCGTCGGAGCATGTACAAGGGTAATACTGACCTCCATCAACACACCAAGCATCACGATTTGTCTGGTTGTGAACTGCCTCATGCAGGTACATCCTCCTTTTGCCCGCAGGCACTTATTACATACCCCGCAATACAGCCGGCATATACATATTAATGAACCGGACCATTTCCAAGTCTTGCTTTATACTCCTTTCCCCGCTCCTTACCTTTATTGTTGGGCCACAGCAGCAGCCATAGCACCAAGGGCATAATGATAAAGAACATAATCATCACCATCGTCCATTCCCGGCTGAAATCATAAATTTGAATACTGTTCGAAAAAATAATAAAGGAGCTGACATATCCCAGCAAACCCACAGGCCAAACCATCAAAGCACCCTGTACATGAGGGAACAAGCGTTTGACAGCCATACTCAGAATATACAGATCCAGTCCCACCTTTATAAGCAGGGTGGGTATCGTAAATCCCCCTACAAATAAATCAAACCGATCCAGAAAATCCGTTATATACAACTGACGTGCCAGCTCATAGGATGGGTAGAACAGCCGCGTCAGAATGGGAAGCCCAATGACAACCTGCATGAGTGTAACAATGAAGACCATAAAAGCAGTCCCTATTAAATGGCCCCACCATGCACCCTGCGGGCGATAGTTTTTCCCTTGCAATACAAAAGGCAACATCAGAATGTCTGCCATATACGAAAACATATACCAGCTTCCTTTCATGATTCCGGTCATACTTGGATACAAAAACGGTCTAAGCTCTGAGAAATCCATGTTTCTGCCAAAGAAAAACGGCATGGTCAGCAGTGTCATAATGGATATCGGTATAAAAATCTCACTCATGTTCAAGATGGTGTTCATACCGCCCCTAGCCATATAAACGACGGCTAACAGTATAATAAGTGAAATCATGAAAAAGGGAGTTCGCGGCAATAGAACCGCCTTTACCAAATCGGCAATAATCCACAAATCCCGACCAAACACGATCAAAAACAGGGCGAAATACAGGAGCAGCAGTATACGCCCTATCACCACACTGGAACTGATCATGGCTTGAAACAGATCCTGATTGGGAAAACGCTGCCCAAGCTTAAGCAATGCCCAGATCGGCAAGCACAATACTGCGGCTACTACCATACAGGTACAATAGGCGTGTTGTTCCGCATACGACCCAGCTTGCGACGGAGCGTGTATCAAGGTTATATTCGTCTCCAGCAGCACACCGAGCAGCACCATTTGTCTAGTTGTGAACTGTTTCATAAGGTGCGTCTCCTTTTTCCACAAGCATCATTACAATTCGTTACAACGAAGAGGGCAGCCACATATCAATGCATCGGATCAGCCAGGTAGCCATATAGACATTACCGTGTGTCGACGTTCCATAGATCCAGATACCGATACTAAGGGCGTACAATACACGTGAGATCCAGCGGTTGACAGCAGGTGCGGCGTTCAGGCTTTTACGGTCCATCAGATACATGAAGAGGATCGCCAGCACCAAAGGTAGCAGAAACACTTTATTCATTCTGGATTTGCTCCTTCTTGAACCCGAATGGCTTGGTCACTGCACCGATATTTTCAATATGCACAACCGGATTTATGGTGACTTCCACCTTGGGGTACAACTGATCCCAACGGGGTTTTATCCGTTTCCATTCATTCGGAAGACTCGTAATGATAACCCGTCCCAAACCAAGCACATCAGAATGATATTTTTGTTGAATCACCCGGATAGCCTCACCCAAATCCTTTTTGATCTGACGTTCTACCTGCTGCTCCAGCCACTTCAAGTTTGCCTCATTGGAAATATCGAAGGTCGTCTCATTCTCCCTTACATTCCCGTTGCAGTTCAGTTGGAGGGTCATCCGAATATCATCCCCATGAACATAGGGTTTGAAATGAACGCTGTTTTCGATGATATGCACAGACAAATAACCGCTTCCCTTGGGAGGGGTTATAAATATTTCCGTATCCTTGGCCTGATCCATACCCAGCATCAAAAACCGACTTAAATGGTTATCTATAATGCCGGTTACTCTGTCCTTGCGAAATACAGCCAGTCCATCGACCTGAATATTCGTTTTCTTGTCCTTCAAATTAGAGGGGCCGTTCTTCACCAGGGACATTACCGGCACAGCCGGGTCAACGCCTTCCAGCAAAATGGAATTCATCAGCAGCTTGATAGAACGGGGCTTTTTCATATAGGAATAGTTTAGCTCGCGCACCATTTCTGCAGGATATTGCTCAATCGGTGCATCCGCCTGAAGCATATCCAGCGCCGTTCCCTTCGTGATGACCACCAAAGAAGACAGACGATTCTGAGGGATACGTGCCAATACATCCATCATATTGCTGACTCCTTCTCGCGCCAGTTCCTCACTGAACAACAGCACCCGGCGATGGGAATAATTCAACGTTCGTGAAACACCTCGCTGTTCCTCGGTACTTGCCCCCCGAAAGCTGGGGCCTACTCTAGACTCCAGGTAGTAGGATTTGGTTCCGCTCGTCCCTCCCCCGCCTCCTGTGCTTCCTGAGGAACCGAGCTGTCCGGGGAGGGCAATCTGCATCGTTACACGGTATTGATCCCCTTCCTTATCCAACCCGGTCCCCATTACAAAGGCTACATCGTTCACTTCACGGCGATCCCAGCATCCACCCAAAAGAACAGAACAAAGCAGCAAACAGCTGAGCACAGCCGTTTTACGCATTTTCCCTGCATCAGACCATTGGGGCTTCATTACCATCCCTCCTCGGTTGTGGGCGATCCATTCATCTTTTCTTTCGCTCGTTTGTTGTTACCTTTTCCAATCCAGGAAGGACGTTTGGTCATTTTCCACCATGGCGCACGAACGACGATATCCTTTTGGTCCATGTGATTGTATGGGCTATACCCGCTCATGTAAGGCACACCAAACGACGTTAGCTTGGTTAAATGTGTAGCGAGCAGTGTGGTCGCGATAATGATTCCAAACAGCCCGAACACACCTGCCATCAGCATAATCGGGAACCGTAACATGCGGACCGTAATCGCAAAGTTAAAACGCGGAATAGTAAACGACGCAATACCTGTGAGCGAAACGATAATAACCACCGGTGCCGACACAATTCCCGCCTGTACAGAGGCTTGACCGATAACAAGTGCACCGAGAATACTGACAGCCTGGCCGACCGTTTTGGGGAGACGAATCCCCGCTTCCCGTAACGCCTCAAAGGAAATCTCCATAATCAATGCTTCCACCAAGGCGGGGAAAGGGATAGATTCACGCGCCGCCGCAATACTCAGGATGAGCGTCGTCGGCAGCATATCCTGATGATAGGTTGTGACCGCTACATATAATGCAGGCAAAAAGAGGGCTAATATGAGAAAAAGAAACCGAATCCAGCGCACCATGTTACTGATGAAAAAACGCTCGTAATAGTCTTCGCTTGCTTGCATCATCTGCCACATCGTGACTGGCCCAATCAGGGCAAAGGGCGTACCGTCCACAAAAATGGCAAAACGTCCTTCCAGCAATTGCGCGGTAACCGTATCCGGACGTTCCGTGTATTCCATTTCCGGAAACGGTGAAAACGGGTGATCCTCAATCAGTTCCTCAATGTATCCTGTCTCCAGCACACCATCTATTTCGATATCGCTAAGCCTTTTTTTTACATCCTCCACCAGCTTCGGATCTATGATGCCCTCAATATAGGTAAGTACAACACCTGTTTGGGTTTCTGTTCCCATGGTCATGCTGAACATCTTGAGCTTGGGGGTCTTCAGCTTGAATCGCAGCAAGGCGGTATTTACACGAAGGGTCTCGGTAAATCCTTCACGTGGCCCACGAATAACCGCCTCGGTCTGAGGCTCCTCCACGCCACGGCGGACGCCTCCCTTAGCACTGAAGATATACGCACGAGACCTACCGTCTACGAACAAGGCAGCATTGCCGTCCAGTATCGCCGCCGAGACCATTTTCCATTGATTCATCGTTTTGGTCTGGGACATGGAAATCCGAGTTTCATCCAGCGGATCTAATGTTCCGTTTACCTCGGGGTCCTTAAGCATCATGCCCAAAATGAAAGGTCGCAGGATATGATCCTGCAAATCCTCCGATTTCACCGTGCCTTCAATATAAGCCAATAGCCCTTTGCGTTCAGGGGAAATCATCAGCTCCCGATAGACAACATCAGAACAATCCTTGAAAATATCGCGCAATGCGGCCAAATTGTCATCCAAACTGCTCCGAAGCGGCTGTTCCAGCCACAGTGGTTCAGGCAGGCCATTGGGAACACGAGGATCTCGCGCCTTGCGGTCCGGGGCCGGCACCGCTCTTCGGCTCCACGGTAATCTCGGCAGCTTGGGAAAGCGTCCTTTTTTCATCTTTATTTCCCCCCTTACGAATAAGCCGGATAGATAATATAACATGTAGGATGTACCAGCCTGCACAGGATTATGTATCCAACAGGCTCAGCATGTTGAACAGATGACAAAAAGACCCTGCAATCAATCGCAGAGTCTCCAAAAGCATCGTCATAAAATGGTGAATAAAATAGAGATTAATCCCCCCAATATTCGTCAGGGTGGTATTCAATTTCAGAACCGGCTTGAAATGTAAGCTCCCCGGTCTGCTCATCGTATTGTACGCTTTCCGGGGTGACGTAATACCAATGCTTCACAATGGCTCCGTCCTCCGGCGTTACAAAACGGAATACATTCAGTTCCCCGCTATAACGCACAATCTCCTTCGCTGCCTCATGCGGCAGCTCTTGAAGCGTGAAGCGAAACACGCCGTCTGTCGATGCCAAACGGCAATCGAAAATCTGCTTGCGGCTGTCAGCAAAGCTGCGACCCGTGACGGCGTGCTTAATCAGCCATGTTTCCTGCTGCGCCATTGCGCGCACCTCCTTTTAGGGCAAATCAATCAGCATATAAAAGACAGGCTCCTGCGCCTCCAGCGACAGCCTCGGCTCCTGCTCAATACGGGCCGAATCGCGCACGTCTAGCCTATGTTCACCGTTCACACGCAGCGAGCCTTCGATGACGAACAAGAATACGCGCCGTCCCTCGGACTGTGCGTATTCCACACGCTCTCCGGGCTGAAGCTTGCTTAGATACATCGTTAAATCTTGATGAATGGCAGCTATTTCTCCCTCCGTACCCGGAACACGCTTCCCGGCAACGACAGGCAGAAGCTGACCGTGCAGACGCTCAGGGTCGAACGCTGTAGCTTCATACGACGGTTCCAGTCCTCTCGTGAGCGGGCTAAACCACAATTGAAGTAAACTGACATCCTCCGTTTGCGAAGCGTTGTGCTCTGTATGGATGATCCCGTGCCCCGCAGACATCCGCTGGATACCTCCAAAATTCGTCACCGCCACATGCCCACGGTTATCCTCATGACGCAGCTCGCCGTACAGCACGATGGAGACAATCTCCATGTCACTGTGCGGGTGCGCCCCAAAGCCCCGGCCCGGTGCGATCACGTCGTCATTACAGACACGCATGGGGCCAAACGCTGTATTGTTCTCATCCTGATATTCAGCGAATGAAAAGCTGTGACTGCCCCGCAGCCATCCCTTATCGAAGCTGAATCGGGAAGCAGCCGGATATATTGTGAACATAGTAGCCCTCCTTCTGGAACAAAAGTGAGATCAAATCTTTTTCATTGTACCCGAGCCCCAAAGATAATGCTATGCCCCTGTCTGAGCGATAATTTCATCCATAAAAGACTGCAAGGTACTGGTCACATAAGCTTCCTTACGACGGATAAATACCGTTGTCACTTCGTTGTACGGCTCAGGCATTGCATGACAATGCACCAGACCCTGAGCCGCCAGCCCGCTGATCGAGGATTCAGGAAAAACCGTCATTCCAATGCCAGCCGCCACACTGCCAATAATCGTCTCGAATGTTCCAAACTCCATAATCTGCTTGGGGATAATCCCCTCCATCTGGAGCCAGGTTTCCAGCCGCCCACGGTAGCCACAGCCCTTTTTATATAAAAGGAGCGGACGGGTTGTTACATCCTCAACGGAAAACTCATCTCCTTGTGAAACGAGGACCAGCTTTTCCTGGAACACATCCAACTGTTCAATGAGGGGATGCTTCACCGGTCCGGTTACAAAGGCTCCATCCAGCCTCATCTCCGCAACCTCCTGTACCAGGTGCTCCGTAACCCCGGCCTTGAGGGACAGCTCGACATCCGGGTACTTGCTGTAATAAGCATGTAAAATCGCCGGGAGCGCGATCACCGTCTCCACAATGCCAATCTCCAGTACCCCCGAAGGTGCAGAGGTACTCTGAAACGCATGTTTCATTTCCTCGAATTGCGACAAAATGCTTTTCGTATATTGCAGCAGACGCTTGCCCTCTGCGTTGAGGATCATGCCCCGCTTATGTCTATAAAATAAAGGCGTTTGCAGCTCCTTTTCCAGCAGCTTGATTCTGGCCGTTACATTGGACTGGACATAGCTAAGCTCGACTGCCGCCTTACTTACACTGCCATGAGCAGCCACCGTCTGGAAAATGTTTAAATCGTTCAGATCCACCACTGCTCCCCCTTATCGTGATGAGCAAGGCCATCAAAATTGACGCGCCTTGTTACTTATTATCATTTTAAATGATGTTAACGTTTATTTTCAATCATTTTACCAATAGCTCCCTGTCCATTATGATGTGTCCATAAGATATGTCCGCTGAGGCCGGCAAGGAGGAGCTTTCTTTCACCATGAATAGACAAATCATGACCGGATCTTTATTGTGCCTGATCGCCAGTATGTCCTGGGGAGCCATGTTTCCGGTTTCGCACATTGCATTGCAACAGGTCAATCCGCTGTACTTTTCATTTTTACGTTATTTTTCGGTTACGCTCATATTAATTGTACTGTTGTGGCTCAAAGAGGGACGTGCTGCTTTTCGCTTTGAGGGCAAGGGCAAGACATTGCTGTTCTTTGGTACGATGGGATTTACCATTTATAATATGGCCGTTTTCCAGGGACAGCACGCGATGGGTGCAGCAGGTACCATTGTAGCTTCTATTATGGAAGTGCTGATGCCGATGATTTCGATTGCGATGATATGGGTCATGACCCGTAAAATGCCGCCAAAATACACACTGATCAGTATGCTGATCGCACTGGCTGGAGCTGTACTCGTGATTACGAACGGAAAATGGACCTTTTTCACACTCGCCGGACAGCATTTGCTGCCGCTGCTGCTCATTTTCGTAGGAGTGATTGGATGGGTCGTGTATTCCATGGGAGGTAGCCATTTTGCAGGATGGTCCACCCTTCGCTACTCTACCTTAACCTGTCTGCTCGGAACCCTGGTTTCCTTCGTAGTCGTCACGACCGCCTCCGCCTTCAACTGGGTTGCGGTGCCTGATTGGCAGCATGTATGGTCGGTCAAGTACGAAATGAGCTTTATGATCCTTCTTCCGGGGCTGGCGGCCTTGCTGAGCTGGAACGCAGGAATCCGAATGCTGTCACCGTTGAACGGAATTTTATTTATTAACTTTGTACCAATTACCACGCTGGTGCTTATGTATTTCCAAGGCTATACCATCAGCCGGTTTGAGCTATTCGGGACAGTGCTGGTCATCTTCGCGCTGCTGCTTAACAATATGTTTCAAAGAAGCTCTCTACGCCCTTCCCGCAATCCGCGCCGCATCCGTTTCCGCTTGGATCGGCGTAAATCATTCCAAAGATAGTACCTATCTATACAAGCCATACAATGTGTGGCAAAAAGCATAAAAGCGCATAGACAAGGAGATAAACTCCTGAATCTGTGCGCTTTTATCCGTTTATTATTTCTCTCCGACCTGGAATCGTCCAACTAGCTCACGCAGTTCCTCAGCCATTTGGCTCAGATCCGCTGAGGAAGAAGCAATTTCCTCAATAGAGGCGAGCTGCTGCTCAGCGGCGGCTGAAATCGACTCCGTATTGCCCGCTGACTCGTTCGAAATATGGGAAATATCGCCCATAATACTCACGACACCTGACGCACCCCGAGCCATTTCCTGTGTCACTCCGGTAATATCATTGATATGCCCCATCGCTCGTTCGACAGCCTGGCTAATTTCCGCAAAGGATTGCTCAGACGTGCTTACTGAATCAATGCCTTCTGTAACCCGTGTCCGCGCTTGATGCATAGCCGTCAAAGCGTGGTCCATATCCGCCTGCATCGCTTCAATACGCTCTGAAATCAAGGTCGCTGATTTCGCAGATTCCTCGGCCAGCTTGCGTACCTCCGTAGCAACCACGGCAAATCCCTTACCATGCTCACCAGCGCGTGCCGCCTCAATGGATGCATTTAGCGCCAGCAGATTCGTTTGTTTAGCAATTCCGGATATAACGCTGATAATATTCACAATTTCACTGGAGCGCTCGCTAAGAGAATCCATCGCCTGTCCCAGATCATTAACCGTCTCGTCGATGTCATGCATCTTCTGTACAGCTTGTGTAGCTGCCTTGCTACCCTCTTGAGCAGACTCGGCGTTTCTCTTCACATGCTCAGATACGCCCACCATACGCTCGGATACGTTCACTGCCTGCTGAGCAAGCTCCTCCATACTGACGGAGCCATGTTTGACGCTTTGAACCTGCTGCTCGCTGCCCACTGCTACCTCCTGAATAGCTATGGTGACATGCTCAATGGTTTTGGTCGTCTGGTCAGCACCCGCAGCCAATTCCTCTGCAGAAGAGCTTACCCGATCTGTGGTTTCGTGTACGCTTCGAATCATCGTGCGCAAACTATCCACCATGGTTTGGAAGTGAGCAGACAACTGGCCAACCTCATCGGTTTTTCCCGTTTCCAAATCGCCTGTCAAATCTCCTTCACTGATCTGCTCTGCCGATTTTTGTAGTCTGCGAATCGGCACCAGAACGGAACGAGTAATCAGGAAAATAGCAACCAGCGCAATCATCAACGAGGCTGCCAGCACGAAAATAGTTACGTAACGCATGGCAGCGGTGGCATCGCTAATTTCAGATTGATAGAAGGTTCCTGCAATTTTCCAGCCGGTATCCTTATTCGTTACATAGGTCAAATATTTCTCATGTTTATCATGCACATAGTTAAAGTGCCCGCTCGACGCAGTGTACATCGTATTAATAAAGCTTTCCTGAGAAGATGTACCCGGTTTTGCCGTAGGATGGACCACAAATTTTTTCGTATGGTCCATAATGACGATATACCCCTCCTGTCCTATTTTGATGGAAGCCAGCTTACGTACACTTTCCAGATTTAGAGAGATCCCCAGAACACCGGACTGGTCGGAGAGCGTTTGAGATACCACGACAACAGGAATACCCGAAGAATTGATGATGACAGGAGTGATCATCACCTTACCGGGTTGCTTCATCGCTTCGATGTACCAAGGTCGTTTGCGGGGATCAAATGTCCCTTCGTTCTCCTTGGGTACGCCGCGGATCATCAGGCCCTCTGTTGTACCGACAAAAATATCGTTCGCATCTTCATGCAAGCCTTTGTATTGGATCAGCTCAGGCTGAATCAACGGACTATTTTGACCATCAATCATCGATCTGTCGAGGCGCTCCGCCAAATAACTCGCATCTTTAATTTTACTGGCGATTGCATATTCAATAATTGAGTTGGCCGTCGCTACCCCCTGATTTGCACTGCTGTAGAGCTGTTTCTCCATAGCATTAAATGATGATTTATAGGTCGCGATAGATATACTTAAGCTTGGTAACAACAAAACAAGTAAAAATCCTAAAATCAGCTTGTTCCTGAGTGTCCAAATGGTTTTTCTCTTTTGTATTTTTTCCATGTGTTTTTCCCCTTTACTTGAAAAGCTATGTTTTTAATATTACACTCGATGGAAGTTATATCGGTTAAATAAAGCAAATGATTCACATCCAATTTTCGTAATGAGCAAAACAAAAAAACCGCGCCCTGAGACTGAGGACGCGGTTAATATGATCATTTAGACCTGTACGTTACTGCTTTCATGCTTTTTACGGCTGAACAACTGATCCAGCGAAAGAAAACGTGTGCCAACCAACGCATGCTGTAGACTGGAAAACAAAACCAGAAGATCAAATTCAATCGAACCAAAAGGTTGTCCTTTTTTAGCAGTCAGCAATACACCGATCATAACGATGGTCAATGCTGCCCCGGCGAGTCGTGTCCCGATGCCCAGGACAAGCGCAATACCGCCAACTAGCTCAACTGTAGCGACCACAGGAGCCAACCACCCAGGAAGCCCGATGCTTTGGAAGAAACCGGAGGTTCCGTCTAATCCCTGAAATTTTTGTAACCCGTGAACAATAAAGATGACCCCTGTAAAGATTCGTACCAACAATAATCCAATATTCGTAAGTGTTTGATTCATATGCTCATCTCCTTTTCATTTGTGTACAGATTAGGTAAAGAACACTACGATGCGTAGTGTTCTATGCATCAATAATCGGTAGCGCATAAAGCGCCACCCATTAGGATATATCTTGCCAAACTACATTAACGCTAGGGCAAACATAAGCGTCAGCATCACTAGCACATAGCTGGATAACATAATCGAACGCCAGGGCAATTGGATTACCGGCTCTTGCTGAGGGTCTAGAATACGTGAGATCCGATAATTAATGGACGTTTCTGCAAAAGAGGAGCAAGCGGCGGAATTCACCAGATGGGCATTCGCGGGCGTCATTCTCAGCAGTTTGAGCAATGCACTTCCAATTCCCATGGGTGAACCTGTGCGTTTAATTGCTTCATTGTCAGCCAAAATTTCACGGGCTATCTTATAATGGTTGGTAATATGACGCAGCACCGGCAAGTAGAACAGCAGTGTGGCGCACATTTGCAGCAACCATGTCTTTAATGGATCATAATGCTTCATATGATACGCTTCATGGTATATGACAGCCTCTTCCTCGTACTTGTCCAGTAGGGACAGCAATGCGGAGGATAATACAATGCGAGGCTTCCATAATCCCATGGTGAAAGCGGTAGGATTGGCATAATCAATGACCCAAATCCGGTCGGCTCCCAGTTCACGATATCGTTCACCCAGTGCCTCCGTCAGCGGCAGGTCACGCATCCGGCGCAGTCTGCGGAAAGCCGCCCTTGTGGCCATACACTGCCGTATCGCCTCTATCCCGGCAATCCCAAAGGTGAGAAAGACGAGTCCACTGAGGGCATCCACCATGTAGCCAATTCCGTAGTTCTGCAACAGACTTCTACAAATCTGAAACACGTTAAAATCCAATTTCCAGCCGAAAATATGCTGCCCGGCGTACATACCCATCTGTATAAGGGCGAAACCCGAAATAAAGGCGCCTGCTGTAAACAGTAATTTAGAACGTGTTTTCCACATCGTCTATATATCCTTTTTCCATTGTTTAATTTTTTGTTCCAGACGTTCGATCAGCATAGGATCGGCCACCTCCAGAGCATCAATCATATGATTTACAGCGAGTGGACCGAATTCATCCACCAGTTCGTGGCTTAACTCCTTGGACTGTTCATTCCTGAATTCTTCCCTGCTCAAAACCGGTCGATACAAAGACGTTCTTCCGCGTATACTCTTACTCAGTATTCCCTTTTCCACCAGACGGTTCATCACGGTCATCACCGTATTGAAATTAAAGTCCCGATCCCCCTCCAACGCGGTCTGCACTTCTTTGATGCTCCGATCCGAAGTGGACCATAAAATATCCATAATTTTGGCTTCCAGAGGTCCGAAAAATCGGTTGAGTCCAGTTTCGCCAGTTTTAAAATTCAGCCGTTTCATAAGAAGCACCTCACACTACCGATTGTAGTGTATATATCCTGATAAAGTCAACCGTCACACCTAATGTAAGTTTCTTCAAAAGGATTTATATACATCCGCCGAATGTCTCCATCCGGCGGCAATTCATCGCCTGATCAGTTTCAGTTCAATCCGCCAATCTGTAGCCTACACCTCTGACCGTTGCAATATATTCAGGCTCCGCAGGCCGGTCGCCCAGCTTCTTGCGCAAGCTTTTAACATGCACATCCACGACATTGCTGCCGCCTACAAAATCCGTCTCCCAGATATCATGCATCATCTGCTCACGAGAAATGACTTTGCCTTGAGCATCCATCAGCTTCAACAGCAAATCATATTCCGTTTTGGTCAGATTCAATTGATTCTCTTCTTTATATACTAACATTTTATCACGGTCAATCCAGATGTCCTTGAACACCGAACGACGGCTACCTTGCGTTGCCTGACGGGACGCTGCCGGATGACGTACAATCATCCGTTCAATATCATGCACCATATGATTGGAAGCCGCTGGCCATACCAGCACCTCTTCCGAAGGAAGTAGCTCATGCGCACGAACAGCCAGCCGATCCTGAATCACATACATGACGGGCGTATCTTTCATCTGTTCCGCCTCAAGACGATTACGGATATCCAGTAATTCACTCCGTGTATCGGTAGCGGTCAAATCGTAAATCAGCAGATCGCTTCCCAGATGACGTTGTACTTCAGGCTCCCAGCGGTGGAACACCATCACATCAAAGCACGCGTCTGACAACGTACGTACCAAACCATGAACGACACCCGGAACCGAGCTGATCAGAACGATGCGGCGTGTAGTCGGGCAGTACAACGGCTCATTGGAAGGAACCGTCTGTAGCGCAGGGGTAGAGGGAGCGGATAATATCGTTGTCCAGTTACCCTTCACCCGTCTTGGCATATCTGCCGCTTTGAGCCGATTCGTTACCTGATTCGCTTGCTTTGGCATTCCTTACACACTCCTCCGAATACGACATGGGCATGGGCGATGGTATATCCCGTTTCATGCGCAACCGTCTCGATCCAATCGTGTGGAACCTCGCTCATCACTTCATCTACCCGGCCGCATACCTCACAAATAATATGTTGATGATCATCCATTCGTCCGTCATAACGACTGGCAGCTTCCCCCAGCTTCAACTCACGGATCAATTCCTTATCCGTCAAATAACGCAGTGAATTATAGACCGTTCCATAGGCCAGATTATATCCACGCTCCATCAAGCGATTCATAACATCGGCCGCAGTAGGATGATCGTGGGCCTCACGAACCACGTCATACACCGCTTGGCGCTGCGAAGTTAAATTTAAGGTTCTCATACCGTATCTCCCTTAACTATTACAGATTATATTTATTATCAACTAGTAATAACAATAGTAAATAAATTTAGAATAAGTATAAATCTTAATTTATTTCAAGTCAATGGGATCGGATAAATTGAGCCACTTTGCATCACAATGTATACGTGGTATACATTCGGCTCATACACGTCGGAGGGATATTTCATGAAAATATTATGGATATTCACACTTTTTATGCTACTCATGCTCGGAAACAAC
This sequence comes from Paenibacillus sp. NRS-1781, assembly GCF_050467745.1. Classification (NCBI taxonomy): domain Bacteria; kingdom Bacillati; phylum Bacillota; class Bacilli; order Caryophanales; family Paenibacillaceae; genus Paenibacillus; species Paenibacillus sp. NRS-1781. The sequence goes on from NZ_JBITPI010000015.1 coordinate 163,857, forward strand.
CTGCTGATCAACCTGGATATTTGGTCCGTTATATTCGTACCCAGCACGGTTACATTTAATATGGCTACTTCAACTACAACGATGCCCGCAGCTATAATGCCCACATAACCTGCCATGGTCATCTGTGATGGCTTACATACACAAAGGATAAACATCATGAAACAGATCATTTCACCGTAAGGAAAAGGCAAACGTTCTCTAAGTACTGAGCTGAGTACAGGCTTAAAGCCCGGGAAGTCCGGCTTCCTGACGTCAATTCCCTAATCTGTTGTAAGTTGGCTTCCACATTAGCTTCAATCTTTAAAGAATGCAAAGGCGTTCCATTATTCTTGTCCGCACCCGACTTTTTATTATGTTTGCGATAGGGATAACGAATCATGAGCAAACCTCATCACCAGAAAGGTAGCTTTAGACAGCACCTTTTTTTCCTAATTTTTGTATGTTTGGAGTATGCTCAATCTATTCCCAGTTATGCACTAAGTTTAAGGACGAAACGTTATAAGCCACATCCGCGTAATAAATTTCAATAAATTCTTTATTTTCAAGCTTATTGTCAGTTTTTTTGATAAAATGAAGGAATATGCCTCTCGGGAGGGTTAACATCTTGTTCAGTACGTTTTTTATAAATACCTGTATCCTTGTCACCTTTTTGTACATAACCGGGCTCATATTACAAAGATATAAAATCCGCCTACATACCTTAAAGCGTAAGGCACATTGGATCGGAGGCGCTCTTTTTGGATGCTATGGCATTATCTTGATGTACTATTCGTTTCCATTGGGCTTTAATACCATTGCCGATCTTCGTCATCTGGCCATCGTAGCTACGGCGGCTTACATTGGTGGACCGGCAACACTCATGGCTACCCTATTTATATGCTTAGGCAGATTAATGCTGTTTGGTATCACCACTCAAGCCATTGTGGGGGCTTTTTTTATGATGCTTGTGGGCCTGGGTTGCGCTTTGCTGTCACATCTGTCCTGGTCACGTTTAACGAAGATGATGATGATGAACGTTTTCGCTTTGGGCATTATTTTCTGCTCTCTCACAATTAATTTGAATGATATTAATGATGTTCTGGACGTTTATCCGCTCCATTTTGTTATTTCTATGGCAGGCGGATTTCTTCTGTATCTCATTGCTGAGTCCATCAATACCTCCAATGAGCTGTTACTTCGTCTGGAGCATACCTCCTATACAGATCATCTCACCAATTTAAGCAACAGAAGACAGCTCGAATTTTCATTGGAAGAACAGCTTCCTCAAGCTCGTCAACGTCACGAGCACTTATCTGTACTGGTGTTGGATATTGATCATTTTAAGGAAGTGAACGATACCTACGGTCATGCGGCCGGGGATGCGGTGCTGCGTCAGCTAGGTCAGATTTTGAGGGAAAAATGTCGCTCCTTTGATGTGGTAACCCGCAGCGGCGGGGAGGAATTCACCGTACTTCTGCCAAATTGTGCTTTCCGGCAAGCGTTACGCATAGCGAATCAGATCCTTGGCGGGGTAGATCAGTACGAGTTCGTTTTGTCGGACGGGCTTGTACTCAAAGTCACGGTGTCTATCGGCGTAACGACCTTTCCTGATACCGGGGTGGATATGTCCGGGGCGGCTCTGCTGGAACAGGCGGATCGAGCGCTATACGAGGCTAAAAATGCAGGGCGTAATCGGGTCTGCTCCTATCAGGTATAAAGCCGGGCATTCTTTTCATTTACGATTTCGCATCATATGAAGTACCCTAAGAAATAGCCGATACACTCCTCTCTTGGAAGAATCGTATCGGCTATTATCCTTTTTTAAAAAAATGTGCTAATCCCCTTTGGAAGAAGCCTTGGCATCCTCGCCTTCACTATGGCTACTGCCGCCCACAACCAACGTTGTACGCTTGGCGAGTGAGGCCAGCGTATGGGACTCCCATACCTCCAGCATACGTCGTTCGCTCTCGACTACGATTTCGGATACAGCGGTTGCAAGCTCCTCACAAAAAGGGTTCGTCTCTGGTTCATGCATCATACCTGGAAAAATCGGATCACATATTTCAATGGCGTGGTATATATCGGCAAGTGTAATATGGTCTGCCGAACGGGTAAGCACATAGCCTCCCTCACGGCCTTCACGTGCTGCTATTAATTCTGCCTGTACAAGTCGCGTCAGCACCCTGCGCACCAAGGTGACCTCACAGTCAATAGAGCGGGCAATAGACCCGCTGGCACAGAGCTCTCCATGCTTTTCCAAATAGACAAGCGCCTTTACCGCCACCCCAAGCCATCTGGGCGTTGCGGTGCGTAGTCTTTTTTCACTATTCAAATGAAATGACACCCCTAAGCTGTAGAAACTTCGTTGAATGCATTGTACGTGAAGTCAGAAGTAAGTTCAAGCCTGAAGGCTGGAATCTCCTGTAGCACAAGCGCTCAAAGTAAAATAACTTAGCCGCACTTCGCCACTCAACCACAGGTACACATCACGTGAACCTGAGACTGGACCCAGTGCTTCGGAGAGCGTCATCCACGCTTGCGCTCCTCCCGTATGGCCAACGTTTATACGTGCTGCAGCTTCGCTGTCCGGCGTATCCAAACGAAGCTCAATTGCTGCATCGTGGCTATTGCCTGACACGCGACATTGAAGTTCAATCACACACGCCGTTCCCAACTCGACGCCATAAAAGGCAAGCCAGCCGGGACATTGAGGTGAACGTAGACGTACACAGGCCTCCTTTTGCTCCTTGCTTTCATCCAGCAGGACATGGGAACAATCATCAAAGTTTTCAGCGCGAATGCGTTGTCCGACTTGCCGGGGTGGAATAACTTCGCCTCGAACGCTCACAGGATGCTCCAGCCGGATATCCGCTGAAGAAGCACCTGCCAGCAAGGTGTACTCGCCAGCTTCAACGCAATAGCAATCCCGTGTGACATCCCAAATCGCCCAATCCTTCACTCGCATTGTAAAAGAAATCGTTCGCGTCTCCCCCGGCTCCAAGCGGATGCGTTGAAATCCACACAAGGTCTTCAACGCTCGCTTTACTCGCGAAGCTCCGGGCCGTACATATAGCTGTACAACCTCCTCCCCAGCAGCTGTGCCCCGATTCGTAACATCCACCCATACCTTCAGGGTATCCGTGGCATCCAGGGCATCAAAAGAGTTGTCTCGACCTTCGGGGACAGACGTATCGTTGGGATCGGGCGCTTGGACATCTGTGCGCAGATGGCTGTACTCAAATGGCGAATACGTCAAACCGTGGCCGAAAACGTATAAAGGTTCACCTTCAAAATATTGATAGGTACGTCCGCCGCGAATAATATCGTAATCTTTGATATCACCCAATTGGTCCTCCGCTTGATACCATGTCATATTTAAACGACCCGCTGGCGCGTAATCCCCAAACAGCACATCCGCTACTGCCGTGCCATGCTCTTGCCCGGCATGAGACGTGTACACGATCGCTGGAATATGCTCCTGTACCCAAGGGATGGCAAACGGATAGCTGCCCGTCAGAACCACGATCGTATTGGGATTAACCCGATACACTTCCTCGATGAGCCGCTGCTGGGAAGCTGCCAGCTCCAAACCCGGACGGTCATTCTCTTCCTTGCCGTTAATCAACGGGTGATTGCCGACGAATACAATCACTGTATCTGCCGCTTGCGCAGTGGCTATCGCTTCCACTAAACCATCCGACACCGTCTCTACCCGGAAAGCTGCATCTACCTGTTCCAAGGCTGTCGAAGCCTTCGTCCCGTTATCCCCTACAGCGTTAGGTACGGAACTCGCAGCCTCGGCTACCTTCAATGAGCCCTCCGGCCCTGTGATCACAGGCTTGCCATTCCATGTTGTCCACAGATGCTCCCCTTTTTCAACAGGAGTCAGACCAAAGACTTCTTTGACATACCAGCCATACGCTTCCTCAGCTGTCACACGAAGCGTCTCCTCATCGCTCGTCACATAGGTACCCAGGCGCTCGTCGGTCAACGTGACGCTGCCGTAGCCCCAATCGTTCACGGTCAAAACCGTTGGCTCGGCATCATGGGACAACCGCATGTCACCGAAGGAATCAACTGTGAGCTTCGCTCCGTCAGCCGCCGCCGCGAAGGTCACGCGATCCTTGGCATCGCGGTATATGACGCGCTCCTGCGCGTCTTTGGTTACCAGCTTGGCGCGAATCGCTTCAAGCGGTGTCACAAAATATGGAAGTGTACCGGAATACCAGTCACGGTACACCTCATTGCCGAGTGCCCCGATCACCGCCACCTTGCCGCACCCCACAGGGTCCAGCGGCAGGAGCGAACGCTCATTTTTCAACAGTACGATCTGCTCTCTCGCTGCACGCAACGACAGCTCACGGGCTTGCTCTGTCATCAGGGCCTCTTCCCCGATCAAGGCATAGGGATTGTCTGTCGCCGGATCAAATTCCCCCAGACGAAAGCGAACACGAAATGTATGGAACAACGCCTGATCCAGGTCCGTTTCTTGCAGCGTTCCTTGCGCCAAGGCATCACGAATGGCCTGCTTGGACAAATCCGCATCATCTGTAATGCTGTCGATTCCTGCGCGAATAGATTCAGCCACACCCGGTGTGTGGGAGTCATAATACTGATGGTCCTTTACGATTCCCATCACATCACCAGCATCACTGACGACAAAGCCGTCCATTCCCCATTCGTGCCTGACAATATCATTCACACCGTGGTACAACGTAGCAGGCGTTCCATTGATCAGGTTATAAGAGGTCATCATGGACTGGGCTTTGCCTTCCGTAAAAGGCTTCTCAAAGGCTTTCAAATAGTATTCACGAAGGTTTCGCGGGTCTATACTGGAGGAATCACTTCCCCGGTCCACCTCGTTATTGTTTCCGAGGAAATGCTTTAATGTCGCAACCGCTTTCAAATATACCGGATGATCGCCCTGTATGCCTTTGACCAATTCCTTCGTCAGTTCTCCCGTCAAATACGGGTCTTCTCCATACGCTTCCTCATTACGCCCCCAGCGCGGATCACGCTCCATATCTACGGTTGGTGCCCATAACGTCAGTCCGTTTAGCGCCGGGTCCCGGCGGTAGTATACACGCGCCTCATCCGAAATAATCGAGCCGACTTGTCGCATCAGCTCCGTATCCCACGTACAAGCCAAACCCACAGGCTGCGGAAAGGAAGTCGCCTCTCCTAACCAGGCTATACCATGTGCTGCTTCCGTACCATGCTTGTATGCGGGGACTCCCAATCGTTCAATGGCAGGCTGATATTGCAGCATGGATTCAATCTTTTCCTCCAAGGTGAGCCGGGACACCAAATCCCAGACACGTTCGTCCAGATGAAGCTTCGGATTTTGAAAAAGATATTCTAAATCCGTTGTTTCATGACTCATATCCGTCATCTCCTTGTCTTCATTTAAAATATCATAAAAGGCCCTTATGAAAGCGTTTTAATATATCATAGCGAAAAAGGAGTACCCCGGCAACAACTGCTGCTGCTCACCATTTGGTGTCTTTCCTCAAGCAATACCGAATAGACTAGTGTCGCCAATGGCATGGATATCGGATGTTTGTTTGGACATGAGCTTATAATCATGAATTTGTAGCTTCGTCCGCGCCTTCTACAGAACCATTCAGGAAGCTCTTAGCCAATCTACCTGGTGAGTAACAGTGCGTAAATTAAAAAAATTGTATATTTTCTTCAATAAACAAAGCAAAAAATAATATTTTTTGGTATAATCAGGATATATAATCAAAGGAGGAAGGGTTTATGAAAAATACCGGAATGACACGGCCTCTGGATCAATTGGGGCGAATCGTGCTTCCCAAGGAAATGCGCACCACGATGGATATCAATATTGGTGATTCGCTCGAATTTTTCGTGAATGAAGAAGGATTTGTATTAAGGAAATATACAGGTGTATCCTGCAAATTTTGCGGCACAGTTGATCATTTGACTTATTTTCGTGATAGCTTTATTTGCGCCGATTGCATTCAGGTATTAAAGACAGAGGAAAATGTACATCCCACCAGCACTGAAGCCATCCAGGCTCAAGAGCATACCAAGCCGGTTCGTAACTATACAACCTGGCAGCCTAAACAATCCAGAATCCAGCAAGGAGAAATGGTAAAAAAGCTCCGAAAGCTGATTCAGGAACATCCCAACCTGCCGCAAAAGATATATGCCGAAATGCTCGATATCTCACAAGGCCGGGTGTCCCAACTGAAAAAGCTGCTTTAGATTATTCAGCAATTTTATTGTTTTTTGTCAAATATCCGATCGTCAGGTGTAGAATAAGGAGCGTATTCGTTGATATGTTCCTAATTTCCACCTGACTTTTTTGTGTGTTCTCCCCCTTATCAACGTGACAAAAATCACATACTCTCCATCCATCCATATATACAATATATAGACTGAAACAAATGTTTAGTACATGATATCGTCAATATATTGTTTTTTGGAGAATAATATATATTTTACTATATGGAGGTTTTTGCAATGAAGGTGTTGGAGGAACATCAATTATACAGCATCGGCGAGCGGGTCATTGGCGCACAAGACTTGGACATGCTGCGGGAGAATGCAAATTTGAATGGAGAATCGTTCAGCGGCAAAATGAGCAAGCTCGGCTCCGAGTACGCCAAGTGGTATGCGCGGCTACGTGTGCTTCCGTCTGAACTGACGGACGCGATTGACCGTGGATATGTATATGTTCACGATTTGGACCAATATGCGCTCGGGACTACGAACTGTATCTTTATTCCCTTTGGCCGCTTGTTGCAAGATGGTTTTAATACAGGCAACGGCTCTGTGCGCACACCACAAACTATTATGTCTGCTATGGCACTGGTGGCTATCATATTCCAGTCTCAGCAAAACAGCCAATTTGGAGGTGTCTCTGCCAATAAAATAGACTGGGACCTTGCTCCTTTCGTGGCCCGCTCCTTCCGCAAGCATCTGCGCAAGGGACTCCGTCTGTTCGGAGAAAAAATAGAATCCGCCCTGCCTAATGACGAATTACATATAGCCAACAGCCTATTACATGAGGTCTGCCCTCGTTCATACGCATTCGCACGCGAAGAAACGGAGACGGAAACCCGGCAGGCCGCCGAATCCCTTATTCATAACCTGAATACCATGAGCAGTCGGGCAGGTGGACAAATTCCGTTCACCTCACTGAATTACGGGATGTGTACTTCTGCTGAGGGGCGACTAGTTACACTATCCTTGCTGGAGGCCACTATCCGTGGCTTGGGCAGCGGGGAAACCCCTATTTTCCCACAGCATATTTTCCAATGCAAAAAAGGAATCAATCAGGCTGAAGACGATATCAACTATGACTTGTTCCTGCGGGCAGTAGAATGCTCCAGCAAACGTATGTATCCTAATTTTGTCAATGTGGATGCTACCTTCAACCTGCCCTATTACCGCGCAGATGATCCGGATACCATTATTGCGACGATGGGCTGCCGTACCCGTACCATTGCTGACCGTTTCGGCAGAAACCGTCAAAGCGGCAAGGGTAATCTCTCATTCAATACGATTAATTTGGTGCGTCTTGGCATTGAGTACGGCATTTGCACAGGCAAGCGCAAAATACCTGACCGGGATGGCTTTGATACCAGACTGGAAGAGGTTATGCGCATTGCTGTGGACGGACTGATCCATCGCTACCATATACAGACCAGCCAGCCGGCAAAAGCCTCAGACTTTATGATGCGCGAAGGGGTATGGGAAGGCGGAGAAGAGCTGGAGCCGGATGAACAGGTGGGAAGCGTACTAAAGCACGGTACGCTTTCTATGGGATTCATCGGGTTAGCTGAGTGCATGAAGGCACTGTACGGCAAACACCACGGGGAGGATGACGCTGTATACCGCGAGGCGCAGCGAATCATAGCTTCCATGCGTGTCTACTGCGACCGGATGAGTGAATTGCATAACCTTAATATTACGCTGTTCGCTACGCCTGCCGAGGGTCTATCCGGCAAATTCACGTTGCTGGATCAGCGTGATTTCGGAGTCATTCCCGGTGTGAATGACCGTGAATACTACACGAATTCTTTTCATATTCCCGTGTACTATACGCTTCCGGCTGCCCGTAAAATCAGCCTCGAAGCCCCATTTCATAATCTGTGCAACGCTGGTGCGATTTCGTACATCGAGCTGGATGGTAATGCGCGGAATAACCCGGAGGCGTTTCTTAAAATTGTACAATACGCGCTCCATCAGAACATTGGGTACTTCTCCATCAATCATCCGGTAGACCGTTGCACGGAATGCGGCTACGAGGGCATTATCGGGACAAGCTGTCCCCAATGCGGTGCTGATGAAGAACATACGCATTTTCAGCGTTTGCGCCGGGTAACCGGATATCTGACAGGTGATTATACCGTTCGCTTCAACGCCGCGAAACAGGCTGAGGTGCGCGACCGGGTGAAGCATCGGTGAATTTATGCGGCTACATTCCTGAATCTCTGAACGAAGGGCATGGCCTGCGTACCGTCGTATTCATTAGCGGTTGCCGCCATGCCTGCCCCGGCTGCTTCAATCCCTCGTCATGGAGCTTCCGCGCAGGTGAACCGTTCACACTGGAGCGACAGCAGGAAGTCATCCGTGACATCGCAGATAATCCACTGCTGGACGGGTTAACCCTTTGCGGCGGAGACCCTTTTTTCTCGGCATCGGAATGCTCGCAGTTTGTGCACGACTTCCGCGCAGCCTGTCCTGACCGAACCGTGTGGGCCTATACCGGCTTTGACTATGAGGAGCTGCTTACGGATCAGGCCCGCCGGGAGCTGGCGCTGCTATGCGATGTGATTGTGGACGGCCCTTTTGTAGAACAGCAAAAGGATCTTACCCTTCCCTTCCGGGGCAGTCGCAATCAACGACTGGTGGATGTGAAGGCCAGCATTCAGGCAGGATCTATAGTTACATTAGCCTAAGGCGATGTTATACTCGCATGAGCTGTTATGCCCTAAGACAAGTCCTTTCCCTACGGGGGAAGGTTTGTCTTTTTTTGCATGTAGTTCATTTTAGGTTTAAACAGAGTTTATATTGCGTATCCTGCAAGTTTCACTTATGATGGTGAACAAGTATACGAGTGCATAATTATTCGTCATACCATAATCACATAGCTTGGAGATAGGTGTCTGTTCTATTCAGTTCAGGCTTAAAAGGGAAGCTGGTGCAAGTCCGGCGCGGTCCCGCCACTGTAAACGGGGAATTTTCAGCTGTTGATACACCCACTGGTCCACAGACCGGGAAGGAGCGCTGAAAGTCATGATCCGTAAGTCAGGAGACCTGCCTATTTCAACAACATCGCAAGTACCTACGGGAGATAGGGAGGTGTTAAGAGCAGTCGCCGAATTTTCATTTTTTAAATAACGGAGGCATTCTTTCCCCTACTCATTTTTAACTCCGGGGAGGAATGTCTTTTTTTGTACGCAAAAATAAACTGGCTACCAGCCTGGGAGGAAAAGTATATGTCATTTACCGAATTGCCTGAGTTGTCCGGCTTGATCAGCAGTAACCTGGGATATCCGCGTATCGGAGGAAACCGGGAATGGAAGAAAGCACTGGAACGCTTCTGGAACGGCAGCATGGATGAAAGCGAATTGCATACCGAGATGAAACGATTGCGGTTGGAGCATCTGAGCAAGCAGCGCGACAAGGGAATTGATCGAATTCCTGTCGGAGACTTTTCCTATTACGATCACATGCTGGATACATCCGTGATGTTCGGTCTGGTGCCGGAACGGTTCAACTACCGTCCCGAGGGACCTGTTCCCCTATCCGTCTATTTCGGGATAGCCCGTGGACAAAAAGGTGCCACCGCCAGTGAAATGACCAAATGGCTGAATACCAATTACCACTACATCGTACCGGAATTGGCAAATGCAACTCCGGTGTTCACCGAGAATAAGCCGTTGCAGGCTTATCGTGAAGCGAAACAGGAACTAGGTATTGAAGGTAAACCCGTCATGATCGGTCCTTATTCGTTCGTTGCTCTGTCCAAAGGCTATGACCGTAAGGATTTGGCCGCGATCATACGAAGCTTCCTGCCACTGTACGCCCGCGTCCTGTCTGAGCTGGCTGCGGAAGGCGTTCAGTGGGTGCAGGTAGATGAGCCTGTCTTGACCACCTCATTCCCGACAGAGGATTTGGACATTATTCAGGAGGCCTATGAGGCTCTGGCCCAAGCTGCTCCATCCTTAAATATCGTGCTGCAAACCTACTTTGGCAGTCTGGATCATTATGAGCGCCTGTCCACGCTCCCGGTACAGGGAATAGGTCTTGATTTTGTGCATGATGATGGCGAAAACCTGCAACATGTACTACGCCATGGCTTCCCCGCAGGGAAAACGCTGGCCGCTGGTGTTATTGACGGGCGCAATATATGGCGCTCCGATCTGAACACCGTAGCTGCGCTGCTTGGACAACTGGCAGAGCAAACCACCGCTGGTCAGCTCATCGTGCAGCCATCATGCAGTCTGCTGCACGTGCCAGTCCGCCTGGAAGCAGAGCACAAGCTGGACCGAGAGCTGGTGCAAGCGCTGGCCTTTGCCGATGAAAAGCTGGAAGAAATCGCAGCTTTGACCGCTGCGCTTGGCAAACGCGAACCCTCGGCAATTGCCAAGCTTGAGCAGAGTGCAGACGCGGTAGCCCGCTTCAACAGCTCGGCGGCACGAGTACAGACGACTGCCGATATGGAGACTCTGCTGGCGAAAGAGCCACAGTCACGCAGCGTTCCCTTCGCTGAGCGTCGTGTGATCCAGCAGGACAAGCTGAAGCTGCCTCCACTGCCTACGACGACGATTGGCAGCTTCCCGCAAACCGCAGAGGTTCGCAAAGCCCGTCTGCACTATCGCAAAGGGGAATGGTCTGCCGAGCAGTATCGGACGTTCATTCAGCAGCAAATCAAGGAATGGATTGATATTCAGGAGAACATTGGCATTGATGTGCTCGTACACGGGGAATTTGAGCGGACAGACATGGTTGAATTTTTTGGCGAAAAGCTGAAAGGCTTTGCCTTTACACAAAACGGGTGGGTGCAGTCCTACGGCTCCCGGTGTGTTAAACCGCCGATTATATACGGAGACGTGTCGTTCGATCAACCCATGACTGTGGAAGAAACGGCCTTTGCCCAATCGTTGACCTCCAAGCCAGTCAAAGGAATGCTGACAGGTCCGGTAACGATTTTGAACTGGTCCTTCGAGCGTAATGATATTCCTCGCAGTCAGGTTGCTTTACAGTTAGCACTGGCCCTTCGTGCAGAGGTAGAAGCACTGGAACAAGCGGGGATTGGCATGATTCAGGTCGATGAACCTGCGATCCGTGAAGGGCTTCCACTGAAAAAAGAGCAGCAGCAAGCCTATCTGGCGTGGGCGGTTCAAGCCTTCCTTGTTACAACAGCAACCGTTGATCCCGCCACCCAAATCCATACGCATATGTGCTATTCCGAATTTCAGGATATGATCCAATCCATCTCCGATATGGATGCCGACGTCATTTCTATTGAAACCTCGCGTAGCCACGGAGAACTGATTGTCAGCTTTGAGGATCAGGTGTATGACAAGGGCATCGGTCTGGGCGTATATGATATCCATAGCCCGCGCATTCCCGATGTGTCTGAAATGCTGAGTATGATACAGCGTGCCCTGCGCGTACTGCCTTCTGATTTATTTTGGGTCAATCCAGACTGTGGCCTGAAAACCCGCACCAAGGATGAATCCGTCGATGCATTGCGGCAAATGGTGCTGGCTGCTCAAGCAGCCAGAGATTCGTTGGCTGTATCCAGCTAATTTCTAAACCCCTCCCCTTCCCGGCCCTCTTTTCCCTAAACGCCGGAAGGGGATTCTATTCCAAATCATATCATGTGTATGCCCCTTGAATATGCTCGGGTGTTCCCTGCTTCATATATACACCCAAGCCATGCTCCCTATCCCAGGAACAGCCAAAATTCAAATACAGCTCATCCTCTTCCGCTGAGTCAGGAATCAATATAACTTTCTATAAGAAATGATCTTTATCTCCATAGTTCCTTTTATTGAGCATTTTGCAACCATCCCAAGAGCGTTAAGAATAAAATTAAAGCAGTCCGGTTGCTGTAAATCCCCCGAAAATTCGGCATTTTTCTAATTAGAACTACTTTTTTCAGCAGCATTCGCTATCTCATTGACTCTAGAAGTGAAAGAAAACTCCTAAAATGAGCCTGCATATTTATCTTTTAAAATTTTATAACCTTGCATTAAACAGTACATGATGTTAAATTATACCTGACTACTGATTTATGATTAGTACCTGAAATCCTTTATGTTCAAACACACATTTCTCCCCCCCATACTCCAAACGACACCTATGAAGCAATGATAACATCCAGGAAGGGCGCACCGCTCATGAATGTGAACATCCAATTCAAAAAAGGGGTGCTGGAACTGTGCGTTCTTGTTTTAATTGGGCGCAGGGACCGTTACGGCTACGAACTGGCTCAGGCCGTAGGAACGTAATGAGTTGCTAGAGAAACTTCACACGCATTCTATTTACTTTCTTAGGACTGTTGTTTCTCAATTTGTTAATCTCCATTCCTGTCCTAGCCTCTTTGTGGGCAGTATGGGTTTCGTTGGCAGCAGCAGCGGTCAGCTTGATAGTGGCCCCCCTTCTCGCTGTCGCAGATTATGCGCTGAACGGCAACTTTTATCCCGCTAAATTCTTTTTTGCCATCACGTTGACCGGGATTGGCCTATTCCTGTTGCCTGGAGTACGCTACCTTCTGAACCTTCTGGTCAGAGGTACGGTTCGATACTGGAAATGGAATCAACAAGCGATGCGGGAAATAACAGCTATTGATAAAAATGGACGTTCACACGTGGACAGCTACAGGATGCCTCCATTCAAAACACAACCATCACAGCCACCTCAGGCACTCCCGAATCCGTTCCCGGTAGTGTGAACGTTATGAAGGTCGAAACGACTTCAGGCAATATTGCTATTTCTAAATAAGCCATCATGACCATCGTCAGAGGACTTACACTCCAGGTCGCAACCAAGCGAAATGAGTGGCCTGGTTGGAGAGAAGTTTGGTTCAGGGAAATGAAATCAGTATAATATAACCATGTGCTTAAATGCACAACTATGTATGTAGCCATAAGGAGGAGACTGGATGGAACTTAAAAATAAAACAGCCATTATTACAGGCGCCACTAAAGGCATTGGTAAAGCCATTGCCGAGGCCTTGGCCAAGGAAGGCGTCAACCTGGGATTAATCTCACGCACACTACCTGACCTGCAAAAGCTGCAAGATTCACTGGGGAGTACATACGGCGTGAAGGTGGTTAGCGCTATCGCGGATATATCTGATCGCGCACAGGCCGCTGCAGCTGTAGCCTCGCTGGAGCATGATCTGGGCGCTGTCGACATTTTGATTAACAATGCAGGAATTGCTACATTCGGCACAGTTGCAGACATGGACCCCGAAGAGTGGGAACGCATAATCCGCGTGAATCTGCTGGGAACCTATTATGTCACACACGCGGTTCTTCCGAGCATGCTTGCTCAGCAGAGCGGCAACATTATTAATGTATCCTCCACAGCAGGCGAACGAGGCTTCGCCACAGGCTCGGCGTATTGCGCCTCCAAGTTTGCTTTGATGGGCTTCACGGAGTCACTGATGCAGGAGGTTCGCAAATCCAACATTCGCGTCACCGCGCTGACTCCAAGCACAGTCAATACGGAACTGGCAGCAAATGCAGGTTTGCCGATTGGCGACGAGGACCGTATGCTTCAGCCACAGGATATGGCCGACCTGACATTGGCGGCACTGAAGCTGCCTTCGCGGGTTCAATTAAAAGTAGCCGGTATTTGGACAACCAACCCACAATAATTTAACTCGACATCTTAGATTCATTGGGCTGTACCACGCTCCGGCAGACGTCATTGTTCGTCATGCTGGAGCTTCTTTTTTGTTCATAGCTAATACAATTCAAACTGCAATATACGCGCTTTGTACTTTTCAACATACATAACCTACGATTTTTGCACCGATAAGCGCATTTATAAAAGGGGAAATGATAATGAAAAATACAGGAATGACACGACCATTAGACCATCTGGGCCGCATCGTGCTGCCCAAGGAGCTGCGCAATTCTATGAATATCAATATTGGAGATGCCCTTGATTTTTTTATTACATCAGAGGGCCTGATGATCCGTAAATATACAGGGGTATCTTGTTATTTTTGCAGTGCCGTAGATAACCTGAGCTACTTCAGAGATCATTTGATATGCAACGATTGCATTGAGAAGCTAAAGAGCGATAATCCCTCCAGTCATTCAGACGAAGCACGTCCTGCTCAGCCCAAGAAAAGAAGGAATTACAGAAATCAGACTGAGCTCCTGCATAAACTAAAACAGCTCATGAAAAAACACCCTAATGTTTCACAAAAAGAATTGGCCGAGATGCTCGAATTGTCTCAGGGACGCGTGTCACAGCTAAAAAAACTTCTACTTTGAATCGTTCCAATGACCCGCGTTTGAGCTCGCCACAAAAAGAAAAGAGCCTGTCGGCTCTCGGATCATCATCCTTATGCAATGTCAGACTGCTCCACAACCGGGACCCGATAGGCCAACAAGGACTCTTCAATAACGGTGGAAATGAACGTTATCTCAATCTCCGGCACCAATCTGAGCGCATAGTTCCATGCGTTTTCTTCAATTTGCAGCGCAAACCGTTGTCGGGTACCTAACTCACTCTCCTGTTCCATAGCATCGGAGAGGTCAGGCAGCTCAGAATCAGCGGCGTGTCCAAACTCATGCGCAAGCACAACCGTAAAGTACTCCTCGACTTGTTCGACGCTGCCAAACATCTGCATACATTGTGTTTCAATCGTGTCCATATACATTGTAATGGTGTGAGCATTCATGGCATATTTGCCCCCAATCAGCCGCCCGCCGGGAAACCGTTTCTCCAGTTGGACCGTCACACCTATATCAGCCCGTTGCAAAAGCTTAGCGACGATGCGCTCTGCCTGATTTCTTTCCAACTCCGCCTCGCTCCTCGACCTTATGACATGAAAAGCTGAATTTATTCTAATCATATAGAATAGGAACACGAATCCGATACTTAAAGCTTTCCATGAACATGATTAAGAATGAAAAGGACAGCCTTGGGGCTTCTTCGGCATATACGGCTTCTCTTGAACTCCGAAACTGGGCTTTACAAGCCGATTATCGTAGGAACTGTGAAAAATATGCGTGGTCGCCGGAGATAACGGCGGGATCAGCCATGTCCAATCGCCTGTGAGTGCACGCCCCGCCTGGGCTTCCCGTTCCTCAAACAGCTGGAATTGTGTAGCTGCCGTATGGTGATCGACAATGCTGACTCCCGCTTTTTTAAAAGAATACAGCACAGCACTGTTCAACTCCACCAGCGCCCGATCGCGCCATAACGTCGTTTCGCTTGAGGTATTCAGCCCCATCAGCTCGGCTACCTGCGGCAGCATGTTATAACGGAAGGGATCGACAAAATTACGCGCACCAATCTCTGTCCCCATGTACCAGCCGTTAAAAGGAGCTGCGGTGTAGATGATACCGCCAATTTCCAGCGTCATGTCCGAAATTATAGGCACGGCGTACCAACGCAAACCTAACGAAGCCACCCCCGGAAGTTCCGGGTGTTCAATAGGTACCTCCTGCACCAAATGTTCGGGAATATCAAACAGCTCAGGAGGCTGTCCACCTGCTTCCACAATCAGCGGCAATACATCAAAGGGAGTCATGGCTCCTTGCCAGCCCATGCGGCGGCACGCATTTGTGAATTCTACCGAGATCGGGTCCCCAATCACTCCTTCAGCGCTCTCATAGCCAGCATACCGAATCAATTGATGATTCCAAATGCGAATATCCGGTTGCCCCGGCTTGGACGAGCGAAACACGGTAAGCGTCGGCTTGATTTTACCGTCATTTGTCCCTATGCGTATATGCTCTAACAGCTCATGAACCACTTCCGCTGTACTTGAGGCGTTGCGGGCATCCCTTACCAGAAGCTTATCCCAAAACAAACGACCGATACAACGATTGCTGTTACGCCAAGCCATCTGTGCCCCATGCTCCAGCTCATCATAGGTATGATCATACGTCCCCGTAGTATCTATATCATGACGAATCTCAAGGAGCCGGGCCTCCGCTTCATCACGGCTTCGGCCCAGCTCCTCATAACATGTATATATAAACTGCTCTGCTTCACGCAAAAGCTGTTGCTTCACTTCCATACGTACACCCCATCCCGGCAGCTCTCAATACTGATGAGCCCGTGTCTTTCACGCCTATCCGTCATTATACTCCAGTGGTGGTCTGGAACCAACGGGATGTGTGTCTTGTTCACCTGATCTTCATATCCATAGGAATATATTCCAAAAGATTATCCCAAATATGCGTTGAGCATCCAGATATGTTTATCCACCGCTTCTCTCAAGCCATTAAGAAGATCTTCAGTCGCTTTGTCATGTGCCGCATCCGCTGCTTCCATGCCGTTAGCCAGCTCAGTAGTAATCGTGTTGAAATCCGTAACCACGGATTTTACCATATCCTCGGCTGTCTGCTCACCTGCTGACTCCTGAATGGCTGACAATTGCAAATGCTCCTTCAAGGTAGCGGCAGGACGGCCTCCAATGGCCAGCAAACGTTCAGCAATCATATCCAGGTTAGCTGTCGCTTCATTATAAAGCTCCTCAAATTTTGCATGCAGTGTGAAGAAATGAGGTCCTTTTACGTACCAGTGGAAATAATGCAGCTTCGTGTACAACACCGACCAGGTAGCTACCTGACGGTTCAAAGCCTTATGCAATTCTTGAATAACCTCTTGTGTAGGTTGAGCGTTCGTATGATTTAATGTACTCATGTGTAATTCCCCTCTCATCATCCATAGTATAGTTGGAGTGAAGCCTGAATTCCCGTGACTTTAGTGTTTGATTAACCTGCAAATCCCATGCGTGATTCCAATAAATATTCAATATTAAATTAGACTTAATCTAAATCCTGTTTTAATTATAACATTAGGTCAGTTATTTGCAAGAGCTTATTAAACCTGCTGTGTATAGAGCGCAAAATCCTCCCCGGCTAAAAAGGGAGCATCCAGCACTTCCGTACTTTCCACTCCAAAGACTTTTGTAGTATATATCCAGCCTAAATGTAGTCTTTATCCCGCAAGCCGTCAACGCGTTATACATAGCTTACATTAATACGAGTATAGAAGATGTTAATTTTGTCTGTTAAAGCTTCGCCATTATCATTACCTTGTTCACAGTCGTGATGTATGTGAGTTACAGCTTACGTGGTATAATAGAATATAAAATGGGGTGGATGTACATGACAGAGCTACTTGATCCTCGAAATGATTTTCTGTTTAAACGTATCTTTGGAAGCGATGAAAATCGGGATGTGTTGCTGACTTTCTTGAATCACCTCGTGACAAACAATCCATTCTGGATATCCGAGCCAGAACATCCGAAGGCGAATTGATTAACGTGGAAATGCAGTTATTTAATAAATATGATACCGATAAAAGGACTCTATTTTACTGGAGCAAGCAGTATGCTGGTCAACTACAGGAAGGACAATCATATAAGTTACTCCGAAAATGCGTTACCATTAATATTTTGAACTACTCCTTTTTGCCTAATGATCAGTATCATAATGTATATCATCTTCGGGAAAATCGAACAGGTATCTCACTCAGTGATGATATCGAACTGCATTTTCTAGAACTCCCCAAGCTTGACCATGATACTGTACCGATGGAGGGCGGCGGATTGGTAAACTGGCTTTTGTTTCTAAAAGGAGCGAATCCATCACAATGGGAGGTGCTGACCATGAACGAGCCTGTACTGAAAAAAGCGATGGATACCTTGGAATTCCTAAGTCAGGATCGGGAAGCCCGACTTCAATATGAAGCAAAACAACGGTATCTACATGATGAGGCATCCATGATTGAAGGAGCAAAAGAAGAAGGCAAGGCAGAAGGTAAAGCGGACCACGACAAAAAGAGCAGACCCGCAAGAGGGTCTGCTCTACTATTATTCTCTTATCTCCAAAGGGTCCACAATCAAGGGTACAACCTTGCCCGCGTTTACATCAATCAGGCCGTGATCGGTAATTTTCAATGCCGGGCTGACTGGCAAAGAATGAGTGCTCAGCGACATGATTGGATTGTAATGGCGGTAACCAAGCGACAGCAAGGCAGAACGCAACTCCTTCACGTGGGCCGCCACCATTTCTAACGGTCCTTCTGTTAGAATCCCGCCTACGGTTAACGGCAAATGGGACAGCACCTTGCCATTTTCAACTACGCAAAAGCCGCCTTGACTGGAAAGCACCGTATTCGCCGCCAATATCATATCCTGCTTGTTATGCCCCACGACCAGCAAGTTATGGTTATCGTGCGAATACGTGGTTGCCACCGCCCCGCGCTTAATCGTGTCTCCCCCGATCAAACCATAGGCACGGTTACCATTCTTGCCATACCGCTCAAAAGTAGCGATAAGCCCGTGTTCGCTCTGCTCCCACATCAACTCACCATTCGCCACCTGCTCAGGTGCAATACGTTCGCTCGTAAAGGTCGATCCGTCCTTCACCATCATAATACGGCAATGATGTGTACCATCCTCTACATCCAGCTCTACGGTAAAATCCCGCTCTGTGAGAGGCTTCAGCTTTACACTTTGGTAAAAATGAGGTGGAAAATAGCAGCTTAACGAAGCTTGATGATACTCTTCAAATTTATCGAATACCTTTTGTCCGTCCTTGTACACCCTCTCTACTTCAAAATGGCTCAGGTCAGACAACAAGACAAAATCAGCTATTTTCCCCGGTGCAATCGTGCCCCGGTCGTGCATACGCATCCGTGTTGCAGGTGTGAACGTAGCAGCATAGATCGCATTCTCAGGCTTCATGCCCATCCCGATTGCTTTGCTTACAATATGGTTCAGATGCCCACGCTCTACGAAGGAATCCGGCATCACATCATCCGTTACAAAGCAAAAATGCTGCGCCACGTCTTCCTGAATCAAATACTCCATCACTTCAGGGGTCATGGATTTTTCCTGAATCTCGATGAACATCCCCGCAGCCATACGCGCCTTCATGCCTTCAATGCTTTGGTGGGTATGGTCCGAGCCAATTCCCGCGTAGATCAACTGATGCAGGTCCAGATCAAGCAACTGCGGCGTATGCCCTTCAATGATCAGCTCCGGGTAATGCTCACGAACATGGCGTAAAATACGGTTGGTCTTGCCCTCTGGATTACGAATCACATCCACATAGTTCATAATTTCACCCAGACAGATCATCTCACCGGTTTGCAGCAGTGCGTCAATCTCAGGAATATCAATCTCGCCCCCTGAGGTTTCGAGCGGCGTTGCCGGGACAGAGCTTGGAATACCGTAAAACATATCAGCCACGCAATCCTTGCTGACCGCCATCATTTCCTGAATGCCCTCCAATCCAAAAACATTCGCCATTTCGTGCGGTTCCGGTACAATCGTCGTCACGCCGTTGCGAATGAGTCCATAGGAAAAGGTCGCTGGTGTCACCATTGTGCTTTCAATATGGAGATGAATGTCGATCAGGCCGGGAATCATATATTTCCCGTGCCCTTCTACAATTTCATTCACTTCAAACGACTCCAGGCCGCGCTGACCGATATACATAAACTTGCCGTCAAGTATAGCAACATTGCCTTCCTCGAACGTCTTGTAATAGCTGTTATATACTTTAACTTGTAAAATCATTTTGTCTGCACGCATGATGTATCTCCTTCATCGAACCCGCTGATTATTGGACCAGTACCATTTTATCTGCCGGAAAATGCAAGGTAACCCGTTGACCGCTCAGGTACGGCGTGTCCATCTCCTGATTGGCGGTGAAGCTTCCCTTCGCCGTTTCTACCACATACTGATAGCTGCGCCCCAGGTAAGTGCTCACTTTAATGATGCCGGGAAGCTCATTTTCTCCCGTCTCATTGCCTGCTGTGCGGATAACCAAATCATCCGGACGAATAGCCCCCTGACGGGCACCCGGCTGGACTGTACCCTGATTACGGGCCACACTAAACGAAAGATCGCTTGTACTCAGGAGAATTCGTTCCCCCTCCTCAACGCGTTCGTCAAAGGACAAGAAATTATTGAATCCGATAAAACGGGCGACAAATTCGGTGGTTGGATATTTAAAAATCGTCGATGGCGCATCCAACTGCTCGATATTCCCCTTGTTCATAATCGCAACTCGGTCAGAAATCGAAAAACATTCCTCCTGATCATGCGATACGTATACCGTGGTAATCCCCAATTCCTGTTGAATACGGCGAATTTCTACACGCATATTCACACGCAGGTTCGCATCCAGATTACTCAGCGGTTCATCGAACAGCAGCAGGTCAGGTTCAATCACAAGCGCCCGCGCAATCGCAACACGCTGACGCTGTCCACCAGACAGTTCGCCGGGGAAACGCTTTTCAAAGCCCCCCAGACTAACTGTATCCAGCATAGCCATAACACGGCGTTTTATATCATCTTCCCTCACCTTACGCAGCCGCAGTCCAAAGGCAACATTATCAAAAACGGACAAATGCGGGAAAAGCGCATAGCTTTGGAATACAAAACCGAAATTCCGTTTGTTCACCGGAACCCGGGTGTAATCTTTATCGCCAAACAAAAACGTCCCTTGTTTAGCTTCGAGAAATCCTGCAATCAGACGAAGCGTGGTCGTTTTGCCACATCCACTCGGTCCGAGCAACGAGAGCATTTGCCCCCGTTCGAGCTGCAAATCGAAATCCTGCAAGATCAGTTGGTTGTCATAAGCGACCGATACACGATCCAGAGTAAGCAGTGCCATATGGTTGAAGCCTCCATTACCTTTTAGTGAAGTAAGACAATCCCATCAGTCGTTCAATCAAGAACATCAGAATACCGGTCAAAATCATCAGCATTACCGAAATCGCTGCAATCGTCGGGTCAAAATAATTTTCGACGTAGGTCAGCATTTGAATAGGCAGGGTGCTGAATCCCGGTCCTGTCATGAAGACGGAAATGTCGACATTGTTGAATGATTCCAGAAAGGCAATCAGGATGGCCGCAATAATACCCGAACGGATGTTGGGCAGAACCACTTTGAAAAAGGTTTCAAGCCGTCCGGCTCCCAAGCTGAGCGCTGCTTCCTCAATCGCAAAATCAAAGTTGGACAAGCTGGACGCAATGACCCGTATAATGAACGGCAGCATAATCACCGTATGTCCGATCAACAGTCCTGCGTATACCGGCAAATGATAAACAATGATCAGATAACGCAGCAGTGTAAAGCCCAGCACAATACCCGGTATGAGCAGCGGGGAGAGGAACAAGGCATTCAGCGCATCCTTCCCGTGAAACGAAAAACGACTAAGCGCATAAGCAGCAGGCATGCCGATCAGCAGCGCCAAAATGTTACCCAGCAGAGAGACGACAATCGACGTTTTGAACGTGGACATAAACAGGTCCACCTCAAAAATATTTTGATACCAGCGCAAGGAAAAGCCCTGCGGAGGGAATTTTAATACCGTGCCCGGCTCGAAAGAAGTGACCGATATGATCAACAGCGGACCGAGCAGAAAGACGAAGACCAGCAGGCTAAAGAAGCCTAGTCCGTAATGTTTCTCCCGCATATCCACCTACCCCTTCGGATTGAGTTTATGGGCCGCCTTATTTAAGAGACCGACCACGATAAATGTAATGACAATCATAATCGTTGCAATAACGGAGGCGAGAAACCAGTCATTCAGCGTCATGGCGTTCTGATACAAAAATGTAGCAATGACGCGCTGTTTTCCTCCAAGTAGTGCTGGTGTCGTATAAGCCGTCAGACTGCCCACGAAAACGAGAATGCTTCCGATAATCAGGCCCGGCACAGACAGAGGAAATACGATTTTACGGAATGCGCTGAATTTGGAGGCACCGAGGCTCTGAGCTGCATGGACGAGATCACCGTCGATATTTTCGAGTACACCAATCAGTGAAATAATCATCAGCGGTAAAAACAAATGCACCAGACCAATAATCATCGCCGCCGGGGTATACAAAATATTGAGCGGCTCATCAACGAATCCTAAATCGATGAGCACGTTATTCAACAGCCCTTTGCGACCCAAGATGACCATCCAGCTAAATGACCGCACCACCGGACTGGTCAGCAAGGGGAAGATAGCCAGCGCCAGCAAAATTCCTTTACGGCGCGGGGCCTTTTGCGAAATATAATAAGCCGTCGGGAAGCCGAGTAGCACGCATACGAGCGTCGTAACGATACTGACTTCCAGCGTAGTCAGCAATATTTTCAGAAAATAAGGGTCCTTGAAGAAATGGAGATAACCTTCTAGGGTGAATGAGCTGTTCTGTACGAAGGTCGAGCCGATCGTTAACACAATCGGAATGACCATGAACACCGCCAGAAAGAGCAAACCTGGCAGCAGCAGCCAATACAAGTATGTTTTCTTCATGGGTAGCTCCTTGCGGTTATCAATATGTTATTCCTTGTTCAGCACCTGAATAAACAGTTCCAGAAATGCCTCGCTTTCCACCTGTTCGCACACATTCATGTTCGGGCTATGATTGAGACGGTTCTGTACATCGCCCACCGTTTGTCCGTCACATATACGACTGGAGGTTTCCACATCGACATACATTGGCGAAGTTTCCACCAGCCTCGAATTCAGCGCAACCCCTACAGCAAGCGGATCATGAAGCGCACACGCTTTTACTCCGTTACGTTCTTCATAACGCTTGGTATAGATGGCCGTGCTTTCAGCCACATAGCTGCGAATCGCTGGATCAGTGAGACGGGCAATATGGTCCGTCGTTAGCAGTGCCTTCCGTGTTACATCCAGTCCCACCTGTACCAACCGCCCAAATCCGGCATGAAATACGATCCGCGCCGCTTCCGGGTCAGCATACATGTTATATTCTGCTACAGGCGTAATATTGCCGCACCCGTAAATAACACCACCCATAAAAATGACCTCATTGACGTATTGCGTCAACTCCGGACATTTCAGAAGCGCCAACGCCAGATTCGTGAGCGGCCCGGTGCAAACCAGCGTCAGTTCTCCCGGATGAGCCATGACTGTATCAATGATGATGTCCGGCGCAAAGCCTTCGGACGCCGAAATGGCAGGGACAACTCCACTCAATGCGCCCCCAATACCATCTTCCCCATGAATACGGTGCTCATGCAATCCTTTACGGATCAAGGGAGCATCGGCCCCCCGATAGACCGGAATATCCGGTCTATCCAAAAGATCGAGGATTTTGCATGTGTTCAATGTTGCCTGTTTAAGCGATACATTACCGCACACGGTCGTAATCGCTATAACATCCAGCTGGCCGCTTTTGGTGGCTAATAAAATACCCAGCGCATCGTCAATACCTGTATCTACATCTAATATGACTTTTTTCATTATTGGGCAACTTCCCGGTTCCAGCGATCCGTCCATTCCTTGATATGGTCATTGACGAATTTCATATCCAGCTTGGTCAGCTTGTTGACCACATCTGCACCATACGTAATTCCTTCTGTATCCGCACCGGACAGCACCACCTGCGTATTCACCGGAGAATCAACCTTCGCCTTGGCGGACTTCTCTTGAACTTCCTTACTCAGCTGCCAGTTGATAAATTCCTCAGCCAATTCTTTTTGGTCAGAGCCTTTCACCACGTTGATCGTGTTCATTACTGCATAAGCCCCTTCACTCGGCGCTACAAATTTGGCTCCAGGCACTGCTGCTTTCAAATCTTTGAAGTACATCTCCATAATCGGTCCGCCCGCGATTTCCTGCTGACTGAACATGTTGACGAATTCGGACGTCTTGCTATAAAACTTAACAATATTCGGACTCAGCTCTTTCAGTTTCCCGAATGCCTGGTCTTCATTAAACTCTTTACTACCCGCTACCTTGGAGGCCGCGTCAACAACCATCGGTCCAGCCGTAGCCGTAATGTTCGGCAGGGTCACGTTTCCTTTGAATTCACTGCCCCACAGATCAGCCCAAGAGGTCACATTCTTTTTAACCAGCTCCGGGTTGTAAGCAATACCGAGGCGGCCAACCGTATAAGCAGGGCCATACTCCTCACCCAGCGGTGCTTTGGCAATGTCATAAATTTGATTCAGGTTTGGCACTTTGCTGCGATCCAGCTTTTCAAACAAACCTTGTTGGATCCCCTGTTGGGCATAATAATCAGACAGATAAATCAGATCAACGTCTGTGCTTCCTTGACTAATTTTGTTCAACCGTTCTGCGTTATTTCCAATCTCCACTACAATATCAACGTTGTGTTCCTTCTCAAAAGGCTCGTACACTTCTTTGTTAAAGAAGTCTTCGGAGAAGCCCCATGTGGAAATGATTAGCTTCTTTTTCCCATCAGCCGAGCTGCCTTTTCCATCTTCCTGACCTCCGGTAGTATTGCTGCCGCAACCTGCAAGCACAACAGATGCCAAGGTCAAAGCCATGAACCCTTTAAACCATTTTTTCATTTGAAACTCCCCCTGTTTATTCATTCTGCGAACCTGATAACACAAAAAAGAAAAGTACTCTTGTAAAACAAGAATACTTTTCTTCGTAAACAAAGAATAAGTTGATCCCGCTGCGCGTTATAACAGGTTCTCCCCTCAGATAGATCCGAAGCGAAAAGCCGAATATCCAATTGTATTAGGATTCCTTCAGTATGATGTTCGTGATTGCCCACTGCGTTGCTGAATCATAGTCGCGCAGTAGAGCTTCAATATCGAGCCCCATATCCTCAATCAGCTTCTCGCGAAGTCTCTTCTTATACAGCATGGACATTCGGAAATCCACTTCCAGCTTCAAGCCGGGGGCTTCCACTTCCAATGCCGCAGAGCGTGGAGAACGCCGGTGCTTCGCCACAAAGGTAACAATGTTGTTCTCAACGGTGGCCCGCAGTAGCGTGGTCCCGAAGCCGAACAGTTCCTTTGAAATTTCGTTGTAAATCTGGCACATCCGCTTCTTGCTTTCATTACTGTCGAGCAGCGTCATGAACCCACCCTCATCAGCATATTACGTACAATCAACCTTTCAACACGATAGATTATACATAAATATATGATAAATAGCAAACAAAATCCCTAATGTAATAACATATGATGCGAAAAAGCGAACAATATGTCGAACTTTGTAGAGCATTGTAGAGCTTTAGAATATTTTTGTACTTTTTTTCGGCTAAGATATCATAACCCCTGGGATAGGCAAGTAACGTTAAGCCATAAATTTTACCGTTCTTCACTTTTGGTACGATGCTGAGTTACATAAATAAAAGGATATTCGCCTCTGCTTATTTTACGTTTCCACTCTTGGATCATATCTTCTGGGGTAGGCGGTTTCTCATTCACGATTGCTCCTGTAGTTTCTTTAGCCATACTTTTTTATCCTCTCACAATGGATTTAGTTATTGCGTCTTTATCTTTTCTCCGGTCATTTTGATGTTACCATCCATTTCTACCAGACTTGTTTTACATTTTAAGCCGATGGCATCCTTCGCTGTGACTTGTATTGTGTTACCCGCATTGAATACTAAGTTGCCGTCAGCCTTAACACGGATGTCCTTTTTACTCCGCAGTTCGATTCCATGGTCATCCAGCAGCCGAATCACCACTTCATCGTCATTCCCCGTGATTAAAATTTCATTTTTCTCAAATATAATAGCTTTGCGGTACTTAGTCATAAATATCTTCGTCGAAGGGTCCTTAATAAAGTCACCGCCTTTGGATCTCTTTCGGATCGAGTGGGTTACAATGGCGTCTTTTTCGTTATGGGTCGGAAAGTAGATGTCTACAAAGTCAAAAAGCTCCGGCATACAGTACCATCCCGTATTCCCTTCCGATGTATAAAATGTAGCAGTTGGAAAAGCAAAGGTTTCCTTAACGTTCGGCTTAACCTTATCCATTTCATAAAAGAATACCTTCACATGATCCTGTTCAATTCCAATCACTTTCGACTTCAATGATATGCCACGAATGTTCTCGTTTACAATCAATTCCTGCTTCATTCCATCAGAGGTGGTTAGCACATATTCATGCCATAAGGAATTGTGTCGTATAAACGCAACCGACTGCAAGACGTATAAAGCTTTCCCTTTGAATTTAACCTCAGCCCCAATTTGTAGCAGGACATCTTTCGGCCCGGTCGTTTGCACTTTATAATACAAAAGATTGTCGTCTTTGCTTGCCCCTGGTTTGGTTTTTCTGGTCATGGAGTAGTTATACTGTTTCAGCTCACCTTTATGGACACCATCGGGTAATCCAAAATAAAACTGAGGGTTCTCTCCTATCGGATCGGGTATCAGTCCCCAACCAAGCCGAGACGCTATACGTTTCAGAAACGACCAGTCCGTCTCGTCGAATTGCATCGTAAATCCCTGTAAAAGCTGATCCTTTAAGCGGCTGGTACAATTAGCCTTAGGATATGATTTGAGTACATGTTCAAGCAAAGCCTGCAGCTTCATTTTTACATTTTGAAAGGATTGTCTATGAGGCACTTCATTCAGCTGGCTAGTACAGGATAGGGCCTCGGCGACCAAATAAGCTACATTGGACACCAACTTGATTCTGAACTGCGTGACTAATCCCCGGAACAACACAATCTGTTTCTGATCATCATTCAGGTAAGAAACAACTAACTTAGCTCCTGCCTCCATATGATCCGTATACTCTTCCATTTGAGTGCCAGTTAACACACCCGTTAAAAAGACTTTCACATGCTCATTCATTTTCTGCATAACTTTAACCTTCGGATTTTGAAGAGATAGAACCGTTCCGTTATACTTTATGATTGGATATCCCATGATTCTGCTCCTTTTGTCGGTTAGTTTACGTCTATACGTTGTTTGCCTACGTATTGAATGACATCTTTAAGGGTTTGATTATGTCCCTGATCGTTGATGGCCTGATCCAGTGCAGGGAGCGTGGTAAAGGTTTTATTTTTCTTCTGGAAATAAATGCTGGCCATAGGGAATTCATCAACTCTACCAGGTCCATGAATCCCATTATCAACATTGGCAATGATGATAACATCCTTCAACCCATCCTTATTTACATCCTTGAAGGCCACCGCTTCTACGCCTCCATATCGCGCTACCCACTCATGGTTCCCGTAGAACTCTGGGAATGGATATAAAATATGTCCTTGATCATCTAATAGAAAGAAAAAGAATTTACGAAGACCTTCCGAATATCCATATGTGGATACAAACCGTACTTTTCCAAAGCCTTCGAGAGTAGTTTGAAAAGACTGCGACTCTTCAATTTCATATTGGTCGGTATCCAATTTTCCACCGCCAACAGTAGAAACAGACTGATCCACAACAGGACTTAGCTCACTCCATAGTTCCTTATTTTGCTTGATACCCTCTGGAATTTGCGCAAAACGAATTTCATACTCTGCATGATCCCCTACTGCATGAGCCACGGGTATACTAATTCCCAATGAATCACTTGTAAGATAACTAAACGTATCTAATCCTGAATCCTGAGCTGAACCTTTTAGTAGGTCTGCCCCTGTTAACCATTGGTTTAACTCATTTTGAGTAAAATTACCGAGTAAGTCTTTTTGTTCTGGCTCTATAGCTGTGAATTTCCTACTTTTTAAAAGCTCTAAAAAAGGTTTTTCGATCTTTACCAGATCACTCAATCTTAATCTTAAAGCCTGCTTCATATCCAAATTGGTCGTATAAAAAATATGATTAGGATAGGCTGCGTCTTTCACATAACGAATCCCCGTATATTGAACACTCAAGAACCGTTCACTTTGCCGTTTAATTTCATAATCAATCTCTACATGAACTTCAGTATCAGAATCGGCATATTCATGTAATCCTTTTACAGCTTCGGTCTTAAGAATCTGGTTTAAAGATTTTTGCTTTACAGCATCCTTGAGTTTTGTAATTTGAGGATATTTAATCAAGATCCCATTTTCCGAATATTTCGCTTGAATAAGCTCATAGCTTTGCTGTTCAATATGAGTATTTAAGGTGATGCTATGTTCAGAATCAATGCGGACTTCTTCGCTTTTGGAGAACTCAATGATAATGTTCTGTTCAGAAACATCACTGTTTATTAAGAAACCATCGCCGTGGTCTAAAACTTCAATACTCATGCTATCATGTTGTCGATTCTCGAAAATAATAGGCTCATCCATATCCTTGTTCAAATACCACAAATCAGGAAGCTTCATCTTGTTTATGGCTATTCTTTTCTGCGTCCACTTTTGCCCAGACAACTCCCATAAAGCAACAAATACGGGATATGGATGATATATGGATACATATCCCCCTAACAACAACTGTATTCCTTGGTCTGAATCTCGAACCACAAAATCTGTAGTCAATTCTGGCCCGCCATCCTCAATCATCTGCGCGTGTACAAGCTGCTTCGTACTCCACCACTGAATAAATGTGTATTTTCCTCCGATTGTACCTGTCACCGTATTGGGTGCTCTATAATTCACAACTCTAACGTTGAGCTGCCCACTTTTTAACTGAAACGATTTTGTTAAGATAGTAAGATTGTTATCAAAATTTTCTACTAATTCTCCATCCCTCATCTCTACACTTTCTGGTTCGTTTAATAACAAATTAAGTTCCTGTGTGAACTCCGCAATCTTTTTTTGTCTGACATCAGAATCCATATTCTCATTGTTGATTATACGAAGTGTCTCTAGCAACGTATCCAGCCTTTTCGAATAGGAAATCATTTTGGCTTCATTTTGGAGAGAAAGCGTATGATTTGTTGCTGCTTTTGAAGAATCATTTCCCTTCGTACATCCGTTCAGTACTACACAGGAAATTAGTAGTAACAGCACGTAACAAATTCGCCCGTACTTCAAGTAACTCATGCTGGATATCACGCTCTCTACAATTTATCGTTTATCTCTATACTCATAATCCTCCACTTGCCTGACTGCTTTTCTAACGTAAACACAATTCCTTCGTTTGTTTCTTCTGAATTACTTCTTACTAAAAACGTCTTCTGGTTACCCTCATTAGCAATCTCTTTTATATCTAGCTCTAATCCGGTATAGTCCATAGCGGAAAAATCTATGATATCTTCAAAATTATTTTTCGGGCTTGCTGACAAAGCTGTGAATTCCGCCATTTCAGGCAAGTGTATCAAGAAGCGATTCATAAGATAATGATCCTCCAAATAATTTTGAATAATATCTTTAGGAATCGTGGGGTATACAAACTTTTTATTTTTGTTCTCATATAGTACTTTTGATTTTTCTGGTCCAGTCCTATCAAATTTCTGATAAGTCATTATTGTATGTTGTTGAGTATCCTGAAAACGGTAGTAACTCACATCCTCAAAAACACCATCTTTATTAATGTCCTCTAGCTTCCTGCTTCCTTGCCCTGTTGCTTCTGGATAATTGTAATTCACGTTGTTAATTTGGTTATCGTCCAAAGCAAATATAGAGAGTCCTTTTGCATCATCCACTTCGCTAGTGGAATATACCACGATAAATTTTTGTTCTGTTTGATCCAACTTCATGATCTTCACATCTTTATTAAGATGCACAACCATAACTGGGTCCTCTAATTTATCAATGATGTGATAACCAGCATCCTCCCGGATTACAAATATGCTGTCAATTTCCTCTTTTTCCAGCCCAAAAGCAAGCACGTATTCCGGCTTTCCATCACGGTCCAAATCTTCTTTTAATATTTTTTGAAGATGCTCATCCTTGGGTTGAATTTTCTTTATAAACTGATCCAATGTGTCAGAATCTGTAGCGCGAGCACTACTTCTTTTATTTATTGGAGTAACAATAT
This sequence comes from Paenibacillus sp. NRS-1781, assembly GCF_050467745.1. NCBI lineage: Bacteria > Bacillati > Bacillota > Bacilli > Caryophanales > Paenibacillaceae > Paenibacillus > Paenibacillus sp. NRS-1781. Next base: position 193,681 of record NZ_JBITPI010000015.1, read on the forward strand.
TGCTATTTCGATCTTGTTCTTGAGCAGCAGGGTCTGGTTCAGTCACAGCTTTTTGCTCTATCACTTGAGTGCTAGGTTTGATGGGCTCAGCTACCTGTTGCTTCTCGTTCGTGTGTTTTTCCGAACATCCATTCAATAGCAGGCTAAATAACAATATTAAAAATAGTATTCTATTTTGTTTTATAAAGTTGATTTCAAAAAACTCCCCTCTTACATTATTCATTCCACGTTTATACGTTGTTTGCTTACGTATTGAATGATATTTTGAAGCGTTCGATTGTGGCCTGTTTGATTGATATTCTTATCCAATTCAGGTAGGGTAGTGTACGTATTGTCCTTTTTCTGAAAGTAAATCCCCGCGACAGGAAGCGTTTCTACTCCGTGTGCATTAATCCCTGTGATATAATCTGCAATTATGACAATATCCGTACGCCCATCCTGATTTAAATCCTTAAAGCTTACTGCTTTAATCCTGTCAATCATCCTACCGTTGTTACCATAAAATTCGGGGAACTCGTATAAAATCTTGTTATCCGCATACTTTTGGCTGTTAACTTCCAAAAAAAACTTTGCTTGTATCAGATCATTTGCATCCTCATCTTTTAAAGTGGATATAAACTTTACTTTTCCCCATCCATTAAGAGTAGTAATAAAAGATTGTTCTTTTTGTATAGTATATGGTTCCAGATCAGGGTCGGGTTGAGCATCTTCATCTACATAATCAGCGCTGCGTTGCTGTTTTATGGATTTCTCCATGTTATATTCAATGAAAATATTATTTACTTTTTCCGTTTTAGTATCCCACTGAATCCTCAAATGCAAGCCGTTTTTGGAGTAGAGCAGACTCCCATTTGTTATGATACTCGGTTGGCCGTAGAGCTGCAGTACTTTGCCAAGTGTATCACCAGTCTTCAATCCTCTTTTCGTTTTAAGCTTGGAATTTTCCAAGCTCACACCTACAAGATAGCTTTCACCATCCACCAGTTCCTCACCTTCAAGCTCAATCTTAGATAAGACTACAAATCTTATTTCTGGATCCTCATAGTTAGGATAAGATAAGTTCCACCTTCTGTAAGTCCCGTTCCCACTAATATATCCTCTATTGGAACTATCGTACCCCTCACCATAACCCCACTTATGAATAAGTTCTTTAATATCTGTTTTTTTATTAATTTTGTGTAATCGATATGAAATTTCAAAGTCCTCTTCCTGCAGGGGCTTAGGATCGGAAGATACAACGTTTTTGGCTTTGTCTGTTCTTTTATCTGGATAGTAGCCCGTGCTTTCTTGCTTAACTTTAGCAGTAGCTGTTTTCTCATTGTTATAAGTATTGATGTCTGAAAGACTACATGCGGTTACTCCTAAAACCAAAAAAAGCAACATAATGAAATAACAGTAACTTAGCTTGTACATTTCTTTTCCTCTTTTCGAATTTCAGCTTATCGTTTGCCCGTTACCGTCCACTTTTTATTCGCATTACCATGACTATCTTGGGCATTTTGGAGTGCCTTGAAGGTAACAGCAGGAAGTTTTATGCCTTCTGAGCTAGCAATATTTTGAGCTGTGCTTTTACTAATATTTGATAGATATAAGTCATAATTATCTGACTCTTTATTGCTTAATTTGTCATAAATGGATTTTACATCTTCACCCCATGTACCATGACCAGCATATGGCCCATAATCTACTCTTTTCGAATTCATTCTTACAATCGGAGTTATCCAATTGCAGTATTGATATATATCACCCTTACCTTTAATTCCCTCCAAGTTGTTGTTTTTAACTACAACTTGCCTAAACTCTTTCCCATAGTAAATATACCCCAATATTTTTCCGAAAATTAAATTATTCGCCTTCACCAAATCCTTTGCATAATTAGTCTCAACACCATGCTGACCATCAGCTGCTCTATTTGTACTGCTCGTATTAAAACTTCCCGTCCCTTCCTGAATAATAATAGCTAACAAAAGGCGTGGATCAATTTGAATATTATATGTTTCTTGTATGCTTTTTGTAGCTTCCCACAAACTGTGCAACTTTTCTTGGTTCCATTTTTGTTTAGTGAAATTTAATGAGCGCTTTTTGAAAGTTTTCTCAGCTTCAGAACTACCGTTATACTGGAATTCAGCAGGTATCCATTTTCCAGTCGGAGTCTTTACGTTCGTTTTTGCAGGTTCATCCTTCGATTCGTTGGTAACCGGTACTTCTGGTGGTGTCTTATCAGTGGTATCGATCAGACCCAACTTCTCTCGTATAGCACGTCCTGCCTTCTCAGCGGCCAACTTCTGCTTGATATTTCCGCTTGTCTCAGCAGCCATCCAGCGGATTGTTTCTTTTTGCATCTGCTCTTGAGCCCACTTGGGGAACGTGGCCATTTCGCGGAGCTTGCTTCGAAGTCCCTCTGCCAGCTTTTGCGCTTTACGCATCCCGACCTCGTCGCCGTTTGCTTTAGCAATATACCAATCCTCTTTGTATTTACGCATCCAGGTTTGAGCCCAGTCAGGATAATTCAGTTTTTGTTTTTTCTGTTCTGCCACCAGATCAAAAGCCTTTGCTTTCCTATGCGCATTAGCGGTTGTTAAAGCTTTCAACATAGGTGTTGCACCAAACGTTGGTTCTTTCCACTTCATATGCCTTCTCCTTTGTTAGGGATGCTTAGAAGAATCGTATCTCCGATATGCATGTATCGTGATATTTGCTTCCTTTCTCTACTGCCTCAATCGTTATTTTCACAAATGAGGTGTGAATGGGGGCATCAAGAAATTCGTTCCTTATAAAATCATTATCTACCATCATGGTCTGCCCGTTTGAAAACTCCAGTTTCATTCGTTTAACTCTATTATTTGCTTGGAAAGCATTAGATGACTTAGCCAAGCCATTGATGAGCTCAAATCCCTTCAATTCTTGCACAGAACCAAAATCAATCTTGATCCACTCCCCTATCCCGTCTCCCTTAACTCCTTCACACCAAGCTGTACTCGCATCTCCATCCATGATGTTTCGGACAGCATAGGAATTTCCAGCCTGATCTGGAAGTGTAGAAGAAGCAACGATTTTCTGTGCCGGGATGCTTTTTTGATATTTCATCAAATCCGTTGCAGTCTGTATCCATTGCTCAGGAGACACATTATAACCTACCCTATGCAATGGGTTGGAGTATTTTATAGTCAAACCTGTTTGGATGTCTCGTTGTTGCAGTTCACCCTTTGATTTCAAATAAGCAACCCTATGGTTATCCAAGGTTATAACAGGAGATTCTGTGGCTTTCATTAGTAGCTTCTTCTCCCCTGTCTGTATATTGAACATATACGTCTTATCATTATCATAAGAAGAGAGAAGCAATTGATCGTTATAAAGCCACTGTTCGATCTGTATTCCTTCTATCCCTAGCTTGATTTGTTGAATTTGCTTATTCTTGGACAAGTCATAGATCAATACAGTATGGTTACCATCTACAAGGGCAAATTGGTTACCGTCAGGCGAAAACACTGGAAGATTGAGATAGTGACCATCATTTAATTGCCCTAATGCTCTAGTTTCCTGCCCCTGGTTCATATAATAAAAAAAGGCTGCATCCCCTGTGTAAACACACTTGCGTAAGTCAGGAGACATAACAGCGTAGTCCCTATTCGGCACCTTAAATTCATATAATTTCTTTGTGGTAGACAAATCAAAGATTTTAATAATTAAATAATTCAATTCGGTTGACTCTCTACATAAAGCGATCCGCCTGCCATCATCCGAGAACCTAACCAGATACAACTCAGATTCAGGATACGCTTCACCTTCACTTGCATATAATTCATCTATAATGCCGTCTAAATCAATATAGGTATTGCCTGTAGGATCATCCATATCAGCGAGATATTCCATGGGCATGTTTCCATTTTCCGCTTCAAAAAGCAACCAATTTACAGCCCTTTTTGTTGGGGGAAGCTTCTTGGACTGAGAGACAGAAGCATGAGTTTCATTCCGCTCCTGTACTTTTTGGCCCTCATTCGATTGTATACAGCCGCATAGCATAGAAAAGATTATGACGAGTAAAGTAATTTTACTTATCCACACCGCAGTTTTCTTTTGTTTCCTACTGCTCATCACAATAACTTCAGCTCACCTATACAAGTATTTGGGAAGTCCGCTCCTTTTTTTATTTCCAGTATGGTAATTTTAACGAAAGATGTTCGTATGGGTTCGTCAAACCTGAAGCGTGTGTCATTGTTCTCAAGCACCACAGATTGTCCATCCGAAAAATCTAGTTTCATTTTTTGGATTGTATTCACGTCTAAATACTTATTGTTAACTCGTATAATATCGTCAACCATCTCCATACCTCTGACCTCTTGAATTGAACCCAAATCCATAGTTACCGTTTCTCCTACTCCGCCTTCCTTCGTTCCTTCACACCAAGGGGTTAAATTATTATCGTCCGTTAAATTGTTCACATTAAAAGAATAGTTACTCTGATTAGGAAGTGTGGAAGAGGCCGTAATTTTTTTCACTTTGACCTTGTTGCTATATTTCATATAATTAGTTCTTGTTTCAATCCACTGTATTGGAACTACCCATGTTCCTTCGCCATTTACAATGGACGAAATATCTCCTTTTTTTCCACTAGCTACATCAATCATGAACATTTTTACAACCTCATCATCTGCCAGGACCAATTTTTTTTGATCTGGGGATAAAATAAAATCGCCCTCATTTTTAGTTATAAACTGTACTTTTCCAGTGTGTATATCTAGTGAATAAATATCGTTTATGAAAGTATTATCTTTTTTATAAGTGGTATAAAGAAGTCTGTTCCCCTGATCCCATTGCATAATACTCGAGACATCAGTGCCTGCAAGCAGAAGCTTCGTACCACTATCACCAGATAGATCAAGCATTACGATCCCTGTCTGATCATCCACAAAACATAACTTGGTGTTATCAGGTGAAAACACTCCCTGAGCAATATTATTAATATCCGCTTTGCCTTTGTTAGCCTTCAATTCTGTAGTTCTTTTACTTATTGCATCATATAAATACACACATCCGTCCATTGCATATAAATATTTACTCAGATCAGAAGAGATCACAGGATATTGAGCCGTTGGCGGTAATTTAAACTCTCGTTCTTTTTCTCCCGCGTCCAGATCGTACACCTCAATAATGAGTGGCTCCTCTGGTTGCTCCCCATAAACGTCTCTTATAATCGCCATACGGCTGCCGTCACTTGTTATTTTCCCGACATATACTTGTGAGCCTCGATATTTTATACGTTCCTCCTTAGTTTCCATGGTGTCAATTAGGTCGTCGATACGAATATTAGTTTCTCCAGTAGGATCATCTAAATTGGTTAAGAATTGAACTCGATCTTCTACGCCTTCTTGACCATTCAAAAGCCAACTTACTTTTTTTTGAGTTGCCTTTACATCATCCTGATCTGCCTTAACTTCATTACGTGATGGTATATCGGAAGACTGCGAAGATATAACATTGTCCCCACCTGTGCTTGCTCTACATGCAGATATCAGCACTGAAAAAACAATAATTAAAACTACTTTTATACAACGCATGATTTCTCCTCTCTTTTACACTCTCTATAAAGTTTCCTCATTAAGCGGGTTGGCTCAGTTCCTTTATGCGATTCTGTACTTCCTCATCCCTACTTATTTTTAATGGATCCATCGTCTTGGATAATACGCTTAACTGCTATTACGTTTGTATATATACGACCGTAAGACCCCTTCCAATCTTTGCTTAATTTATCTATCGTTACATTATGAGAAGGCTTTTTATCTGAATCCATTTCACTAGGCTTAGTTGCGTTACCATGCTCGTGAATAAATTCCCCATTCCCGATATACATGCCTACATGATTCGGTTGTCTCCCCGTTCTTTTTTTCCAATCAAACAAGATTAAATCACCTAACTTCAAATTTTTATAATCTCCACTGGATCGTAAACTTTTGTAGTCAACCTCTGTTCCCCGATGGATTTGATCTCTTGTAGTCCCCCCTATATGCTCATTTAATATGGTTAAATACACCGAGGAACTAAAATCAGAGCAGTCCATATATTTAGGAGGGTTGTCGGGATCAAGCTTCATCGTTCTAATTTTAGAATCCATACAATAAGGAATCTTTCCTAAAAACTTCTTAGCGAATTCTACAATTGCTTTCCTTTTCTCCTCGGCAGAACTGTTGGATGGTGCAGGCTTCGTTTCTTCTTTCGTTGGCTTTTCAGGAGTAGTCGGCGTCTTCTTGCCCGGTTCCGTTTTCGTTGTTGGAACAGTCGGCGTTGCAGCCTTACTAACCTTAGGCCATGGAAGAATGCCGTTGGCTACTTGATGCAGATACACTGCGAGCACATCACGACCATATCCCTTATTGTCCAGACCGTATTTTTTAGCAAAATCTTGCAGTGCCGCGTTAAGCTCCTTATCCCAATCGCCTGTAGTTGGCAGCTTGTACGAGAAGCTGTCTGGATACTTCTTGGCAAGCTTGTTCAAATTCTCTCTGGCAAGCAGGCTGTTCACGCCATACTTACTCCGCAGGGCGGCGGCTTCCTTGGCAATGGCCTTTTGATCGGCAACGGTCAGCTTATGGGCCGCATCTGCGTATTGTCCGGACAGCTCCTCTAACCGGTTCGCATCGAGATAGGAGCTGGCAGAATGCCCACGAATCAGCTCGTTGATTAGCACATTGTCACGCAGTTGGTTCGCGAGAAGATGCATCTGCTTTTGCTTGGCCTTGTCATTTGCGCCGTGGGCTTCCCACCACTGGGACGTGTATTCATGCATTTTCGCTCTGGCCCAGGCAGGCATACGATCTATTTCTGCCACCTGCTGACGTAATTGTTTGGCCTTGGCTGCCGCTTCCTTAGCACCCTTTTTGTCCCCTGCTGCTATGGCTTTATAGTAGTCCTTTTTAAATTGAAGCAGCAAATCCTGCACCCATTGTGGATATCCCTTTCCCTTCAATTCTTGAATCAGCGATTTATAGGCTTTCAGTTCTGCATCAGGCACCTGATCTTTTATGAGCTTACTGGCCTTGATATGAAGCGATCCATCAGTTCGGATATAGCTGGTCTTGCACGTCAGAGATATTTCGCGAGTAGCGGTCATCTGTACCTTTTTGCCATGCAGCACCAAGTCTGTATCGGCGTGAAAGGTAAGATCGTGATGACTATACACATGAATACCGGAAGCAGGATTTAAGCGTATAAGTATCTTGTCTTTCTGGGTGGAAAGCGCTACTTCTTTATCATCGAATCTCGCCACTTTTTGAGTTTTGGTATGGAACAGCTTTCTTGCCGGCTTGCTGATTTCATCGCCCTTGTAGTCTCTCTTACGGAGAGATTGAACCACGCGAGCTTCCTGCTCTTTGTTGGACGGAAAATACAAATGGACATGATCCCCAAGCTCGGGCATGCAGTGCCAACCGATTCCACCACCGGTATACAGGGTGGGGTAAGAAAACCAGCAACCCCCAGCTTTGGACTGCACAGCATCCACGGACAAATGAAGTTTAACCGACTCTCCTTCACCATCTAAATCAATGACTTTCCCTTCAATGGAGGCACCTTGTATGAGTTGATTATATATAACCTCCCTTGGAATGCCTGCTTCCGGAACGAGAAAGTAGTCATATGTCATAAGACCTTGCTTCATCTCTGCATGAACCTGATCAATAACCCAATGCTTTCGTTGAAACACAACGACATCTCCAAGTTCAAAACGTTTCGTATCCTCCACTTCAGCATATGTATACTGGGGACCTGACTTTGTTTTTTGGAGGGAAAAGTTAATGCCACGCAGTTCACCTTTCACCTGTTCTTTTGAGGTGCCCAACCATAATCTCGGGAACTGTGATGTAATCTCGGCAATCAGCCCAGTTTGCAGATGAGAGGCCATTCTTTTTAGAAACTCCCAATCACTCTCCCCATACTGAATCGAAAAGCCGTCCAGCTTTTTATCGCTGTCCGTCAGGTCAATAAAATCCCCGTGTGGATAAGCATCTATGAGTTCGCGGAACAATTGGTAATACGTCAAGCTGCTGTTTTGAAACGAACGGTTTTTCCGTTGTTGATCCATCAAATATGTAAAAGAGGCAGCCTCTATGTACATGTGATAGACGCCATTTTTGAATCCAATGCTAATATTGGTGACTATTCCTTTAAAAATACTAACCGTCCCTCGATCTTCATCCGTCTCATATACCTCCAGCACATCCTCATCATGTGCTAAACCGTCATACTTAGCATGATCCTCATCCGGTATGAGAGCAGTGATGTACACTTTGCCATGCTCATTCACCTTCTGCGTCAATTCAAAGTCCAGCAGCCGGACAATATCATACGGTGCATTGACCCTAATATTCCCATACGTCAGCACAGTTCCTGCCAGTCCCATCTTACTCCCCCCATTTGTCTTAACATGTGATGTCACTTCTTACAATCAGTAGCTATTCCTGTCCGTCTGTCGTGAATGAAATTTTTCCACACCACATGCATAAGTTTGTGGAGCAGCTCATAAGAGCCGGAGATTGATCTACGTATACATCCTTCTTTCCATTCAACCAAGGCATAGAAACGCTAGGATTGCAGGGCTGCGGAATGATTTTTCCGGAATTACCTTTGTTAGCAGAAGAAACTACAGGATTATGCATACTGCGGCACATTCCGAATGAAGGGATATGAGTCTGTGGGTGAAAATCTTGAATATTCCCCTGTGCTCTATCCCCAATACTAACGCCTCTGTTAGCTGAAACGCTAAATCTTCCTGAATGACTTCCATAGTTACACTGTATCTGTGCTCCATCCACTACATAGCTCTCACTCATTCTTGGACTCTCCTTTGTATAGATGGCCCCTGTGTTTCGACCTTTTGTAATTTCAAGCCTGCCAAGTTGAACTTCAAAATACATTCAGCCACATCAAGATCCACAATGGTATGATGATTGGCATTCTGAATCCTGAATATCTTATGATTCTCCACTGCATATTCATCTAAAATAATTTTCCTCAGTGTACCGTCCCTATGATATTCACTAAGCGGTGATAAACACATCAGGCTAGGTGGATTAGCCAGCCAATACCTCGTTTGCTGCATACGCTGCATATCGGCAAAAACAACCAACTTCCAGCTTAATCCGGCTTGGTATACATCAAATATTTCCTTTAACTGCTCTGAAACTATGGATACCGGATGCTCAATAAAATCGATATAGTCTGCATCACCTGAAACATAAAATTGTAAAATGGAATCCTCCGCGCTGGCTGCCCACTCCAAGAGCTGTCTACGATCTATCTCTTTGGAATGCATATACTCTGTAATACGGTTATCCTGTTGAATCATGTAATATTCCATACGCTACTGAATACACCGCCTCACTGATTCCTTTATACTCCCCTACTCTTACTTCCAAATCATCTTCACACCTCAAAGCCCTGAATTCCGGTAGTTGTATAGCCTGTGGAATAGCATCCTTAGCTAATTTCAAAATATATTGATGAAATCCCCCTGCAGCCTGGAGTACAAATCGCTCGACATCAGGCTGCATAACCTTATTCATATAGGGTTTTCGGAGCTGATTCAATTCATCCTCCATCTCTCCCAGATAGCTAAATGCCCATCCTGCATCATAGGTTCCATAACAAGGCCCCGGATCAAAGAACCAATTTTTATCATAGGCTTCGATGACATAGTTATAGTTTCGATCCATCAGATACGTGCGCCTCATTGAATAGGTAATGTATCCGATCTTTGCTTTTTCCGTATCTAGATGATTGGCTTGCAAGCAAATCCGCTGAAAGGATTGAATGAAGGATTGCATTAACTCTTCTTTTCTTTGTTCATACAAAGACATTACTTGGTGTAATTTCTGATTCAGCACTTCTTCTGCGTAGGTCTTTTGAAAGTGTTCTAGTGCTTCCAGTCTATTCATAATCCCACCTCTGAACCTATTATATAGAATATTTACATGATATTACTGGTTCTATCCTCCTATTTAATTACTCTTTTTTCATATGATGAGATTAAAAATAAATGTATAAAAAACCAAAAAAATCATTAAATAATTTCATAAATGTGTATTCCTATACCCTATACCTCTCAAAAAACCTCCTCACTAGACCTACGAATTGAAGGTTTGCGCAAGCGAATAGGTAAATGGAAGTAGAAAAGCCCGATCTACCATGAAATAATCATGTATAATGCATGCTAGACTCCAGCAAGGCTAAGTTCCGACGGATGCTGGTCAATTTGATAGACAATGCGGTGAAGTTTACAAACGCAGGGGAAATCACTCTCTCTGCTGCCACCCAATTGTATGATCATTCAGGCATTTGCTTAAAGCAGAGGCTGGATTCTACTCATGCATGGCCTAAAAGGGCACAAAAACCCGTGACGGATATCGTCACAGGTTTTCATGTCATGGATGTTTGCTATCAGGAAGTAATGTCACTCTAAACTTACGTATGTGCAGGGCTGAGCCTAATAACGCTTGGGAGCAGCCAGCTTGGCCAAATCCGCCATGTACGTAAAAAAGGCTTCTGGATCTGTATCATATACCAGATTAACAGGGCGGCCTTCCGCCTGTTCCACGGTTCTGCCCTGACTTGGGCCGTCTGCGATGACGCTGCAATGTACCGTCTTTTTCTTCACAATATCCGGACGTCCCACCGAAGCGGTGGTCAGCACATCCCACAGGTAGTAGGTCGAGTTCGTCTCGCTATAGACGAGCGGCGGACAGCCTGCGTAGCAGTTGCCCAGGAAATCCACGCCCTCATAGCGGCGCTCGGCAGCCCAACGATTGCGTACGGCTGGCGTTAATGGCACTTTGCTTGTGCTTTCCAGTGCCACCAGATCAATGGTAATGCCGCTTTGCCATACCCGATATGCTGCTTCCGGATCCCAGAACACATTCCATTCTGCTGTGCCGTCATGCTCAGGCTCCTCTACATTACCTTTTTCAAAGGTACCGCCCATCCATACCAGCTTGTCAATTTTCGCTTCAATATCCGGTGCCTCATCCAGCGCGCGTGCCAGATCGGTCAGCGGTCCAGTGAACAGGAGCAGTGTTTTGCCTTCGGCTCCACGTACCTTTTCGATCAGATGCTGATGAGCCGGCAGAGCTGAAAGCGGCGCTTCCATTTGTCCCGATTCATTCAGCACAGGCAATGCATCTACATAAAAGGAATGTAAACGCCAAGCGGCAGGAAATGGATTTTTACCCCGTGAATTAGATTTAGCGACTTCCACAGGCCCTTTATTTCGCCCAAAACGATCAATAATTTTACGGCTGGCATCCGTCGCAGGCTCCAGGTAACCATCTGCTGGAATAACCGATACTCCAGTCAAATGAACTTGCTCCATCTGAAGCAGCATAAACAGGGATACCAGATCATCCACTCCACCATCATGATTAAAATAAACGTTTGTCTGACTCATCTGTCTCTTCCTTCCTTATATCCCCGCGTAACAGGCATGTTCTCATCGGCAATCATCTTTAATTATGCCTGATCGCTTCGCTAGAGTAAATGTGCTATACTACTTTACATCAACAAAAAAACGACCTATATTTACCATTAATGTATAATTCAAATTTTATGCAATACCTTTTATAATCTAATGAGCAGCAGGGAAGAAGGTGCAGCCTATGGTATCCAATCTGAATGCAGCCGGGGATGGTTTGCTTGCCATCATTGAAGAATTGCGCAGCGAGCTTATTACTAAGGCACAGCATGAAGCCTTTACCGACCCTTCCATTGTAGAGCTAAGTCAACGTCTGGATCAGTATGTAGTCATTGCCCAGCAAAGAAAAAAGAAAAGCTAATGCCTCTTTGGTCCCCATCATACAATCCTCTCCCTCTCGGGTCAGTTCAACATATAAAGCACCCATTTCCCTGTCCGTTCCCGGCCCTGATCCTCAGGTTCTGCCGCTGGAGCAGGGATTTTTTTGTTTACTCCGTGCTTTTACCCTTCCACCTTCGCTCCATAGGATCGGGCCACAGCTACCGCCTGCTCGAGATCGAGCTTGGCTCCGGTGATATCCAAATCTTTAAAATTCACGCCATCCATCTTCGCGCCGCGCAGATCCGTTCCTTTAAGCTGAGCCCGATGCAGCCTAACTCGGGTAAGATCCGCTTCCCGCAAATCTACCTTTTCCAGATTACATTCGGTTAAATCAGCTTCCTTGAATCGTATTTTTCGCAAATCCTGTTTTCTTAAATCTGCATGACGCAAGTTCGTATAGGACCAGTCTCCGCCTGTAATCGTGATACCATCCATATTCGCCCCCGCGAAATCTGACCCTACCAGCTTGCAGTTGTCAAACTGGGCCACAAACAGATTGGCACTGGTAAATAGACAATTCGTAAAGGCAGACTCCTTGAAATGAGAGGCATTCAGGATGGCTCCGGTAAAATCACAGTCCACAAAAGTACAGTCTTCAACAAGAGATTCATTCATCTCCACTCCCCGAAAGCGACAGCGGATAAACTCACAATTTCTCCACTCGCCTTCCCGGGCATCCATCGAACCAAAATCACGCGCTTCATAGACCTCATCTGTATAAAAAAACATGTTCTCCCCCTATTCTTTATCCCTCCAATCAGGAACTCAGCATTTCGGCAAGGACCGTTCAAAACCCCTTTTCATTTTACAGAGCAAGCCCTTCATCATCTCATGATCCTCTGTCGTAAACTCGGCCATACATGCCCGGATCAGCTTCATATAGTAAGGCACGACCGTTACCAGCAGCTCCCGTCCTGCCTCCTTTAGTCCTACCGTGACCATTCGTCCATCGCTCTCGTGAGCCACCCGTTCAATCATTCCATCCCGCTCCAGACCGTCGATTAGCCCCGTCATGGTTCCCCGCGTCACATCTGCCTTTTCTGACAGCTCTGATGGTGTCATCCGGTGGGACGCATGGCAATGCAGCAGGCTAAGGACGATGATTCGGCCCTGAGAGACCCCCAGCTTGGTAAGATCGGTATCTATTTCTCTAAAAATACCGTTAGCCAAGCACGCAAAAGTCACAAAAGTCTCCAGATTGTCCACTTCTACTTCCTCTTGCCCAAAACTACACAGTACCCCGCGTATAGAGTCATTATGAAAATTAAAATTCATGGCCTGTCCATTCCTCCCCTGATCCCGCTTGTTCCGTCACACGATAGCTTCTCCATTCCTCCGGCAGCAAAGAAGCATACGGCTCCTTGGCAAACCGATCATCTATCAGCACCAGCAAGCCTTCGTCATGCTCTGTGCGGATAAGCCTGCCCCCTGCCTGAAGAACCTTGTTCATCCCCGGATACACATACGCATAGTTGAATCCATTCCGCCCCTGTTCCGAAAAATAATCTCGCAGCACATCCCGCTCTGCGCCAATTTGCGGCAACCCGACACCAACCACTACGACTCCGTTCAAACGATCACCCGGCAAATCAACGCCTTCGGCAAACACGCCACCCAGTACAGCAAATCCGAGCAGAGTACGCTCTTGTCCCGGCTGAAAAGCCTCCAGAAAGCGATCCCGCTCCGGTTCGGTCATGCCTGGACTTTGTACCAGCGTATCCGCAGACACACCCCGGGCCATAAATTCCTCATATACCTCTCGCAGATACGGATAAGAAGGGAAAAACACGAGCATATTCCCTTTGCGCTCCTCAGCCAATCCTGCCAGCATATCTGCAATGGCCCCTTTCGAGCGCTCACGATCCCGATAACGGATAGAGAGCGGCAGCAGGCGTACATCCCATTGCTCCTGATGAAACGGGGAAGGAACCTGCAACGTGTAATCTTCTTCCCTCGCTCCCAGCATGTCCCGGTAATACGCAAGCGGCGTCAACGTCGCAGAAAAATAAATCGCCGAGCGATAGCCCTTCACAGCCTGTCCCAGCAAATGCGAAGGGTCCAGGCAGAACAGCTTGACCCGCACTTCACTGCGTCCCGCCTCGATATAGGTAACGTAGCGTTCATCGTACAAAGCTGCAATCCGCAGCATATTTTGAGCGGCAAAATACGTATCCAACAGCAATGTATAGGCCGCTCCTGAGCTGCTCGTACTACCGGCGCCAGTTAACAGCTCACGTTCGGCTGCCTCTACAAAAGGTGCCAGCAGCTCCAGCACCTCATGCGGCGTCTCCGTATTCACTGCTTTTCCCGTATCCGCGTACAGCTTGCGCAACGCAATCATATGCGCGTTCACTGCACTAGCCGCCCCGGCAATCTCCGGGCTTAGCAGCTTGAATTCTTTTTTCAATTCCAAAAAAGACGATTTCAACATTTCCGCCGAAAACATATCCCGGCCGCGTTCCACCAGATTATGCGCCTCATCCACCAGCACAACACCTTTTCGCTTGTGCTCCTCCAGCAGTCTTTTTAAGGAAATACGCGGATCAAAAACATAATTATAGTCACTGATTATACCATCCGAGGCATATGCCACGTCCAGCGAAAATTCAAACGGACATACCCTGTGCTTGCGCGCATAATACTCGATCACCGCTCGGGTCATCAACGTCTCGTTCGCCAAAATATCGGACACCGCACCGTTGATCCGGTCGTAATATCCCTCGCACATGCTGCATGCTCCGGCATCGCAATCATTTTCATCCTTGAAGCAGATTTTATCCTTCGCCGTCAAGGTTACTACATGCATATACAGCCCTTGGGCCTGCATCTTGGCATACGCTTCTTCTGCTGCTGCGCGGGTCGTGGTACGGGCCGTCACATAATATACCCGGCTCACCAGCCCTTCACCGATGGCCTTGATTGCAGGAAATAGGGTAGATACCGTTTTTCCGATGCCCGTAGGCGCTTTGGCAAACAGATTGACCCCTTCTGCAATCGTCTTGTACACCGAACCCGCCAGAGGGCGCTGGCCTGAACGATACGTAGCAAAGGGAAAGGCCAGTGTTGCAATACTGGCATCCCGTTTCTCCGCATGCGCTCTTAACAGGAAAGCATACGGCGCATAACCCTCGACCATCCTCAGCGCAAAGGTCTCCAGCTCGGCAAAGGATAACACTCGTCTGAACCGCCGAATTTCTCCGCTGTGTGCCTGTACATAAGTAAGCTGGGCCTGCATGGAATTGCGCTGCTCTTCGCGGGCAATCATATAGGCGTACAGAAACGCTTGCGCCCAATGCACAGGTTGACCATCCCCCGGAATATCTTCGAGAGGAATGGAAATCGACTTGATTTCATCAACCGTCCATATGCCATCCAGCTCAATCAGTCCATCACAGCGGCCCTCCACGATAAATAAAGCACCCTCATATGGAATTTCTGTGCGCAAATGTACCTCTTTGCGGTCATGCTCCTTATAGCTTTTTTGGATAAGCTGATGCACGCGTGTTCCTTCCAGCATGCTGCTGTTCGAGTGGAAACCCCCGTGAATGCTGCCGCTCCGATGCATATATTCCACAAGGGGTCGCACCGATATGTTAATTGGTTCCTTCATACGATCACCCGTTCCGGTCATAGTCCTTTCACTGTATCACGTAGATAGACGAAACGTAAGAGGCAAAAGGATTGTTTGTTATCTAACTGGTATTCACTCGTGACCTCTTTTTTCCGAAATATAGAAATAGGGCTTTTAGCTTTCACATCTGAACGACACTACAACTCAAATTACAATCATAAGGGATAGGGATATGTTAAAAGAACTAATCAATAATTTTGCGTTATTAACGAGTTTCTTATTCTTTGGTAATTTACTTTCCCGAAAATACGAACGTTACCTAGAAAAAAATGTATTCCTTTACCGGGTAATGAACGGTTTAATGCTAGGCCTGTTTGGCATTCTATTAATGATGACTGGTTTAATCAGCGGAAATTTTGTAGTCGATCTGCGCCAATTGGCTATTATCATATCCGTTTATATGGGAGGACCGATATCCGGTCTGTTGGCCACCCTGATCATAAGCCTGTACCGTATTTACCTCAATGGTGGTTGGACCGATATTTCTCTGACTGCTACTGCCAATAGCATCCTGACACTGGCTGTTTCCCTTGCCTTTATTCGAGAAAAAAAATTAAAATTCGGAAAATGGATGTTGGCTGTGCTTGGAGCTGTTGTCGTGTCGCTGTTAGCTACTTTCTATCTAATTGAGCATCCCAATCCTGAAATTACAATACTGTTCGCAACCATTACGATGCTTGGAGGTCTATTCACTTATTTTATGGTGTCACATATCAAAAAAACAGAACGGGCCATTCATCTACTCGAAGAGGCTGCGAATCGGGACCATTTAACCGGATTATACAGTCCGCGTGCTTTTGATGCGCTATTTGAAGAGGTCTTTCATACTTCCAAGGCTACAAAGCAACCTTTTGGGTTCGTGATGCTGGATATTGACCACTTTAAATGTATTAATGATACGCATGGTCATTTGAATGGAGACACCGTACTGCACCAATTAGGGATTTTACTAAACCGGGAGTCAGGTCTGAGAGCGTATGCATCCCGTAAAGGCGGAGAAGAATTTGCTATTCTGATTGAAGATTGCGACAGCCAGAAGGCAGCGAGCTTTGCCGAAAAGATTCGAAAGGCTGTGGAAAACGGCCCCTTTCAACTAAATGATGGAACCATCGTTCCTCTGACGGTATCTATCGGAGCAGGAAGCTTTCCTACCATTGCAGCGGATAAATTATTGGAGAAGGTGGACAACGCTCTATATGAAGCCAAACGCTCAGGACGCAATCGGGTAGAAATAGCAAAACGATAATTATAAGTCGCTAAATGTCTGGAAAGCTGGATTATTGTTAATAAAAAGTGGTAAAATGGAAATAAGATTTGTATTAGAAAATCTTCTGCCGTTAGAGGAGACATGCCTTACAATCGACATGGGGGGTGGGCTTTTTGGACCTCGAACAATTGGAAAAACTCATGGAAAAAGAACGCTGCGAACTAAATCGTATGGCAACCTTACATGGATTAAAGGATGAACGTGTATTGGTCAAATCCTCTCGGCTTGACCGAATTATGGACAAGTATCTCCACACCAAGCGAGCGATAAATGGTGACAATCAGGCACATCCATAAAAGAAAGCTACACCGCTGCCCTTTACGGGCAGCTTTTTTTGTACATAGCCTCGTGTTCCGCTGACTTACCTGTACGTGTTAACTTTCCGGTAGGACACCCCCATCTTACTATTTCTTCCCTTACTTCCTCGCTTACTGCTTTCTTCGGTACTCCGTCCGCAGTAGTTCCTGCGTAAACGTAATCCATTCCCTCGCGGCAAAGGACAGATACCGATCCTTTCGCCATATCATCCCTAGATGCCAGGGAATGACGGGATCAACGAGTGGAATAACACGCAATCGTTCAGAATCAAGTTCACGGCAAATCGCTTCGGGCAGCAACGCTATCCCCAAGTTCGCAGCAACCATTTCGCTGATCAGGTCCCACTGCGAGCTTTCATAGACGACATGCGGCTGGAAGCCAGCCCGGACACACTCTGCAATAATACGGTCATGCAGTGTAAAATCCTCGCGGAACAGCACAAATGATTCCTCCGCCAGCGCTGCCAGCGGTACCTCTGTACGCTCTGCCAGTACATGCGTAGGGTGAACCAGCAAGTTCAGTTTTTCCTCCACGAACAGAAACGTCTCGAATATATCCCCGCTCGCTGGCAGCACAATGACACCGATATCCAGTGCGCCCGCGCCTACGTCCTGTTCTACTTTTTTTGCCCCATCCTCAAATAGCTGAATGGTCACATCGGGATATGCCTTGTGAAATTCCCCAATGACACGCGGAAAAAAACTCGATCCGACCATGGGGGGCAGACCGATACGGATGTGCCCTTTTTTCAGGTTCATCAAATCATTCAGCTCGGAGGACAAGCTCTGGAAGGACTTCACAATCGCTTGCGCCTGAAGCTCAATCACCTTGCCCGCGTCCGTCAGCTCGATTCTTTTGCCGATCCGGTCAAACAAAGCGACACCCAATTCATCCTCCAGGCTTTTAATCGTCTTGCTGATCGTCGGCTGTGTAATAAACATGCTCTGGGCCGCCTTCGTAAAGCTGCGCAAGCGCGCGACCTCCAAAAAATACTGTAAATGTCGGATATCCATCCCATCACCCTCTTCCATAGACAAACGGAATACATCGTATTCTTTCTATGCATTTTACTCATGAAAACTTGTGATGTAAAATTTCATTACAGTTTGAAAAATAACGGAACTCATAGATAGGAGCCAATATATATGAAAAGCTTCATACGCGGTGTCCTCCAGATCGCCGTCCTGATGGCCTTTTCGCTCATCCTGAACGCGGTGGTCTCCTGGCTCCACCTGCCTGTACCCGGTAGCATTATCGGCATGCTGATTCTCTTTATTCTGCTACAAACGGGCGTGATCCGCCTAAGCTGGATTGAGATCGGCGCAAACTGGCTGCTGGCCGAGCTGCTATTATTCTTTATTCCCTCCGCTGTCGGCGTTATGAATTATTGGCCGATGCTGGAGCACGATGGTATGAGCATTATGCTGGTCGTACTGCTTGGTACCTTTCTTGTGATGGCCTGCACAGGCATGATCGCCAGTCTGCTCGGCAAACGAAAGGAGCACAAATCATCATGATCGGTCTTCTATGTATTGTATTGACGCTTGCTATTTACTGGATGGCCAAACGCATGTACCGCACGCTCCCCAAGGTGTATATGTCTCCACTACTCATTACACCGATCATTATTATTTTAATTTTGACGCTTTCGGGTATAAATTACCGTTCCTATAATTCGGGTGCCCATTTGCTCTCCATGCTGCTCCAACCAGCCACGATTGCATTCGCCGTCCCTTTGTACCGATATTTCCCTGTGCTGAAAAAACATGCGACCCAAATCGTGCTTAGCGTGCTGTCCGGTTCAGTCGTAGCCGTAGTATCCTCCATGGTACTCGCCAAATGGATGCATCTGGATTCCTCGCTGATGAGCAGCCTGATTCCTCGCTCCATTACGACACCGATTGCCATGAATGTTTCACAAACGATTGGCGGTAATCCGACAGTCACGGCTGTGTTCGTTATTTTAACCGGATTGAGCGGTCTCATTATCGGTCCGATGATCGTGAAGCTGTTCCATATCGAAAATGAAGTTTCGCGCGGTGTACTGCTCGGTACCGGTGCTCATGGTACAGGTACCTCCAAAGCGTTCGAGTTCAGTTCGCTGACGGGCACGATTTCCAGCATCTCTATGGTGCTCGCCGCCCTCTTTACCTTGGCGGCTGCGCCGTTCCTGTTCCACTTGATGCTGTAAGCTCAGTAAAGCGCAAGATATTGAATGGACACTGCCTCTGATATACAAAACGAAGAAGCTCCGCTCCACTAGCTGTAGCGGGACGAAGCTTCTTCGTCTATTCGGAAGTAAGAGTTACTTATCTCCCGTACCATCAGATCGCTTTAACAGCCCGGGTTTCTTCTCAGCCTCAACAGGCGTCACGGCTTCGTGCAAATAAGTATCCAGCTCTGCCGCATATTGTCGCTCTTGCGCGGCGCTCCAGCCTGCATGCTCAGACATCAGCGCAATGACGGGCTGCTTCCAACGCTTCACTCCGTCAATCTCAAAAAACAACGCTCCGGTGCGGCGTATGAAAAAATCAGACGGTGTCACCGTCATTTCCTGCTCCATGGCATACAGGAGCGGGACACACACTTCCACAGGCAGCGCCGCTTCCGTCTCGCTGGCCTCCTTCATGCTGCGTGCCGCTATGGCAAACAGCCGCTCCGCATTGGAGCCGTATCGAGTGGCCCATGCTCTGGCGATTTCTGGCGGCAATCCGAGCGCAGCACCTGCTGCCGCTTGCCCGCTCACGAAGGCATCCCAACCGGCAGAGCCGCCTACGTTACCGCCCGAGACCGGGATGTGCCTGGTGCGGCATGCCCGGAAGGTCTGCCCATGCAAGCGCCCCAGCTCCCGTACCGCACGGTCTACAACCAGCTCGGACATTTTCCGGTAGCCTGTCAGCTTGCCACCCGCAATCGTGATCAGGCCGGAGCGGGATTCCCAAATTTCATCCTTGCGAGAAATTTCCGAAGGGCTTTTGCCATCCTCATAAATGAGCGGCCGTACACCTGCCCAGCTCGATTCCACATCCTTGACGGTCAGCTTCACCTCAGGAAACATGCCGTTGATCGCTTGAAGTACATAGGTCCGGTCTTCGGCGGTCATTCGGGGATGGGCTGTATCCCCTTCATATACCGTGTCGGTTGTACCCGCATACGTTTTCCCATCACGGGGAATGGCGAATACCATCCGTCCATCCTGTGTATCAAAATAAACGGCCTGTCTGAGCGGGAATCGCTTGGCATCGAACACCAGATGGACACCTTTGGTCAAGCGAAGTACCTTGCCTTCTTTGGACCGATCCAACTCCCGCAGCGTATCCACCCACGGTCCGGCGGCGTTAATAACCAGCGAAGCACGGATTTCATGAGACTGCCCCGTTACCCGATCCATTACGCTCGCGCCGCTGATTCGTCTGTCATCATACAGCAGCTTGTTAGCCTTGGCGTAGTTTACAGCTATAGCCCCTCGCGCAACAGCCTCCTTCATGACCTCAATCGTCAAGCGGGCATCGTCCGTACGATACTCCACATAGCTGCCGCTCCCCTTGAGTCCTTCCCGCTTCAACAAAGGCTCCCGCTCCAACGTAGCCCGAATATCCAGCATTCGGCGGCGTTCACTATGCTTAACCCCGGCGAGAAAATCATATACCAGCAGTCCGACAGAAGTGGTAAATGCGTTAAACGTACCTCCCTTGTGAAACGGAAGAAGCATACGCTCCGGCGTGGTCACATGCGGGCCATTTTCGAATACAATTGCCCGCTCCTTCCCGACCTCAGCTACCATTTTAACCTCAAACTGCTTCAAATATCGAAGGCCGCCATGCACCAGCTTCGTGGATCGGCTGGACGTACCTGCCGCAAAATCCTGCATCTCGACCAGCGTTGTCTTCAAGCCACGGTCAGCGGCATCCAGCGCAATCCCTGCACCTGTTATCCCGCCACCAATAATTAAAATATCAAAATGCTCTCCCTCCATACGCTCCAAAACAGCCGTTCTCTTCTGCGCAGCAAATCGCTGTTCTCCCATCCTCTATCCCTCCATCAACTCTTTCAAATTTTATATTATCATCTGTTCAGCGAACGTGAAGCGGCTTCATTTTAGGCATATGCCCAATACAAGGGCTTGACTTTCATTCTTACATGTAACTATAATAGTTACATATACAAGTTTGTGAATGGACAGGATGAACTTACGATCAAACTAATGAATCATCTAGATCATATGTATAGGAGGCTATTTAATATGAAAATTGCAGTTATTGGTGCAGGCGGTAAAGCAGGAGGCAACATTGTTAAAGAGGCATTGGACAGAGGGCATGAAGTAACAGCGATCGTTCGAGATCCTGCCAAAGTAACAGACAGCCGTGCAACCGTGGTACAAAAAGACATTTTTGACCTGAAAACAGACGACCTGAAAGACTTTGACGTTGTCGTTAACGCTTTTGCCGCTCCATTCGGTCAAGAGCATCTGCATGTAGATGCAGGGAACGTTCTGATTGAAGCACTGCGTAATGTGTCCAGTACTCGCCTGATTGTTGTGGGCGGCGCAGGCAGCCTGTTCACAGATGAGTCCCAAACCTTGTTGGTAAAAGACACACCTGATTTCCCGGATTTTGTATACCCAACGGCTAATAATCAAGGAAAGAACCTGGAAATTTTGCATGAAACCAGCGATCTGAACTGGACTTTCATTAGTCCTTCGGCTGAATTTGCTCTTGGCAAACGCACAGGCTCTTATCAAATTGGCAAAGATGTGCTGCAAGTTAATTCCAAAGGCGCAAGCTATGTCAGCTATGAAGATTATGCGGTAGCTGTAATTGACGAAATCGAGAAACCACAGCATCTGAACCAACGCTTCACCGTGGTATCGGAGTCCTAATCCCTGCACCTAATCCGAACATATTTGTATAAAAAAGACCCTTCGGTCATTTCCCATATGTCACGGAACATTCGGTTTTGCCACAAACCGGACTTTCCATGCATACTGTGGGATATGAACCCGAAGGGTCTTTTAGGTATGACTTAATGATTCTCTCAATATTATCAGGCCTCGGCTTCCTTCTTCTGCTCATGGCCGGGAGATTTCTTATCGCTAAAGCACAGCTTGAGAATCGGAGGTGAAGCCAAAGTTGTCAAAATGACAGCAATGATGACGGATGTAAAATATTGCTGTGCCAGCAGACCCGTTTGCAGCCCAGTAGCTGCGATAATGAGCGCGACTTCGCCGCGAGATATCATACCGGAGCCAATCGCGAGCGAAGAACGGTTATTAAAGCCGGTCAGACGCGCCCCGATCCCGCCACCGATCAACTTCGTCACCATTGCAACCAGCGTCAATGCAACGACAAAGCCGATCTGCTGCCCTACTCCCTCGAAGGAAACATTTAATCCAATGCTGACAAAAAACACAGGGACAAAGATGGAATAAGCAATAGGCTCCACTTTTTCTTCCACGACATGCTTAAAGCTCGTTTGCGAAATGGCAATCCCGGCAGCGAAGGCTCCGATAATGCCAGCCATACCCAATATATCTGCAAAATACGCAAACCCGAAGCAAACGATCAAAGCAGCGGTAATGGTGGCCTCTGTCACCTTGAGCGGAGAAAGTATTTTCATAATCCAGGGAACCACAAACCAACCTCCGAATATAGCGACGACAAAGAAAAGAAGCTTTTTGCCGACAAGAAGCCCCAGAGAGGTTCCCCCTCCTACCCCAAATATACTCATCAGCACTGCCAGCAGCACCACAACAAGCACATCATCCAGCACCGCTGCGCCCAAAATCGTCGAGCCTTCCCGGGTGTTAAGCTTGTTCATATCCTTTAGCACCTGTACCGTAATGCTGACGGAAGTAGCGCTCAGGATAACTCCAAGAAACCATCCTTCATGCACCGAAAATCCAAAGGCTTCTCCGACTGCAAAACCGCAAAGCAGCGGCAAAATAATTCCCCCGACTGCTACGGCTACCGCAGGCTTCCAGTTACGGCGAAGCTGATCCAGGTCCGTCTCCAGCCCGGCAATGAACATCAGCAGCAGCACTCCGATTTCAGACATATCATGAATAAGTGTATTGTCCTGAACCCATCCCAATACCGCCGGACCCAGTACAATACCAGCAATCAGCTTCCCCAGCACCGAAGGCTGACCGAGCCTTACCGACAGATCACCAGCCACTTTAGTAAACAGCAGAATCAGCAAAAGATACAATATAAATTGCATAGCTCATATACCTCCCTTAATCAAATTTCAGACATCTAATATTGATAAAATGCTAAAACTTTGCGCAAAATATGTGTCTGACGTTCCCTGAACACAACAAAAAAGGAACCCGTAAATACAGATCCCCTTAAAAAAGACAAAGAGGAGCCTTGGTGACAGGCTCCTCCAGTAATCATTTTCATTTTATGTTGTTGTTCAGTAACCTACGTTAGTTCACACATATATGTCTTTATTATACCTTTTCATTAAACCCCTGTAAATGCTTTGAATCAGTTTTTTGCTTTTTCTACATAGAGGACACACGGTTCTCAGAGGACAGCATACTCATCGGAATCGAGTCATGGTATTGATGATTATAAAATAAAGCATCCCGTTGCACGCCTTCACGTTGAAAGCCTATTTTTCGCTCGATTCGATGCAGATTACAGATACCAAATCCATAATCAAGCATAAGCACAAGCGCTTCGGTTCCGTAGCCTTTTCCCATATTCCCCTGTTCATTAATGGCAATGCGGATATATTCCGTCACGAAATTCGGAAGCCAGCTCCTACTGTGCAGGGTCGGCATTTTTCACAGCAGAATTGTTGAAATCAGCAGGTGACTCGCACCAAATGACGGATTGAAGCATGAGTCCGACTAAACCCAAAGCCCCAATCGTCACTCCAATCCAGACAAAGGTAGTGCCTGGTCCGACCATACGAATCATGACACCCCCAATAAGCGGTGAGACGATCATGATCGCTCCGGTCACGGTACTTTGGATACCGAAGACGCGCCCCACCATATCTGCTGGAGTTCCGGCTTGCAATATGTAATTCTGGGTGATGATATACAGGCCGTTTCCCACGCCCAGCATGGCCCCAATCATAAGCAGCACGGGTAATCCTGTCCCCGGTTGCGCCCAGCCTAAAGCAGCAATAGCTCCACCAACCAGTACATAACCTCCACCGAGCCCCCAGCCTGCGCTTATGCGATTCAAGCGATTAAGCACAAGCATACAAGCGACGGCACCAGCGCCTATGGCTGAAACCAGCCAGCCGAGTAGAGATTCGTTACCCGGAGCGAGCATACGCAACAGCGTCGGGAACTGATAGTCAATCATAAGGATGGCGATCATGCCGAAAAGTCCGAACACAAGCGTATGCAAAAGCATTCGGCTGCGCCATAGGAACGCCCAGCCCTCGCGCCATTGGCTGAAAAAACGGGATGCGCCGACGCGTTCCTTCCGATGCTCGGCTTCATCAGCCTCAGCCTCGCTTGGCGAATCCGGCTTTCCTTGCAGCACAGCAGTAGTCGCATGCTGCTCTATGCTGTCGAGGGCGGGGCCGATTCCGCGTAGCGGCCACAACACCAGGCCGGAGCATAGGCGCAGCAGCGCATTGAGGATAATGCAGGCTTGGGGCGACAGCACAGCCAAGGTCATGGCGCCCAATAATGGCCCCGCCACTTTGGAAGCCTGATTGACCAGCCCATTCAGCGAGGTCGCCTGGAACAGGTCGCCGCTGGCGACTACAGTGCGGGTCAAGCCTTGCTGTGAGGGCATTTGGAATACGCCAGCCGCCGCGCGCAAACCCAGCAGAGGCAACAGCCACGCCGGGCCCGGAACAGCGAGAATCGCCAGCGTCAGCAAGGCAATAGCTGCATCGCAGCCCATCATCAGCCGGGCCTTATGCACCCGGTCGGCTAACGTGCCCGCGATAGAGCCTAGCAGCAGACCCGGTAGCGCCATCACTACCGGAATCAGCGCAATTAGCATGGGATCGGCTTCCCAGCGGTAAGCGACGAGCACCTGAATAGCGATGGCATCAAACCAATCGCCAAAGGAAGCAGCCATGTGCGCCGCAAACATCCGCCGAAAACGGCCGTTGCGCCAAATGCTAGGCGTGGATTCTGATTCTTTCTTTTCCTTCATTTCTATTCACCCTGCTCTCATTTTCTGCATTAGTAGCAATAAGAACATTCTAGCGGGCCTATATCAGAGGAAAGTCAGACAGCGAAAAACATCAGATCGCAGAAAGGGTTCGCTCCAACCAAAGCCCCAGCGTCGCACCATGTAACGTTAAGCCATTGTCCCGATCAAGCCGTTCATATTGAGCCGTATATTTCTTTTCCAATGAAGGAAAGCCACCATAACGCTTCAAAAAACCGCAGATTTGACAGACCGCCTTGATTTTAAGCAGCTCCTGTTTAGCCATATCAAGCGTATCCAGCCCCTCATCCAGTAGCCGCTCGGCCTCGTTCGCTCCCCCGGTAAGCAATAGCATGAATCCCTGCATCATCCGATAACGCCCCAGCTCCCGCAAATACGGAGCCTCAGATAGCATCCCTTCCAATCGAACGGATAGTACCCTAGCCTCCTCCATACGGTTGGCGGTCAAATGCATGTACATCTCCATCAGCGCAACAGGCATCACGAATTTGTCCAGCTCATCCCGCTCCATCACTGCAAAAGTCAGCGGAAGTCTCTCCAGTGCGCGTTCAGGTTGTCCATTCTCCACATAAGCCTCCAGGATGTTGAGAATACGCAATTCCCGCTCCTGCTCGGCGGATAGTAATCCACTGGAAAGCGCCCGCTCACATAGAGCAAGCTTCTGATCCGTTACCCCTGCTGTACCTATATATAGCAGTAACATCCAGTACAGTCGATCTTTAGGAGAAAAGTCCTCCCGTTCCAAAAACCACAATATATCGGCCTGCACAAACCGGGTATACATCTGATAAAAAAGGAGACAGTTCGAACCCCATCTGCTCCTGCTGAGCAGCCAGCGCCACGATGGAATTCCCCTGTCCCAGCAATTGGTATTTCCGTAACAGTCCGTGGACAGCGTCTTGTACCTCCTGATCGCGCAGGGACGGATGATTCTGTCGTTGCACGCCAGTAAGGGTCAAGCTGTAGCCATACCCCCGGACCGTATGAATACGAAGAGCATTCCATGGCTTGAGCTTTTTACGCAATCTGTAGATATGATCATCCACCGTGCGCTCCACCGGATATTCCAGCGGCCACACACGATCCAGCAGTTGTTCCCGGGTGAACACCTGATTCCGGTTATCGTATAGAAAGCGCAGTAGCGCAAACTCTTTAGCCAACAACATAACACGATCTGCACTACAGATTACACTATAACCGTCTGTATCAAATTGCAGCCTGATCATCCACCTCGCCTCCGACATATCGTTTCTTGGCTGCACCCAGCCCTGTAAACATGAGCAAAACGCTCAGACACAAGAGTAGAAGCAGCGGAATGGTCCAGCCTTGTGTTGCATCATGTAAATAACCGAACAGCGTCGGCCCTGTCGCTGCTAGCAAATAACCAAAGGATTGCGCCATACCAGACAGCTCTGCTGCCTGCTGCGGTGTCCGCGTTCGCAAATTAAAGAACATCATCACCAACGGGAAAGCAAAACCACCAGCTATACCGATACAAATCACCCAAATCACACTCCACTGTGTAGCCCCAAGCAGAAATCCACCCAGACCGATAAAATACAGCGCAGCCATAATCAGAACCAATACCCGCTGATCCTTTACCCGAGCTGCCCAAATAGGCACAATAAAAGTAAATGGCATTTGCGAAAACTGCAGCACGGACAGCATCCATCCCGCAGTCTCTGAATCCATTCCCTGTCCAACCATCATTTGGGGAAACCAGGCGGCAGGAACATAGAACAGAGCAGATTGCAGCCCCATAAACAGTGTCACCTTCCAAGCCAAAGACGATGTATACACATTCACGGTTCGGGCAGACACTGCCGCTTTATTGGCCGTTTTGCGCGCCTTAAGAAGCTGGGGCACCCAGAGTAAAATACCTACGACACCCACAATCCCCCATATTCCCAAAGCACCGCGCCAGCCCAGACCTCCGTTCAGAGCCAGCGGTATACTCAGACCGGATGCTGTTGCAGCGACTACATTCATGGATACTGAATATACGCCGGTCATCAGTCCGCTGTTGCGAGGAAACTCCTCTTTGATCAAACTGGGCAGCAAAACATTACACACGGCAATAGCCAATCCCAGCATGGCTGTCCCAGCAAATAATGCGGTCACCCCCAGCGTTGAGCGCACCACAATACCTGCGGTCAACAGCAGCAAGGCTGCAAAAATAATAAGAGGCGACCCGAAGCGGCGCGACAGTTTGGCTACAAAAGGCGACAACAGGGCAAAAGCCAGCAGCGGCAATGTCGTTAATAGGCCACTCAGTGTATTCGAAATATGCAAAGAATCCTTAATCAAACCGATAAGAGGTCCTACCGAGGTAATCGAGGCGCGCAGATTGGCACCTACCAGAATGATCCCTGCGGCAAGCACCCAAGGACCGGCATGCCACAAGGATTTGTATACCAAAGCTCGTTGGTGTTGCTGTGAACTCATCTCTCCATTCTCCAATCTATCTGTGTTATGCTCAAAGGCTCCAACCGAGTGTACGGCTGGAGCCTGAGCAATTTTGATCTCATTAAATTATAGTGGCATTTATGCCATATGCATAGGACGGATACAGCTACAGCCAAACAAACAAAAGCTGCCCGAAAGGATGCTTTCCTTTTGAGGCAGCTTTCGGTCCATGACTTAGATGCATCCAGTGCTGCTTAACGTACCAGCCAGCCGCCATCCACCGCCAAGATATGACCGTTCATATAGTCGGAGCCCTGACTTGCGAGGAAAACAACAACCCCCATCAAATCGGACGGATCTCCCCAGCGTCCCGCAGGAATACGCGACAAGATTTCCTGATTGCGACTCTCATCCGCACGGATTGGAGCTGTGTTCGCCGTAGCAATATAACCAGGGGCAATCGCATTAATCTGAACGTTATGAACCGCCAGCTCGTTGGCAAACGCCTTGGTCAAGCCAGCCACTGCGTGCTTACTTGCTGTATACGGCGGAACGAACTTTCCACCCTGAAAAGCAAGCATGGAAGCGACGTTGATAATTTTCCCGCTTTTTTGCTCAACCATCACCTTTGCTACTTCCTGACTCAGATGATAGACAGCATTCAGGTTGATTTCCATGACAGCGTCCCAATCTTCATCTTTGTACTCCAGCAAAGGAGCACGACGAATCGTACCTGCGTTGTTTACGAGAATATCAATTTTACCGAATGCCTTGACACATTCTTCTACAATCTTTGTAATGGATTCTCTTTCCGTCAGATCGGCCTGATGAAAGACAACCTTCACACCTGTAGGTTCCAGCAAACGTCTGGTTTCTTCATAATCATCATTGTTAGCTACAATGAACAGATCCGCGCCCGCTTTAGCCAAGGCTACTGAATATCCCTGACCCAAGCCGCTGTTGCCACCCGTTACAATTGCCGTTTTACCTTTTAGGCTGAAAAAATCCAATGAAAAAGTATCCAGACCCATACTTACGCCTCCATCATAATTTAATTTAAAATATATACCTCTAATGAATCCTACAACGCTGCACGAACTTCCTTATATTTAGCTACATAACGCGCAGCGTTCTCTGTGATCAAATCGTAGCGGCCATCCTTGGCCGGAGCTGTCAGGTTTCCCCCGATGCCCACTGCGACACTTCCGTTGCGCAGCCATGTTTCCATGTTATCCAGATCGACGCCGCCCGTTGGCATAATTTGCACATGAGGCATTGGCCCTTTGATCGCCTTGACAAAATCCGCACCCATGGCACTACCAGGGAACAACTTCACGATATCACTGCCTAGCTTCATCGCTTCCTTAATTTCATTCAGCGTCATGCAACCGGGCATATAGGGAATCGCGTATAAATTGCACAGCTTCGCCGTTTCTTCTTCAAAAGAAGGACTCACCACGAACTCTGCTCCAGCCAAAATAGCAATTCTCGCTGTCAGCGGCTCCAGTACAGTTCCCGCACCAATAACAGCCCGATCCTTAAATTCGTCTCTCAATCTGCGAATCACCTGATCCGCATCCGGCGTGGTAAACGTAAGCTCAATATTGTCCAAACCGCCTTCAATACAGGCTTTGGACATTTGGTACGCTTCCTCCGCTGTGTTTCCCCGAATGACTGCGACAACCCCAACCGAAGTGATATGCTCCAAAACTTTCTTTTTCGTCATGTTTATGATCCTTTCCACGAATGGGATGGCTATGTTCCATTAGCCGCTTGCAAGTACCCCGCTCCAATATGCCGGATTAACGCAGCTCGCTCATGGCTACCTGATCCATGTCTTTGTACGTTTTATTTTCGCCAGCCATGCCCCAAATGAAGGTATAGCTGCCAGTAGCCGCACCACAGTGAATAGACCAAGGTGGCGAAATAACCGCTTCATCATTCTTCATTACCAGATGGCGCGTCTCGTTCGGCTCACCCATCATGTGGAACATTCTGGAATTTTCATCCAGCTCAAAGTAGAAATACACTTCCATACGACGGTCATGAACGTGTGTCGGCATGGAGTTCCATACGCTGCCGTTTTCCAGTGTCGTCATCCCCATAACCAGCTGACAGCTCTGAATGCCTTCATCATGGATAAAGCGACGCAAGGTGCGGTTGTTGGCTGTTTCCTGCGCGCCCAGACTTTCAGACGGTACATCGGCAAATGACTGCTTCGCTGTCGGATACGTGGTATGAGCCAGTGCCGACACAATGTAAAATTTTGCAGGTTTCGAGCTGGAATCGCTTTCAAAGATCAACTCCTTGCCCCCTCTGCCTACGTAGAGACAGTCTTTCGTGTTCAACTCGTACGTTTCACCGTCTACCTTTACAGTACCGCTGCCGCCAACATTAAAAATGCCCAGTTCCCGGCGCTCCAAAAAGGTTTCCGCCTTGATTTGATCGCTGCCTTCCAGCGCAACGGATTTATTCACGGGATAAATGCCCCCGATAATGACACGATCTTCATGCGTATAAACCAGCTTAACTTCCTCAGGCACAAACAGCTCCTGTATCAAATAGTGCTGACGCAGCTCTTCAGTCGTAAAATGCTTGGCATGTTCGGGATGAGTTGAATAACGCATTTCCATAAAAACATTCCTCCTGTTTAGATAAACTTTTTTATCAATGGGATTGTTATAAAAGCGGTTTCTAACTCTACTTCTTAGCTAGAATTGTAATAATTATCTATGGGGGTGTCAACCCAATTCTTCACTATTCCTTGAAAAACCCTTAATATGCACGAACTTTTACACTCTTTTTACCGTTTGATAAACAAATCCATATTTTTTTATCTACTTTATCCAAAAAAGTTTTTAACAAATATATTAACTTCCTCATTGTGAAAAACCGATTTATGTGATAATTTCAATTTATTCAGTTAGTGCATGCGCTTACAGATTTAGTTTACTAAACAAAGGAGGAATTTTGAATGACCGCAACATTGGATGCTGTTACCTTCGGAGAACCGATGGCCATGTTTTATGCCAATGAAGCAGGCTCTCTGGATGAGGTGCGTTCGTTCACCAAAGCGCTGGCCGGGGCGGAGACGAATGTTTCGTCCGGTTTGGCACGTTTGGGACTACGAGCGGGGCTCGTGACCAAACTAGGCGAGGATGCATTCGGCAGATTCATTGCCGGGGCGCTGCGTCAGGAGGGAATCGACACCCAGAACGTCATGTTTACCAAAGACCACTCTACCGGGATGCTGATTAAATCCAAAGTCACCAGCGGAGATCCGGAGGTCGAGTATTTTCGCAGACACTCTGCCGCTTCCACATTAAGCATCGCCGATTTTAACGAGGCATACTTTGCCGGGGCACGCCACCTGCACTTTACAGGTATTTCTGTCGCCCTTTCTCCCGAATGTCGTGACTTCGCCCGACATGCGCGGCAGTTTATGAAAAAGGCAGGAAAAACCGTATCCTTCGATCCGAACCTCAGACCCAAGCTATGGCCTGATACGCAAACGATGGTAGAGGCTATTAACGAGGCATCTGAGGGCTGCGACTGGCTTCTGCCAGGCATTCATGAAGGTAAAATATTGACAGGCTACACCTCACCTGAGGATATCGCTTCCTTCTACCTTGACCGTGGTACTTCGCTGGTCATCATCAAGCTAGGGACAGAAGGCGCGTATTATAAATCCGCCGATGCAGAAGGATATGTAAAACGCTTCCGAGTGGAGCATGTCGTCGATACCGTTGGGGCGGGCGACGGCTTTGCCGCTGGCGTCATCAGCGCACTGCTGGAGGGCTTGCCCCTGGCTGAAGCGGTCAAGCGCGGCAACGCCCTCGGCGCACTGGCTGTCATGTCAGCCGGAGACATGGACGGCTATCCTACGCGATCCGAGCTGGAGTCCTTTTTGCTCAGCGCCAGCACGAATTAGGCAGGTTTCTTACCCCTGCCTTTTCCTTCATCGCTGGTTCCACAAGCTCAACAAGGGTGAGTTAGGCAGCTTCAGAGATAACTCAAATAACCCGTATTCACTTATGCGCGGCCTGAGCAAGTATATGCAGGCTTATAACGCAGACAGGAATACGGGTTATTTTGTATGATGTGATATTAGAAGTTCACCTACAACGTTTTGACAGATTCACCCCGGTTTAAATCAGGCACAAAGCGGTAAATGATCGGAACCGATTCGCCGCCCTCCTCGATGCTGGACAACAGCGTCTTTGCAGCCTGCTTTCCCATATCCGCAATCGGCTGCGTAATGGTCGTAATCGGCGGATTGTAAATATGGGCAAACTCTGCATCGTCAATTCCGATAATGGACAGCTCGGCCGGAATGCGTTTACGTCGGGCATTCACATATTTCAGTACCTCTGCCAGCACGATATCGTTCCCGGCCAACAGCGCAGTCGGCGGCTCCGGCAACTGAAATAGCTCCTCCAGCGTCTGCTGGATATCCTCCTTCGACACACTCCGCATGTACTCTTCCCGAAAGGGCAAGCCACGCTCCTCCAGCGCCTTTTTGTACCCGCTCAACCGCTCTACCCTTGGAGTAATCCGGTTCAGTCCCAGC
The DNA here is from genome assembly GCF_050467745.1 of Paenibacillus sp. NRS-1781. Lineage (NCBI taxonomy): Bacteria > Bacillati > Bacillota > Bacilli > Caryophanales > Paenibacillaceae > Paenibacillus > Paenibacillus sp. NRS-1781. The sequence continues at coordinate 225,862 of NZ_JBITPI010000015.1, forward strand.
GGCAGGGTAATCAGCGCGATCCGTTCATGCTTATGGGCCACCAGCTCCTGAATCGCCAGCTTGACCGCCATTTCGTTATCCAGCAACAGGCTGCGCGTGTTCACACCGTCTACCAGACGATCCAAAAACACCAACGGGTACTTTTCACGAATGAGCTGGTTGTAAATATCCGCATGCTTGCCTGTCGGGAAAATAATCAATCCGTCCACCTGACGAGCCTTGAGCATCTCAATATACTGGCTCTCCTTGTCCGGGTTTTCGTCAGCGTTACAGATGATTACCTGAATGCCAAAACGCTGCAATTCCTCCTCAATAGCCCGAATCGACTGGATCGACAGCGTATAATCTATGTTGGCTACAATGACACCCACCATAAACGTCCGGTTCTGTTTTAAACTGCGGGCCAGCCCGTTGGGCTGATAATTTAATTCCCGAATGACCTCGGCAATCCGGTCTCTGGTCTGGTCGCTCATGTATTTATATCGTTTGTTCAGAAATTGCGAGACGGTGCTTTTAGACACTCCCGCCTTCTGGGCAACATCTTCAATCGTCGGTTTCTTCATGGATACACTCCTTGTCCCTCATGTACAACATGCACTGCATTAGCGCAACAAAAGTATATCTTTTTTTTAGTAAATTTACCATACTTCTATTTATGAATACCATGATTATATAATCTGAACTTAAAAGTTACCTATCGTGCCACTGCGCAGACGGATGGTGCTTCGCTTGTACAGCACCATTCCGCCTACTCCGTTTTCCATGTACATTTTTTAGATCAGCTTATACAACTACTATTTACTCTCAGAGCAGCAAAAAGAGGCAGTTCAAGATGCTCTCTTGAACTGCCTCCACATCATCATAAATGATCCTCGAATCAGTGTACCGGAACTGGGGCTGCTGGCTGATCTGGTGTATCGTGCTCCACCAACGCATGCTTTTCCCACAAACGGCTTCTCCAGCGGGCATACATAATGAAGGCACGAGTCCATTCATCTGCGGCAATCGCCAACCACACACCAGCGAGTCCCATATCCAGCTTGAACACAAGCAGATAACCGAGCGGCAAGCTCATGCAGACCATGGAGATCAGTCCTATAAAGACCGGGAACTTGGCATCTCCAGCAGCACGCAACGAGTTAATAATAACGATATTCGTCGTCCGACCGGTTTCCAACAGAATGCTAAGTAAAATCACCTGCGCTCCCAAGCGAATAATCTCAGGGTTTTCGGTGAACAGGCTGAGCAAGGGCACGCGGAAAAAGATAATAATCACATCAATAATCACAGTCACTAGAAGCGCCCATTTTACACTACTCATTACACGTTTATAAGCGGTATCCTTCTGTCTGGCTCCGACCAGCCTTCCGACCACGATGGCTGTACCCATGCCGACCGCCATACTGAACAAGTAAATATAGCTCGAAATGTTATTGGCATATTGGCGGGTTGCCATCGCTTCTGCGCCCAGATAGGTCACGTACAGTGTGAAAATGAGCTGACACGACTGATACATGATGGATTCCAGCGCGGATGGTACACCAATACGCAAAATTTTGGCGATAAACTTTTTGGACAATTGGACGTAATATTTCCACTCGACCCGCACCTCGGTTACGCGGTACATTAGCCAAAAGAAGATCAGGAGACAGATAAAGCGGCTTCCTACCGTAGAAATAGCCGCCCCCTCTACACCGAGCGCAGGCATTCCCCAATGTCCGAAAATCAAAACATAGTTACCGATGACGTGAATCACGTTCATCAACATGGATACATACATCGTTTCCTTGGTAAAACCATGTGTACGAATCGTCGCCGCCAGCGCGTTGATCAGTGCCTGAAGGAAAATGGCACCCCCGACGATACTCATATAGGATTCCGCATAAACCAGAATATCTCCCTTGACGTTAAGCCATTGCAACATATGAGTACCGAACACAAGAAAAATCACGCTAAGCAAAAGACCTACCATCAAATTCAAGGTAATGGCCGTACCCGTAACCTGGGCCGCTTCGACAAGCTTTTTAGAACCGATATATTGAGCTACGACGATAGCAGCGCCGTTGCCGATAACCTCCAGTACAAGGATAGCAATTGAAATAATTTGGTTGGACGCGCCTACACCCGACACCGCATTATCAGATACAGAGCTGATCATGAACGTATCGACGCTGCCCATTAGCATAAACAGGAACAATTCGAGGAAAATGGGCCAGGTCAAATGGAACAAATTCAGTTCCTTGGCTTCGGACAATACCGACCCTTTTTTTAGTGCTCTGGTTGTCATTCATTCACCTTACTTCATAGAATTATTTAACGAACAAAGGGTATGTTAGCACAGTCTTTCTGAAAATACATCCCGTTTGTGTAAAATGATTTGCAAAACGCGTAAGAATTCATTTATCACCTTCTTCACAATTGATTATCGAACTTTATTGAAATCCAGAAGGGTATAATAGAATATGGGGCTGTGAGCATTGCCGCTGACAGGCTGCGCGGATGGTTGTACACTGCTAACGCACGATTTGTGAAGTATACTAAAAATGTTCGGCCATCAAAGGCTTATATTGCAATAAAGGAGGCTTTTACAGATGACTCAATCATTTCAGGCCCTTGTCGTCGATCAGACGCAGGACGGTGAAGTTCAAGCAGAGGTACGCTCTTTGGAAGCTGGCTGTTTACCTGCTGGAGAAGTATTGATTCGTGTCGCTTATTCCAGCGTCAATTATAAAGACGGGCTTGCCGCCCGCAAGGATGGCAATATTGTCAAAGCCTATCCGTTCGTGCCGGGCATAGATTGCTCGGGAACTGTCGTCTCTTCGGAGGATAGCCGTTTCAGCGAAGGACAAGCCGTTCTCGTTACCGGATACGGATTCGGTGTGTCTCAATTCGGGGGATTCAGCGAATATGCGCGTGTGCCTGCGGACTGGGTGGTTCCGCTTCCGGACGGACTTACACCAAGAGAGGCCATGATTTATGGGACAGCCGGCTTTACCGCAGCCCTGTCATTGCATCGGCTGGAGCAAAACGGCGTTACGCCAGATCAGGGCAAGGTGCTCGTCACCGGAGCAACGGGGGGCGTAGGCGGAGCCGCGATTGCCCTGCTGGACAAGAGGGGCTACCATGTCGTAGCCAGCAGCGGCAAAGCCGAGGCGCACGACTACCTCAAGGCGCTTGGAGCAGCTGAGGTGATCTCCCGCGATGAGGTCTACGACGGCGCGGATAGCATCCGCCCGCTGAGCAAGCAGCTCTGGCAAGCGGCTATTGATCCCGTAGGCGGCAAGCCGCTCGCTTCGTTGCTCAGCCAGATCGCCTACAACGGCTCCGTTGCCGTGAGCGGCCTGACGGCAGGCACCAAGCTGCCTACCACGGTGCTGCCGTTTATTTTGCGCGGCGTAAGCCTGCTGGGCATAGACTCCGTCTTCTGCCCTTATGAAACACGCGTAGCGATCTGGAAGCGGCTCGGCAGCGACTGGAAGCCGAAACAGCTGGAGCAGCTCGTCGAGCGCGAAATCGGGCTGGCTGACCTGCCAAGCGCGCTGGAGGACATCCTGGCGGCTCGCTCACAGGGCAGAACGCTCGTGCGGGTGGCTGACTAAGCGGAAGTTTGTCTGAAAACTATAAGAAGTCTGTAAATCTGCCGTTTTTGAGATTTACAGGCTTCTTTTGCGTTCGATAAAACATGGTACATTTGAAGAAAAGCGAAATACATCGACGCAGACGTTTAATTTTCACAACAAATGAACCTTTTTGGAGCGGCAGTTGTTATACAGATAACCTGCACAGGAAAGGAGAGCGAATATTGGAAAGCAATCGAGAGTTGTTTGATAGGTATCAACGGGATGTATATCGAACCTGCTACTATATGGTTCATGACCCGTCGGATGCAGAAGATTTAACTCAAGAAGTGTTTATCACCCTATTTCGCAGCAATCGTGAACACATCGAACACCTAAAAGCCTGGATTATGAAAATTACAGTAAACCATTGTCTGAATTACCTTAAACGCCGGAACAGCTTGCATATGAAGGTGTCAGCTAATCCTCATTTATTTGCCGGGATCGAAAGCAAGCCTGTAGACAGGCTGGTGGAGGAGCGCGAATCCGCAGAGGAATGGGCTGTTTATATGAATCGTCTTCCGGCCAAAATCCGCGCTGTGCTGACACTTCGCTATATGCATGATTTTACTTTAGGGGAAATATCCGAGCTGTTGGAAATCCCACTAGGGACTGTCAAATCAAGGACGCACAAAGGACTTCGGTTAATGGAGCGAATACTGCGGGATGCAGGCGTACAGATTTCCGAGTTGGAAGGAGACAGCTATGAGCAAAATAGAAGAAACCTTGAAGCATAAACTAAATGATGATGCGGGAGTTCCCTATCCCGATTTTGAGAACATGTGGAGCCGTATGGAACAGGCAGGGTATACTGCGCCTACCACGACGGACCATTCCGAAGCCGTTACTCCACGCCGACACAAAAATTGGCGTAAAATAACGATAACTGCTTCTCTGAGCGCACTTCTGGTTGCAGTTCCCGTCTATGCCGCCATCCATTATAATTGGGACAATTTGCTACACGGAAGAAGCGGCATTCAGACGGCTCTAAATCAAGACCTTGGGCAACCGCTGGAGCAGTCTGTGACCAGAGACGGTGTGAAGCTAACGCTACATACAGCTATTGTCGATGAGAACCGGACCGTGATCCTGTACAGCCTGGAGGTCGGAAAACGGGCAGACAACGAGTTTTGGAATGTCAAAGGCATATCACTTAAAAACGCCACGGGGAAAAACAGTGAAGGGGAGTATAACTTTCAGCAATGGGACCCAAAAAATCAACGGTACAACGGGTACTTTGAAAGTGACTGGACACCGCAGCAGGACACAGAGAACATGCGGCTGACCGTAGAACATGTAGAGCTTGACAGCATACAGGAGTTGGATTTACCGCTTGATACCCCATCTCCCAAAATACAAACTTTCACACTGGATCGTGACGGAATGCACGACATAAAGGTACAAGCATTTGAACAAGGGAAGGATAAACTGATGCTGTCCTCGGCGATTACCTTCGATTCGTCGATACCCAAGAGATGGGATAATCCGCAAATCATTGCCTACAAAGGCGGAGAGCCTGTGATGGCGCAGCCTGGAGGGGCTTTTGGCACACCCGGAGATAACGGGGAGTATACAGCACAGCAATATTTTATGCGGGAACATATACCGGAAGGACAAATTACTTACAAGCTGCAATATGCCAAAACCGAGAAAAGTATAGCCGAACCGATGAATTTTGAACTGCAATTAAGCAAAAAGCGGATGGAAAGCGGAACAATCAAGTCAGCACTGAATATCCCGCTGGAGAAAGGAAATCCGAATTTCGCAATGGAACAGATGGTTGTCACACCTACGCAAATCCGTCTCACGATCAGAGGCAAGAAGAAATTCGCCGATATACCTTATCAAAAATACTTCCTTTCCGTGAACGGTAAAACGTTAGAGGGTAACAAATGGTCATCACCCAGTAGCACTCCTGATCTGACCACCATCCGTTTTGAACGACCCTCTGATCTTGTGATTACCAAGGACACACCGAGTACTTTTACGGGTAAATATAAGGTTACGATCCATTCGGATGACAAAACGCCGCAGCGTTTAACGGATATTTCTGAACAAAAACAGACGCTAACTACACAAATCGGCGGTTATCCTGTGAAGTGGACCTACTACAAGCAAGGGGCGGACTTGTTCGTAGAAACTGAAAGCGAGGACGCTCGTTTTGGCGGGATCAACCAGACTCATATTGGCCTGGGTAAAGAACGGATTTTGGGCAAACCGATCTCTGCTAATTTTACAGGGGACAGCAATAACAAAGCGGTTGATGTCTATAAGAATTTCAAGGGAACCGAGGCTTCTATCTACATGTTCTTCTATACAACGGACGAACCAGAAGCAGAGATTACTGTACCCATACAGCCTCTGACGACCCAAAGCGAAGCATCCAAATAGTAATCCTATAAAAAAGGGTGTCCCATATACCTGTGTGAGCTGCGGTATATGGGACACCTTTATTTTTTCCAGTAAGCTGCGATGTGGTTGGAGTTATTCTATTCTCACTTACTTCACAGAGCCTTGCGTAACACCGTTGATGATCCATTTTTGTGCCATCAAATAGACGATAATCATTGGCAGCAAGGCCATCAGGTACGAGGCAAAGGCCAGATTGAAGTCTGTATTAAACTGCCCCTGGAACACATACTGAACGAGCGGCAGCGTGTACTGCTCCGGGTCGCTGATTATAATGAGCGGCAGCAGAAAATCGTTATAGGTGGACAGGCAGGTGAGAATCCCCACGGTAGCACTGATCGGTGCCATCAATGGAAAAATAATTCGCCAGAATGTGCCCCATGTTGTCGCCCCGTCCACCGTAGCCGCTTCTTCCAGCGCAACCGGAATGGAACGGATATAGCCGACATAGACGAACACATTAAACGCCAGCCCGTATACCGTATGCAGCATAATCAGACCAAACAGATTGGTCATGTGAAGTCCCGAGGCCAATTTGACAATCGGCAGCATAATGATCGGGAACGGAATGAACATCGCGCTCACAAAATAAAAATATAACCCCTTAAAAAAGCGCCGCTGCATATTACGCGAAATGGCATAAGCGACCATGGAATTGGTCAACAGCGTCAGCACTACCGTTGATGTCGTGACCACTACACTATTCTGAAAAGCGCTGAAAAAGTTGGTCATGTCCACCGCACGACTAAAATTTTCCCAATGCAGCTCCGTTGGAAAAGCAAAGGCAGAATGCGCCATCTGCTCAGGATTTTTAAGCGCAATCGTCACCGTCATATAGAGGGGAAACAGGATAAATATCGTTCCCAACGCCACCAAAAGCAGTACAGGCCAGTTGGTAAGTCTGCTCGTTCTCATCAGTTATCCATCTCCCTTCTCTGGAGGAATCGTAGCTGCAAGATGGAAATCATCGCAATCACAATAAAATAAATGACAGAGTTCGCCGACTGATAAGCAAATTCCCCGCCTCTAAAGCCCCCTGTATAGATCAAGTGTGATATCGACTGTGTTGCCCGCCCCGGTCCACCGTTCGTCAAGGCCACGATTTGGTCGAACACCATGAGAGAATTTTTCATCGCCAATACCATATTGATCGTAAAAAACGGGGCAATCAGCGGAAACGTAATACTCCAGAATTCACGCCATTTGCCTGCACCGTCCAAATTGGATGCCTCATACAGACTGGTTGGAATGGTTTGCAGCCCGGCCAGATACAGAATCGTATTGAAGGCAATCCCCTGCCATACGGCTACAACTACAACCCCCACCCAAGCCAACTGTTCGCTGCCCAAAATGTTGGTCGATAAAGAGGTAATGCCTACATTTTGCCCCCAAATCGTAAACACGTTCGAAAACAGGTAATTGAATATGTATCCGACAATCAGCACACTCAAAATATTAGGCAAAAAATAAATACCCCGGAAAAAGTTACGGAACCGAATTTTAGCATTCAGCCCCAGCGCAATTAGCAAGCTGAGAACGTTAATCGCAACCGTAACCACAATAGCAAATTTGAAGGTAAACCAGTATGCGTTCCCCACATTATCGTCCTGAAACAGGTTGACATAGTTTTTGAACCCGACAAAGTGATATTGATGACCAAAGCCGTTCCAGTTCGTGAGCGAATAATAAAAGCCCTGAAAAGCAGGCAATGTCAAAAATATAAAAAACAACAGGACAGCCGGCACGGTCATCCCATAGAAAGCCATTAGTCGCTTGTTCATGTCTTATCCTCCTCCCTTATCGGCGGTTAGCTACCTTATCCCATTCACTGTCCAGCTTCGCCAAATAAGCGTCGATGTCTCCGTTTTGCAGGAAGGCCTGCACAATGGAGTTTAACTGTACGGCTTTCGGAATATAATGATCGGCAAAATCAATGACACGCCCGGATTTAAAATACGGCAGCAGCCCCGCTACACTCGGGTCATCCTGCGTGACTCCCTTCACCGCTGAAAACAGCGTTTGCTCCGTAATATACTGCTTGCTGTTCTCCGGCTTCAGCAGAAAGGCAATGAACTCCTCAGCCTCTTTTTTATGCGGAGTGCTCTCCGAAACGGCTAACAGTGTATCTATACCGGACACCAGCTTGACCGCCTGTTCATCGTTCCCTGTCGGTAACGGGAAGAATCCAAGCTCCACCTTCGGATTCGCCTTGCGGATTTCAGATATCGCCCATGAGCCCTGGATATACATAAACCCCTGTCCATTAGCAAAGGCACGGTTCCCGTCCGCATAGTTTTTGCCAAAATTATCGCCATGTCCGTATTTCAGCAGCTTTAGCTGCTTTTCCGCCACCTCGCGGTACTTGTCCTGAAAGGTGACCTGATTTTCACGTCGTTGCAGGAAAAAATCAATGCCCACTAGATTCGGGCCAAGTGCATTGAAGGGAAGGTTCGTCTGCCAATCATCTTTATATGTAAAATAGAACGGGATTTTGCCGGCAGCCTTGATCTTTTGTGCCGTTAGGATCAGCTCATCCCACGTTTTGGGCACCTGTAATCCCATTTCTTTAAAAAGTGTTTTGTTGTACATCACACCATTCGCATTGGAAGCGTAAGGAATTCCAAACACCGGATCGGCCCCAGTCACATCCTTGAGCATGTTGAGGTAAATCGGGTCTACTGTACGTGGCAATTCTGTATTCGCTAGATCCGTAAAAATACCGCTCTGCGCCAAAATGGAATAGGTGTCGGTAGCCCCAAGCCCTACAATGTCAGGTACATCATTTTTGACCACTCGGGTCAGCAGCACCGTCTCTGCCTCCGGCGGGTTGACCTGTGTCACTTCAATGCCGAGATGCTCCTGATTGAATCGGGAGATCAGCTTATCGAAGGAACCCTTGGCCTCCGGCTTGTTCTGGAAAAATTCAATCTTCACCTTGCCTGACGCATCATCCTTATTGCATGCGCTTACAATAATCGCCATTAGAAGTATCAAAGCTAGTAATGACAGCCTCTTGCCCCATTTCCACATACTCATACCTCCTTTTCCCCTATGTCAATCTATTGCGTGACTAGACAATTAATACCCGAACTCTATGTAAAAGGAACGATATGTCATTCCAACATCACAATAGGTGTAATATGTATCCATTTTCAACATAGGATTAATTTGACTATAGAAGAGGAGGCGTTGGTTTGTGAGAGATTGGCGGTTATATGCCAAAAAAGTATGGGTATTCGCTGTAGTATTTCTGCTTTGTTGCGGCATGGGTTTGTTGAATGGAGGTACATCGTTTGCAGCCTCGGGGTTTTATGTAAGCGGAACCAGTCTGAAGGATGCGAACGGAAATACCTTTGTCATGCGTGGAGTGAATAACCCTCATATCTGGTTTGATACACAAGCCTATCAGGCATTGGATACCATTGCGGCGACGAAGTCCAACACCGTTCGCATTGTGTGGCAGACGAATGGATCGGCACAAAGACTGGAGGAAATTATCAACCACGCCAAACAGCTCAAGCTGATTTCCGTCGTTGAGCTGCACGATGTTACGGGCAGCAATGATGCCAATCGTTTGAACGATATGGCCCGTTATTTCGCTCAACCAGCGGTGAAAAAGGTACTGGCCGATAACCAGAAGTATGTTCTCGTGAATATCGCGAATGAGTGGGGCGACCACAACCTGTCTGATGCCGCATGGCGGGACGCTTACAAAACGGCCATCACCACGCTGCGCAACGCAGGCCTGCCGAATACGATTGTGATTGACGGCTCCGGTTGGGGACAATATGCCTCCCCGATTAAAGCCCATGGCGTTGAGCTATTGCAGCATGATCCCAACCATAATTTGCTGTTCTCCGTCCATATGTACGCCAACTACAATGATTCCAGCAAGATCGGCTCCGAGCTGCAAGCTATAAAGGACAAGGGACTGGCTGTCATCGTGGGCGAGTTTGGCTACAACTACAATAATGGAAACAACAATCTGGGCACCACGGTGAACCCTTATGAGGTTATGAAGCAATCCCAAGCCAAAGGCATCGGCTATCTGGCCTGGTCCTGGACGGGCAACAACAGCGAAAACGCATGGCTTGACCTTGTGAACAGCAGCGACTGGAAAACGCCGACGGCATGGGGCAATATCATATTGAACGATGCCAACGGCATCAAGAACACTTCAAAAACAGCTTCGGTGTACTGAGGTCTGACTAAGGTTCCAAGGTATTGATATTTAAAAAAAGAAGATCCACGACCCGCTAATGGTCGAATGGATCTTCCTTTGTATTGATTAAAGCTTTTATCTCCGTTTTAGCGAATTAAAAAAGCAGCGTCCCACTCCGGATTTTCTTCCCCGATTAAGGAAGCCAACACCAAAGCAACACCTGCACTTCCATTCAGAAAACCAGCCTCATCCACTTCTGCAAGCCTTCCATCCAGTAGGCTATGATCATAAAAACCAAACAGCGATTCAGAATCGAACATATTTAATACATCTTCCAGTAGCCTGTCCCGTATCACACCTAGCTGCTCATGTCCGGTATCTGAATACATACGCTGAACCAATTGCAGCAATCCTCCGACACCATGACACAATGTGGCAGAGGTTAGTCCCCCGTTGCGATAAAGCCGTTTTTCTATATCCAAATAGGCGCGAAGTCCCGTTTCAATCCATTCTTCATTGTGAACTGCTTGTCCTGCCAGCCAGATCGAACGTGCAATGCCTGGTACACCGTAACACCAGGAATCACGATAACGCTGTGTGCTGTCAGGCAATAAACAGTCACCCATCCATTCTTCAAAAGAAACCCGACCGGGCCAGATCATACCTTCCTTTTCCTCAATACGCCAATGGTTTATAAATTGAGCCAAGCTATGAATGTCATTTTTCAATAGGGGGGCGCCAGCTCCGTGAAGAGCAGACAAGCTCAGGAAAGCTAACGGGCCTGCAACGCCATGTGAAATTCCTAAATTAAAATTCCCTTGAGGATATTGTAGCTTTTCACCCTCCTGAAACTGATATTCCGGTGAAATGTGCCAAGCAGGTAATGTGTAACCACTCGTATTTTTCTCACCGCACATGATCTGGAACAACTCAATTGTCTGCTCCCATATCAAATGCATACCTGGACGATTCAGGAATAGCATAGTAATACGCCCAATTCCCGCAAAGCCTGATATCGTGTCATATTGACTCATTTGCAACCGTCCATTTTCCCACTCTTCTCGATATTGAGTCAGTTTATGCGAAACAATCTCTTCATACCAGGAGGCGAGCGAGTCCAACATACCTTGGTAACGTATTCCTTTTCTGGATAAGGAATGAATGGCCAGCAAAATCCCTGATAAGCCACTATACAAGGATGCATTATGGATACCCTGCTGTTCCAGAATGATGCGAATCCGCTCCAGATATTGATGACCTACCCTATCCCATCCATCATCAGGATACAATCGATCCAACTCACTCATAAATAAACATATGCCTGGGAATCCACTGGCTAAACTCTCGTCCGACCAACGATCTATTTTCGTTCCGTCAGCTTCTATTTGAGGCACCTTTTGCATGCATAAACGTACCTGATCCGGGTCCCTGTAACGCTTGGCAATCTCCTGCAATACTGCGGATATCTTATCCTTCATTTCTCCCTTGACGGGTATCCAGTTGTCGCATGTATATGAAATCGTCGTCATCCTGAAACTCTCCCTCCGGTTTCGACCACAGCTTCTTCTTCATTGAACGAACTAGCTTGAATACTGTACATCTCTGCATATAATCCATCCAGTAGCATCAGCTCCCGATGGGTTCCCTGCTCGACAATTACCCCATTATCCATGACCACGATTTTTTGAGCCAGACGTGCCGAAGAAGTCCGGTGTGTAACAAAAATACCGATGCTATCCTTCATCAACTCAAGAAACAGGACGAGCAAATCCCTTTCCGCGACCGGGTCCAAAAAGGAATTCGGCTCATCCAAAATATAAACATCCGCCTTCCGCAAAAATGCCCGTGCAATTGCCATTCTCTGCCATTGTCCGCCTGAGAGCTGATAGCCTTCTTCAAACCATTTCCCAAGCTGCGTGTCCAATCCTTGCGGAAGCTTGGTTATAATCTGGTCTATAGCCGCGTATTGAGCCGCATGGATGAGCTCCTCATCCTGCTCCATACGCTCTAACGATCCAAAACCGATATTATGACGTGCTGACATTTCATAATGCATAAAATCCTGAAATACTACGCCAATTTTGTCCTGAACCTTCTGCAAGTCGTAATCCTGAACGGGACGACCATTTATTTTAACCGTACCTTCATAATCGGAGTATAGCTGCATCAGCACCTTCATGAGCGTCGATTTCCCTGAGCCGTTCTTTCCTACTATGGCTATTGTCTGGCCTTTATTCATGGTCAAATGAATATCCCGAATGGAAGGAGCTGTTTGACCAGAGTAGGTAAAAGAAACTCCCTCAACGGATACCTTCTCTATACAAAACTTCTTGCTGTATTCTGGATTAAGTGGCGGCGCCTGTTCCTTTTGACGGTGGATCGGATCCGATGTGGGCAACTGTAAAAATAAAAATAACTGCTCCATATACAAATTATTTTGCGAAAATTGGACAATCCCCTGAATCAAGGCCTGCATCTGGCTTTGGGTCAGCATAATCGCCTGAATATAGCCGTATAAGCTACCTATTAATAATTTTTTCTCGAAGGTCTCCCTGATAGCCAGCCACACTACTCCAAACAACACAGCAAGCTCCAACAGGCTGTACATAAAAGTAATGGTGACCCGCTTGCCTAATATTCGCCGGTCTTCCACAAAAAATTTTTGCAATAATTCCCCATATCTTTTAAGCAAATATGAACTTATATTAAAAATTTTTACTTCCTTGACCGCACGGTCATTGGTTAGTAGAAAGGTCATATACCAAGACTGCCGATATAACGGGGTCCGATTCATATAAATTTCAAATTGTTCTTTATTTAACTTAAAAATAGAATATACGGACACCAGAGAGATCATAAATAAAATGACGACCACCCACCATTTCCACAAAAAAAGTAAAGCTGCGGAGGAAAGCATAGTGACAAGACTCGATAAAATGCCCGCCATTTGGGTATACAACTGGTATGGTCGATAAGAGGCTTCCTGGGTTGCACGCTTTAGCTGATCATTTATTTCTGAATTTTCATAATCTGCTAATCCCAAAGAGCTTGATTTCTCCCCTATCATCATATTTAATGACTTGGACAACACTGCTTCAAGCGTACCTTCAACATAGGTTTGGCTCATTGTAACTACATTTTTCAGTACGTAAATTGCTATGAACAACCCAAACTGTAACATTATTAAAGAAATGCCTTGGGTATCGGAATAAACAATACTATTAAGCAGATTTTTCATAATAATTAATGTAAGAACAGGCATCAAACCCTGAACAATATGCAAAAAAACGCTGAAAACCATATAAGGCTTATTCATACGAAATACCAATGCAAACAGCTTTAATCCTTGAATTAAACTCTTCCAGATGGAGGAATTTTTGCGATTCGTAGTTGTTTGCGTACGGCTCATTGGCGATTCCCCCGATATTGAACTAGACTGTTCATAGCATGTCTGGCAATAATCATCACCTTACGTTCCCGTTTCCTGTCTATCCCGAGCAATCGATTCAAATGCATATGAACCACACTATATACAATATCCTCTCTTGTGTTGGTGGACACTCCTTCCTGTTCCTGCTCATAGAGCACACGACTATACTGCTCTACAGCTTCTTTTCTCAGGTTAAAAATATTCTCTATGGAGTTCCGGCTGGATTGGGTTGAAGTTGGATTTTCCTGATTAGATGTCATCCATTGTAAAAAGAACTTCCTTTCCTTACGGAAGTCTTCCAAATACTCTTTAACATTAAAGTGTTGATTCAGTAATACACAAGCATCCTCCGCATGGTATCCAAACTGCCTCAGCAAGTTAATGACACTTAGTGTGGCTATAATCTCCTGTTGCAAGGACGTTTGATTGAATCTGATAAGGCGTACAAGCTTGGCTGTCACCTCACTGTCAGACGAAAACACTCGCTCAGCCCATATCATAAGTCCACTTCCACCGTAACGCTCTATTTCAGGCTCGTACGTATCGATCACAACTCTGGACACCAAACCTTCACCCACAAGCATTTCAGTCCAGTGATGGAACAAAGAGAGAAACACATTCGTTTCACAATCCCTCGATAATTCAAACCTGACACGAAGATGTTTATCAGGATCTGCATATCGGATAAAGTATCCTTGAAGGATATCTCCACTGTGTTGATGCGTCTGCACAAATTCGTCCCAGTATTTCCCTATAAACTCATCCTGTCGGCTGTTTAGACCGTATAATTTAGCATAAAGCCAACGCCCTCCAGGTAGATAGATACAGGCTGCTTCTACAGAACCTTGACTTGCATCCTCATGAACTATATCTAGGGAAACAGCAACCTCTTCCCCAAAAAGGTGTGTATTAATAGCCTGATTCCTTACGAGCGGGAACACAAACTCGGCCGCTAAATGACCATCTCTACGGGAGACTGGCGTTTCTTCGACATCACCTATATGCTCAATTAAAGTGACTTTCCCTTTGGATTGAAGGTCCCTGCAAACTTGTTCCATATGTAACGGGTGATCCAGATCCAGCAAGATGCGGTTATCCGATTCAATCATGTATACATAACGCGGTACACGCCATTCCCTTCGGAATTGGCATACCTGCTCTTCAATCATTCCTATATCCTTGGACTGGCTAGTTGGCAGGTCATTTACGATTCTCCACGTAGCAGGATGGAGAATGATATGCTCATATCTGAGACGCGGGGTAAATGGAGACTGTTCCGCGAATCCCCAATCCATAGGTGACCATTGGTGGTAACCGCTGTCGCCAACCTCAAGGATGAAACGATATATGTTGGGTGTCATTTCTGTATTGAGCATATGCCCAGCTTTGGCAATAACCTCGTGATTACGGCTAATAGATTTCAAATAGAACCGCTCATTACGCACGCCAACAACGAGATCCGATACATGAATTTGCCCTTCCTCATGCACTACATGATTGATTCCTATCGCTATTTCATAAGGCCGGGTAGGCTTGGTTAATACTACATTGGCCACTCTTCCCGCGCTGGGCAAATAGGATATTTCGGCCAATAGCTTATCAGGTTGTAGCTGCTGCTCTTCTGACTGAATCACGGAAAATATAGCTCCAAAATCCTCCCCAAACAGATCCAAAAATCTTCCAAACGTTTTTCCTGCTCCATCAGAGCCCTGATTGGGTCCCAACAAAAGAGTGTACTCCCCGCGAGTCACATCTATTTCGGTAGATGCTACAAGCTGAAATATCAGTTCCATGGATGGCAAGGCGACCCATTCATCCTGTTCTTGCCCCTTCATAATTTCATCAATCATCACATCTGTTAATACAATTTCATCTTTTCCGTCGCGGATACAGGACACAAACCATTGAAATAGGAGTTTTTCATAGTGTAACCTGAACTTGGACCGTGACGTGTTCTGCAAACGTCCCCTACGACTGGTGGGATGTTTGTAACCCATCGGTGCTCCTAATCCCGTGTCCTCATCCAACAGCTCCAGTAATGGAACCTCCCGATATGGACCATACTTCTCAAGGAATTCCACGCTAAACTCATCCAGCGATCTGTTCTCACGTGTCGAAAGCCTAGTCAGCAATTCAGCTATACGCTCTACATCGCTACGAATAGACTGAGGTAGGGTCATACTTCGATTCTCCAGAGAAAGGTCAATTTGCAGACTTGATTTCACATGAAATATGTCTTCCATGTTCTGTCTTAATTGTCTCAGCAAGTCCTCACCCTGGCCTATAGGAAGACGATTATATTTATGAACAGCATCTGTGATGTGAACCAGTTTTTCTTTGAGTTCATCCATACCCGTTACTGATTTCAGAACAGACAGGATATGATTAAGCGGGTCAGTGGTTGTGGTAGGGGGAATGATTTCCGAAATCAAAAACTCTTGCTCAAATAGCTGCCACACATAACGCTCAATCGTTTCAGGAGCAGCATCCATGAATTTCTGCTGAAGCTGATGAATCAATTCAGTATAAGGAATGGGGCTTGAGCTTGCATCTATCATACAATCAAATACATGGGTTGCACGCACAGATACGCTCTGATCTTCACCTTTAGTCATACTGCCATGCCTTGTCGTGTAGGGAATTTTAGCCCGGCTACCCTGGCGATAGATCAATGTATTACGCTGAACTTTGAGCTGTCGCACGACCTCAGGATGGCTTTCGATTAACTCCACTATCTTTAACAACCATTCCATGTCAGGTCTTGCGCGCTTTTGATAGGTATCAGGGCCTTGCAAACAGAGCCGCGCTTGTTCTCCGAATTGTCCATAGGTTACTCCGGCCAACAAACCAAATGGCGTGGGTCGTGTGATCATTCTTAGGATATAGCGCATGAAGGCCTTGATGACCTGTCCCTGTTTGCGCGGATTGTCTGAATTGCTGATATGTACTAAAGAATCAAGCAAAGTGGGGCTGGAAGCGGCCATTGCTTCACGAATGAACGAATTGTGAGACAATTCGGAAAGATAACGTAAAGCCACCCCCCTGACGTCTTCGCCCTCTTCAACGCAGTTTGGGAAGCATTTTGCAAACTCCTCCATAGGTAGCACAGGAGTACGCAACATAAAAAAATCTAAAGTTTTATACAGATTTCCTGTTTTTTTCATGAGAAGCCTCCGTTCCAGACAGAACTTCTAAACAATTTTTTTTTGCCATCGAGTAAAACTAATAAACATACATGCCACAATCACACCTCCTACACACATCCAAAACTTAAAGGAATTGTCCACCCTTAGAGCAAGCATTATTTGTTGAAATGGGTCCATCAATATAATAAGTGGCCTAAACAACTCAAAGAGGAATACAGATAAAAACAGAATAACTATATAGGCAAACAAGGGTCGGGATACATACAAACATATTGCGCTACTCAACATAAGCTTCACCAAGCAAACCATCGTTAATATAAGATAGAAACCAAGTATGTATGGGATGGCATCTGATGAGGTAGACATCACTGATGAACCATATTTTAAAAAAGTAGAACTATGCGGAAAAAGCAACCATCCCGCAAATATACTTATAAGCAAACTTGTCCCTATAAAAATGACCGTCGTAACTGATAGTGCACACAACTTAGCAAGCCAAAACTGAAAACGGCGGTACGGCCGTAACATGTATAACCTGTACGCCCCCGAGTAAAGATCACCACTTAACTGATCCACATACAGGATAGGCAGCATCGCTGTAGTTAGAAATAGAGCAACCTCACTCATCATCAGCCATGGCAAGTTTAGATTATTTACGGTTACGGTCCCTTCACCAAAACGTAAGACCTTCGTGCCAGTTACTTTATGACTCCATATAGTTGCAATAACTATGAATATATAGGCTATATACAACCAAAGAGTGGACTTGCGATTCCAGATCCGTTCCATCTCACTTCGCCAGATTCCCAGCATAAAGAGATCCCCCTAACACAAATAATCATCGGCCACAAAGCGGCGGTATGCCCCCCAAGTAAAAAAGATAAGATATAAACTAACAGCAGTAGCAATCGCTCCATTCACGGACAAGTTCCCCATTAAAGATCTATCTAAGCCTGTATGCTGCATATACGGAATAAACATAAATGTGATTATGTTGTATACGTATGGGACATGAGAAACAAAAGAGGCCAATTTTAAGTACAACGAATCAAACAACAGAGAGCCCAGATTGTATACCATACAAACACCGATGGCATACGTTACACTCTTGCTGTACATAGCGACAAAGCAGTAGAAGGAGCTTATTGCTAATAATGAGGCAAGCGCCCAACCATAGTATTCAAGCATCTGCAGTCCTTGAGATCCAGACAGACCCGCGTCACTTACATCATATGAAAGCCTCCATACTTCAACGATCACCTGCGAGGATACTGCAAACGCAATGAGAAGGAGCAAGATAGAAGTATTCAAAACCAGCAGCTTACTCCAGAAAATCTGACCGCGGGTATATCGGCGTATAAATAACAAACGCAGTTGCCCGCTTCGAAACTCCTCTGTGTATACAGCAGCAGCTAAAGCAGCCACAGCCATGTTGCATGCTAAAAACAAATTCTCACGCAGACCAGTAACGACAAAGTTTAAGGATAATACCTCTACAGGAACCTTCATGGTGCGCAAAAAATATACTCCTGTCGAACAAGCTAGCACCGGTGTACATAAAACCATGAGCCAGAACCACTTTCGTCTCCATAATCGCTCGAACTCGCTGTATATTAATAGCTTCATAGTCCCATCAATCCCATAAAAGCATCCTCCAGACGTTGGCCGTCCTCCACCAGTTGATCAGCTGGCCCCTTCCAAACTAGTGTCCCTTCTTTAATTACAATCAGTTCGTCACACATTTGCTGCAACTCATCCAGCAAGTGACTTGAAATAAAAAAGGCATAATTTGACGATTCACGCAGACGAAGCACAATATCTCTCAGCTCCCGCATCCCCATAGGGTCAAGGCCGTTTGACGGTTCATCTAGCAAAAGAAGCTCTGGAGCCCCCAGCATAGACTGCGCAATCCCGAGCCTTTGCTTCATACCCAGGGAATAGGTTTTCACCTTGTCATCCGCCCGTGTTTCAAGCCTCACCTTTGTAAGCAACTCTTCAATATGTATCTCTCGACCTGAAGGGGTAATTTCGGAGTGCAACCGTGACAAATTACGCAAAACCTGCCTGCCTGTCATATAGTCAAAAAATATTGGAGATTCAATAATAGCTCCTACCTTAGACAACGCCTTTTCCCGATCCGTTTGTACATCGTATGAAGCAATCCTTACGGAGCCGCTGGTTGGCTGCATCAATCCGGTCATGATTCGCATCATCGTCGTTTTTCCGGCTCCATTCGGACCGATGAATCCGTATATTTTCCCTTTTTCAAGCTCGAAGGAAATGTCATTCAATAACTTTCTTTTCCCCATTTTTTTCGTTACCTGACTGACCTCCAATAAGGCATCCGACATACTTTCCCTCCATCCACAAACAAAGTATAAGATCATTCTGAAAACGATCATTTATACTTTGATCGTCCGCTTTTTTTAACAGGAAGAGGAACTATCTAGACGTTCCACTTCCTATTTTTAATTATAAAATTCATACATTAAGAAAACGATGAAACTATAAAATATAGTGACTAGCAAAAAGCCCCTATATTGGTGTAGCAATTTTTTCCACAAGTAGCTACGCATTTAGTATTATCGGTTTTATCATCACCACATCCACCAGAGCATCTAGCAACACTAGTAAGTTGAGGTTCCACAGAACCTTGAGATTTGTTTACTTGAACATCCAGATCAAATAAATTGTCAGCCATTGCATTCTCCCCCTTTCGTTTTTAGACGTACCCTTCATTTTCAACGAGCTGCCAAAAACTCGCCCGTCGAAGGATTTATATGAACAACACCCCGACCAGATCGTCACCCACTCGAAATATTGCCATATACTACGTGGACAATCTGTATGTATGTTCTTTGTTGGAAACCAAAACTTCTTATAACAATTATTGGATTTATTTCTACAGACACAAAGATATCACATGTTGCAAAATGAAAAAGGTATATACCAAAAGCATGAATATAATTTATAAATATTCATTTATGTTAATATATTGGCTATTAATTTTCACTAACGATCTCTTTAACCATACAAAGCATAGCCCCTCGGTGAACGTTCTACCTCAGGGCTATGCTTTGTATAAAATTATACCTTTGTTGTTCTAGCAATGCTCATCCAGTGACCATCCCGCCACCTACTCCAGTTCAATCCACTCGCCGAGCAGCGTGTCCAGCTCCGCTTGCAGTCGTTCACGCGCGTCCCACAGCTCCGCCATGCGCATCGTGTCGCTGCTTGTACCGAGCTGCTCCAGTTCGGCATCCGCCGCCGCCAATTCCGCTTCCTTGGCGGCAATCGCCCGCTCCAGCCGCTCGCTGGATATGGCGGGCGTACGGGACGACTTCGCGGCGGCCCTCGCTCCGTCTGCCCCCGTGCCAGCGGATGACCCGCCACCTGCGGCGGGCGAGTCCAAGCGGCTCGCATCGGCCCCGGCAGGCGCTCCTGTCCGCACAGCCGAAGCCGTTCCGTTGCCGGCTGCTCTGGCAGATGCAGCCCCGTCCAAGCCAGAGCAGCCACCTACAGCGGCTCTGCTTCCGGATGCCATGCTGCGTGCCCCGACATCTCCTGCGCTCAGGAGGCGGGCGTGTTCCAGTTCCCGCTTCTTCACCCGGTATTCATCGAAGCCGCCCAGATAAGAGGCCAGCTTTCCGTCCTCCAGCTCCCAGACGCGCCCGGCCAGCTTGTTCACAAAATAACGGTCGTGCGAAATCGCCAGCACGGTTCCCGTGTAGCTTTCCAGCGCTTCCTCCAGCGCCTCGCGTGAGTCGATGTCCAAGTGGTTGGTCGGCTCATCCAGCACCAGCAAATTCGGCTTTTTCATGACCAGCAACGCCAACCGCAAGCGGGACCATTCTCCACCGGACAGCATGCTAACAGGCTTAAACACATCTGCTCCGTAGAACAAATACTTCGCCAGCAGTCCGCGTGCCTCGCCTTCCTCCACACCCGCTTCTTCCTTAAAGTACACAAGCACGGTCGCACGACTGTCCCGCTCTCCTTCCTGCTGCGCCAAATATCCATACTCCACGCGTGCGCCCCATTGCACCATGCCTGCATCCGCACTCTCCTGACCAAGCAGCAGCTTGAGCAGCGTCGTTTTTCCAGAACCGTTATCTCCTAACAAAGCCACCTTTTCGCCAAATTCCAGACTGCCCGTAGCCCCTTTTAATATCTGGCGCTCCCCATAGGCTTTGGCCATTTCTTCGAAATGCAGCACGCGCCGGCCCGAACGGTCCTCCAGTCTCAAATTAAACTCAGCCCCTTGCGGGTCCAGTACAGGCCGCTTCACCAGCTCCATACGCTCCAGCGCCTTACGAATCGAGTTCGCTTTTTTAAAAAACTTTTCGTTATCCCCATTGCGTCCCCACTCTTCAAGACGCCGAATGGCCTCTTTCATCTTCTTGATCCGCTTTTGTTGTTCCTTGTAGTCCTCGAATTGTAGCAGCAGCCGTTCTTCCTTCTCCTTGACGTAGCCACTGTAGTTCGCATAATACGTAAACGCCTCGCCATCCTCCAGCTCAATCATCTTGACGGCAACGCGATCCAGAAAATAACGATCATGGGATACAACCACACACGCGCCCGTATAGCCTTGCAAAAATTGCTCCAGCCATTCCAAACCTTTTAAATCCAAATGGTTGGTCGGCTCATCCAGCAGCAGCAGATCCGGTCGTCCGATGAGTTGGGACGCGAGTGCAATTTTCGTTTTCTCACCGCCGGAGAGCAAACCGAAGCTGCGCGTATACATGGCTTTGGGAATACGCAGCCCGTCGGCTACCTGGTCGATATTCGCGTCCATTTCATAGCCGCCGCTTCGCTCAAACCGTTCTTGCAAGGCTGCATACGATTGCAGCAGCTTTTCCAAACAATCCGCATTCGCAGCTACAACCGGATCGGACATTTCACACTCCAACTCACTCATCTGATTACGGCAATCCTTCAACTCACGATAGGCGTAAGCCAGCGTTTCATACACACTCAAGTGTTCAAACTCCGCCGGGATTTGCGGCAAATAGCCAATTTTCGTATTCTTGGCGATGACGAGCTGCCCTTCATCCGGTCGAGATAAACGCGCAATGAGGCGTAACAGGGTGGTTTTGCCGCTTCCGTTGCGACCGATGAGCCCCACCTTTTCCCCCGTATGAATATCAAACGATGCACCGTCCAGAATCAGATTGGCACCGTGGTATTTTTTCAATTGTTGACCGTTCACAATATACATGTCTAGGCTCTCCTTTATTTAGGAAGACCCTTACCCGCGCAACACAAAAAGAGCCGCAGGAGCTAGTAGCCCGCGACTCTTTGGATGATATAGCAATCCGTTCGAGTTAAGGTAGGCGTCTTCTCGCGATGTTTACAACCGTATGATTAAAATTGGACAGACTTCTCCCGTTGTATGGAAAAGCATGCATAATGCCAGCCATAGCAATCGGCAGCTGGCTAATACGGTTGTTCAGCATCTCGTGATTCACCTACCTCACCTCCTTCTTCATAATTGCGTGTAGCATAACATAGTTTTTTGCATAATAAAAGAGGGGAATGCCGGATCAAGCTATAATATGGATTGGTGCCCGTGCCCTCTGATGGCCTTCGATGTCCCAGTTCTGGTAATCGAAAATACGCCGCATACAAAAGCAACAATCACAAAAACCCCGCCTACCCAGGCATTCGTGGCAACCGATTCACTATTCTCAATTACCGCACCTCCCAGGGCTGAGCCGAGGGCAATCCCGATCTGGAGAGCGGAGAAATTGAAGCTTTGCTGAATACTACCCGATTCGGGGGCATTTTCGATAAGATAGCTCTGCATCGGCGGGGACAAGGCCCAGCTCAATATTCCCCAAATAATCAGCAACGGCACAAATACATACATCGAGTGAACCGAGAATGGCAGCAAGAACATCACGGCGATAAATACGCCCACAATAATCAAAATACTTTTCGCTGTGCCAAAACGATCCGCCAAAGAGCCGCCAATAAAACCGCCCCCAACGGCCGAAAGTCCAAATACAAAATAAGCGACACTAATCCACGATGCGTTCAAGCCCATCATATTCTCCATAAATGGAGTGAAATACGCATACAGCGTGTAATGCCCTGCCAATGTCAGCGCAGTAACCAGATGAGCACTGATGACTTTAACATTTTTCAAGGATTTCAATTGCTCGCGCATAGGTACAGCCTGCTCCGTCGGAATCCGCTCCATAAACAAACTGATGACGATCATAGCAACCACTGTCAACACGGCGATAATCAGGAACAGCACCCGCCAGCCAAATGCATTTCCAATCAGTACCCCGGCTGGAATACCAAGCACGATGGACGAGCTAACCCCCATGGAGATCACACCGAGAACCCGGGCCTGATAAGCCTTGGACACCACCTTGACGGCAATCGTCAGCGATAACGTCACAATCAATGATCCACTTGCGGCGGTAACGATACGGGATATAAATAAAACCGCATAATTCGGACTCCAGAAGGCCAACAGGCTTCCCAGAATAAAAATAAACATCGACCATAAATACAGCCGTTTTCGTTCAATTCTGGCGGTCAGCGCCAATAATGTCGGCCCGGCGATAGCATAGACAAGCGCATAGATCATAATAAGCTGTCCCGCCGTGCTTACGGAGACATTCAAATCCTGCGCAATCTGGGGCAGGACGCCACCGATAATTAACTCCACCAGCCCGACCGTAAAGGTCGCAATCGTTAAGATAACTACTTTAAAGTTCATTACATAAGCTCCTTTGCTATCATGTAAATCCCTCGATATACGTAAAAAAATCCTGACCACAAGAAATGTACAAAGACGCACATTTTTTGTAATCAGGATTTATCGGTTCCTGGTAGAGACCCTCAAACCATATTATTGAGGTTATACAAATGGGACATTCATTGATCACGCATCACGAAGGTTATAGATATTACTATAAAGGAGCCGAACCCGAAGTTCAACCCCCTAAAGCTGTAAAAATTCACTCATGGCGCGATCCGATAGATACGGTAAGTATTCATGGCCGTATTCGTGATACAGGAGCATTTCCTTGTCCGACGCGATTTTATTGTACACCGCATACTGTGTGGAGGGCGGACAAACCGTATCCGACAGCCCCGTCACAAATAGCACCCGACCGCGAATACGATCTGCCAAATGTTGAATGTCAATGTAGCCTAATCGGTGAAACAGCTCCTCCTCGCGCACATGATTCGGATCAAACAATCGAAAATAATACACCAGTTCCTCATATGCAGACGTGGTGGCATCCAGCGCCCAAGCTCTTTTATAGTCCGACAGGAACGGATATACCGGAACCGCTACACGCACACGTGGCTCCAATGCTGCGCAGGCAACCGTCAATGCTCCCCCTTGGGAGCAGCCGAATGCGCCGATTCGATCAGGGTCTACCTGCTCCATCGACATCAGAATGCGCACCGTCTGCACGGTATCCAGAAATACATTGCGGTAATAGAGCCGATCCGGGTCTGGGTCGTCGATTCCCCGGATAATATGCCCGCGAATCGTCGTTCCCTGAATCTGCAAGTTGTCCTCAGACAAACCGCCTTGCCCCCGACAATCCAGAGCCAGTACGGTAAATCCATGTGCCGCATAGCTCACCTTGTCGAACCAGTCGCCACTGTCAGAGGAATATCCATGAAACATCGCCAAAGCCGGACCTTTTTCTGTAAAATGCTTGGGTCGGACGAGCTTTCCATGAACCTTCGCTCCGCCTACTCCTGTAAAATACAAATGAAAGCACTCCACCAGCGGAGAGACAAAATCGGCTGGCTCCAGCGTAATATCCAGCGGCTGCCGCTCCAGCTCCTGTAGCGCCCGTTCCCAGTACGCATCAAAATCCGGCGGCTTCGGACTACTGCCCGTATACGACTGCAATTGCTGTAAAGACATATCCTCCGGCATTCAAGTTCCCTCCTACATTCGGCCCGACTCATGGTCGTCTGCGACCACTTCATCCGTTGCGATGACATACTTCATCATGTCGGATACTGTCGTGTATGCGACACCTACATACGTATCGGCGGCTCCATAGTAAATTGCAATCCGTCCGGTGTCCGCATCATGCAGCGTAGCACACGGGAATACCACATTCGGCACAAAGCCCCTTTCCTCGTACCATTCCTCTGGGGTCAACACGAAATTGGAGGAACGATATTTAACCTTAGATGGATCATCCAGGTCAAGAACGGCTACTCCCATGCTGTATACCAGCCCATTACACGTGCCCGTCACCCCGTGGTAGAACATCAGCCAGCCATCGGTCGTCTCAATCGGAGCTGGCCCGCCGCCAATCTTCACCGATTGCCACCAGCCCTGTCCGCCCTTGCTCATCACATGGCGATGCTTGCCCCAATACACCAGATCCGGGCTTTCACTGAGAAAAATATCGCCGAACGGCGTATGACCGCTGTCGCTCGGACGGGATAGCAACACATAATTTCCGTTTAGCTTACGAGGTAACAGCACACCATTGCGATTAAACGGCAGGAACGGATTTTCCAATCGTACAAAGCTTTTAAAATCCTTCGTTTGCGCCATACCCAACGCCGCACCGTAAAAATCTGTACACCAGATGATATAATACGTGTCCTCCACTCGGACCAGACGCGGATCGTAAGCATAATTGGGTTGGTAATCATTTCCCTCCTCATCAACCAAATGCAAACGTTCCGTTTCAATGTCCCACGCCAGCCCGTCGTCACTCCAGCCCAGATGCAAATGCGGGCGTCCATTAATCGTTTCCGCCCGAAACACTCCCACAAACCGCCCCTCATACGGAGCTACTGCACTGTTGAAAATACGGGCAATGCCCGGCACCGGATTCCGTCCAATGACCGGATTCTCACTATGTCTCCATACCGGAGCCTCACTGCCTTCAGGCTTATCTTGCCACGGCATTTCCGGCAGACTGTCTCCCACAATTCGTACGTTACCTACATCCAAATCCACATTCAATTTACTCATACATATGCTCTCCTCTCACCGAGACACTTGATTTTATCGTTTTTTCTATTTCACTGAACCCTGTGCAAATCCGTTATAGATATATTTTTGTAATGCCAAAAATGCAATTAACGTCGGAATAATAGCAATGATTATACCCGCGCTGATCACTTCCCATTGCGAGCCATACGGCCCTTTAAACTTGAACAACGCCGTCGAAATGACCTGAAGGCTTGTTTTGGGCATATACAGAAACGGGGTGTAAAAATCGTTGTAAATATTAACCCCTTTGATAATAATGACCGTCACAATGGCGGGCTTGAGCAGGGGCAAAATAATGCGCCAGTAGATGGTCAGATAAGAGGCCCCATCCAGCATGGCTGATTCATCCAGCGCCACCGCGATGGAATCCAGAAATTGCAGAAAAATATACACCGCAATAATATCGGTTCCCAAATACAGCAAAATAGCTGCCCAAGGCGTGTTAAACAGCTCCAGCTTGTTGATAATCTGGAATGTCGATACCTGTGTCGTTACCCCCGGAATGAGGGTTGCGAGCAAAAACGCACCCAGCATGAGACTTTTGCCTTTAAATTTAAAACGATTCAAAATATACGCGATCATAGAGCCGGTCAACGTCGCGCCGATGATCGAAATGATCAGAATAAAGGCCGTGTTCACAAATCCGGTCAGCATGTTGCCGTTCACAAAGGCTTTGGCATAGTTCGCCCAATTGAACCAATTGTTCGGAGGAGTCAGAGGACTGGTTGCCGCATATTCAGCCTTTGTCTTCAAGGAAGCAAATAATATCACGATAATCGGCAATAGAGCGACGAACGCACTCAGCAACAGTGCGGCATACTTAATGCCGTTCGCCAGCGTTCTTTTCAGCATATACACGGTTAATCCTCCTCTCCCCGAATCAGCAAACGTTGCAGCAGCGTAACTACAATCACGATCAGCAGCAAAATAACCGCCATCGCCGAGGCCAGACCGACCTTGCTGTACTTGAACGCCACGTCAATCGTCTGAATGACAAACGTTTTACTGCCATTGGAGCCGCCGGTCATAATATACGGAATATCGAATGCACTGATCGCACCACTAATCGCCAGGATGAGATTCAGCTGCAAAATCCGCTTGATACTTGGCAAAATAATGTACCGAAACTGATGCCAGCGGTTGGCCCCGTCCATATCAGACGCTTCATACAGATCACTTGATATGGAGGAAATCGCACCGAGAAACACAATAAAGTTAAAGCCCATGTATCTCCAAATCGACGTGCCAGCCAGCGAAATATTGATAATCTCCGGGTTGCCCAGCCATAGCTTGATATACGATTCCAACCCCAATGCCTGAAGTAGTGTATCCAGTGTGCCATCCGGCTTGAAGAAGAATAGAAAAATAAAACCAATCGCCACCCCGTTCATCAGGGAAGGGAAAAATAAAATGCCCTTAAACACATTTTTAAACCAGGTTTGAAAGCTGAGAATGGTTGCAAAATAAAGGGCCAATCCCATCTGTACAAACGTAGCGACAAAGTAATATAGACTGACCTTAAACACCGAGAAATACTCAGGGTCGGTAAAGATTTTGATATAGTTTTCAAAGCCCACATATTCCAGACGCTTACTGTAGCCGTTCCAGTCCGAAAAGCTGTATTTGAACATGTTGATCACCGGCAAGTACGCAAAAGTGACCAGCAGCGCCAGCGGAATAAATGAAAAGGCTGCAATAATCGCCATTCTTTGTTTGGAGTAGCTAAGATTCGAAAATTTAAACATGCTGCACCTCCTGGCTATCCGTCCATCGACTGCTACGTCGATCCTTTCTATCGTCAGTTCAGATGACTATTTGGCTTCCTTCGCAGCCACTTCTGCACGCGCCTTCACCCATGCGTCGTTCAGATCCTTCATAATGGTGTCATACGATTCCGGGCGGTTACCGAGCGCTGCCTCAATAATGCGTTTCTTGAAGTCCGGCTGCCACAAACCGATTTCTCCCTTTGTGTCGATTTTATTGACAATCCCTTCCTGCCCTTTTGGAGAAGGAGTGAGCGTTTCAAAGACAACTCCTTGATCCTCGTATTGCTTCAAAATGTCAGGCAATTCCGCACCCTTCAGCGGACTAATGCTGCCCGACTGCTCTACGGCATAATTGGACTTCTCGGTAAACCAATTCACCCAGGCACGGGCTGCTGCTTTATTTTCACTGTTTACGTTAATGCCGAGGTTGTAATCCCCTGCCAACAGCACAAGCACCTTGGAGGTATTGGTCGGAAAAGGCATAAAGCCGATATCATCCTTGTTGGTCGCTGTGCTTTTGATCTGGTCAATCGCCCAGGAGCCGAGTACCATCGTACCGATTTTGCCTTGAGCCATATCCGCCTTGGAGGTTTCCCAATCCGTGGTGGTCGGGTCTTTTTCGATCAGGCCATTTTTAGCGGCATCGTACATGATCTTATACAGCTCATAGTGAGGCTGACCCTTCGTGAAATTGTCGTCTGTACTCGGCTGTGTGACATTCACATATTCCTTCGTACCTGCCACTGTAGCCAAATCGGCTTCCCACTGGGTCAGTGCCCAACCGGAGGCATAGTTCGTAAACAGCGGCACCGCCTTGGTTTTGTCCTTAATCTGCTGTAGCGCTTTCAAAAATTGATCCGGGGTTTTAGGAAGTTGCGTGATTCCCGCATCCTTGAACACATTTTTGTTATAAATCACACCGGAATACGTCATTGCTACTGGAATACCGTAGACATTATTGTCCACCATACGTTCTTCAATGCCGGTATACTTGCTCTTCATCTCCTCATAAGTGCCTAGTGGTTCGAAAAATTCAGGTAGCTCTGCAATGGGAATGCTGGTAGGAATAAGCAAAACATCTCCGTAATCTCGTGTCCCCATCCGAATTTTAATTTGGCTCTCATAATCGGCTAATGCCTGAAAATTGACCTTCACCTTTGGATAAAGCTTGTTAAATGCCTTGGCGTAGTCCTGAAACACCGTATCCACAATGTCTGTCCGCTGTGTGATGATCGTGATTTCGCCCTCCACATCCTTCGGATCAGAGCTGGCTGCTGGCGTATCTGATCCTTTTGGGGCACACCCTGCAAACAACCCCGCTAACAATAGCACCGATAGTAACGGCACCAAAACCTTGGACAACTTCATAAAACGACCCCTCCTTCTTTTAAAATAAGGTTATCGTTAAACTAACAAAATCATTTTATTATGATAACGCTTACTATGTCAATTTTATTATTTTGTGAATATAATCAGAGCTACAAAAGTTTCATAATTTCAATATATTTCGGACATATATTCCCAACCAGAGTAATAACGACAGCAGCATAGCTGCCCTGAAACATAACCATTAGCCTTGGGGTAACGGTTATGTTTCAGGAGAGTTGACAGCTTTTAAATACGTGATTATGATTTTAAATAAAGTTAACGATAACCTAATATAAATTACAAAGGAGGATTTTGCCTCTTGGACACGTTGCTACATGAGATCAGACAGGAATGGAAGGATCATATACTCCCGTTCTGGCTAAGGTTGAAGGATGAAGCGCACGGTGGATTTTATGGTGAGGTGGATGTCGATCTGCACATCCATACGAAGGCGGACAAGGGCGGGATTGCCACTGCACGGTTACTCTGGTCATTCTCGGCGGCAGCCCGTGTGACCGGGGAACGCATCTATAAGGATGCCGCACGACACGCTTTCCTGTTCCTGCAACAGCACCTGATAGACCCGGTATATGGAGGAATGTACTGGATGGCAGATCATACGGGCCGTCCTGACGACACGTGCAAGCACGTCTATGCGCAGGCATTCGCCATTTATGCCTTGTCCGAATATGCGCAGGCAACGGGCGACCCCGATGCACTGCCACTAGCTAAGGAGCTGTTTCACCTGCTGGAGCAAAAAGGATATGATCGCACCCGCCAAGCATATGGTGAACAATTTGACCGTATGTGGAACATACAGCCCAATGAGCTACTCAGCGAAAACGGGGTTACCGCGTATATCACCATGAATACACATATTCATGTTCTGGAAGCGTATACCCAATTACTGCGCGTATGGCCGGATAAAAGCGTGCGCGATGCACTGGCGAATGTACTGGACATTTTATACAGTCGTGTTTACGATGCTTCCGCCCGGCGGTTGGGGGTATTTTTCGACAGTGACTGGCGCTCTCTGCTCGACCTGACCTCGTACGGTCACGACATTGAAGCCAGTTGGCTGATTGAGGAAGCTATGAACGTACTGGGGCACCATCCCCCGGAATATGTAGAGATGGTGGTGGATATCTCCCATGCGGTAGCCGAACGTGCTGTTCAGCCAGATGGTTCACTGATCAACGAACGGGAAGGCGATCGGGTAGACACCTCGCGCATATGGTGGGTACAGGCAGAAGGAATCGTTGGCTTTTACAATGCGTATCAACGAACTCAGGACGAACGTTTCTTACAGATTGTACGGGATTTGTGGGCCTACACTCGGCAGTATATCGTAGATCCACGACCTGGAGGTGAATGGTTCTGGTCCGTTCAAGCGGATGGCAAGCCTGATCCAAAAGAAGTTGCAGGACCTTGGAAATGCCCTTATCACAACAGCCGATTTTGCATCGAAATGCTGGAAAGGACGGGAACGAAATGATTCATACCCAATACAATAAGCTGCTTGCGCAGCAAGAGGAACTGATTACACGCCCGAATGAGGTCAACACCACCTTTTACAATGGCATCTACGAACGTTACCGTTACCCTGTACTCACACGTCATCACGTCCCGCTGCACTGGCGGTTTGATTTGAACGAGCAGACGAACCCGTTTTTCATGGAGCGTCTGGGCGTGAATGCAGCGTTAAACCCGGGCGCGATCTATCATGAGGGCAAATATATTCTGGTTTCCCGCACCGAGGGGCTGGATCGGAAATCATTTTTTGCCCTGGCCGAGAGCGATAACGGTATGGACCAGTTCCGGTTCATTGATGCCCCATTGGTATGGGACGATATCGACCCGGACGAAACGAACATGTACGATATGCGGCTGGTGAAGCATGAGGACGGCTGGATCTACGGCATTTATTGCTCAGAGAAAAAGGATCCTGACGCACCAGCACACGACACCTCCAGCGCTGTCGCTCAGGCCGGACTGGTCCGCACCCGCGATCTTCGCACATGGACCCGTCTACCGAATATCTCCACCCGATCACCGCAACAGCGTAACGTTGTCCTGCACCCCGAATTCGTGAACGGCCAATACGCCTTTTACACTCGTCCGCAGGATGGATTTATTTCCACCGGCTCGGGCGGCGGCATTGCCTTCGGTCTGTGCGAGGATATTACACAGCCTGTGATTGAGAGCGAAACAGTGATTGACGAGCGCTGCTATCATACGGTGTACGAAGCCAAGAACGGACAAGGGCCCGCTCCGATCAAGACCAGCCGCGGCTGGATTCATATCGCTCATGGCGTACGCAATACCGCCGCTGGTTTGCGATATGTGCTGTACACCTTTGCCACCAGCCTGGAGGACCCTTTGCGCGTCATCGCTAAGCCCGGCGGGCATTTTATAGCCCCCTATGATGAAGAGCGTGTCGGGGATGTCTCGAACGTTATCTTTTGCAATGGAGCATTGGTTAACGAGCAAAATGAAGTCTTTATTTACTACGCCTCCAGTGATACCCGTATCCACGTGGCAACAACGACCGTCGCCCGCTTGGAGGACTACACGTTCAACACACCGCCTGACCCACGGCGTTCACTCGGCAGCGCCGCTGTCCGACGTGAACTGATTCAGCGCAATGAAGCGCTATTGCAAGCAAGCCCTCATTCTTCGTAGCGGTCATAAGCCGCAAGCTTTATCCTGCCTGCGGAACCATGTATACTATCCAGAGAACAACTGTTATCCGCAGGCTAATGGTTGTCCTCTGGGCAGCTACGCTGCTGATGTTGATCTTTTTTAAATTGGAAGGCGGAACAGGAAATGAAGAGCAACGTAACGATGCGGGATATTGCAGAAAAGCTGGGGGTTAGCAGCGTGACCGTGTCGAAGGCGCTCAATGACAAGGATGGAGTTAGCGATGAGCTAAAGGAGCGCATCAAGACGCTTGCGGGCGAAATGGGCTACCGTTTCAATACCGCTGCCAAGTCCATGAAGGAGGGCCTCACCTATAACATTGGTGTAGTCATTCCCGAGCGTTTTACCGGCCCCGGCCAATCGTTCTATCTGTACATCTATCAGCAAATTTCGCGGGAACTCGAGCAATACGGCTACTACGGCATTCTTCACATCCTCCATCGCGAGGACGAAGAACAGCTTCATCTGCCACGGATCTATTACGATCGCAAGGTGGATGGCTTCATTCTTCTGGGACAAGTGAGTAAGCCATATATTGAGCTAGTGCAGTCCATGGACCTGCCCAAAATGTTTCTTGATTTTTATGATGAGCATGCAGATATCGACTCCGTAGTAACCGATAATTTTTACGGAGCCTACGAGCTGACCAACTATTTGATCGCCCAGGGACACCGGGACATTGCATATGTGGGTAATCTCTACTCCACCAGTAGCATTCAGGACCGTTTCCTCGGCTACTATAAATCCCTGCTGGAGCACAGGCTGCCTCTGCGTAACGAGTGGGTACTCAGCGACCGGGACGACGAGGGGGTATACGTTGATATGGAGCTGCCTCAGCCACTGCCGACCGCCTTCGTATGCAACTGTGACCAGGTCGCGTACAACCTGGTGCAAAAGCTCATTGCTCTGGGATACCGCGTGCCTGAAGATTGCTCTGTGGTTGGCTTCGACAACGATGTATATGCCACCCTTATTGTTCCGCAGCTGACC
This sequence comes from Paenibacillus sp. NRS-1781, assembly GCF_050467745.1. Classification (NCBI taxonomy): domain Bacteria; kingdom Bacillati; phylum Bacillota; class Bacilli; order Caryophanales; family Paenibacillaceae; genus Paenibacillus; species Paenibacillus sp. NRS-1781. Next base: position 258,454 of record NZ_JBITPI010000015.1, read on the forward strand.
ACCGTTGGAGTGGACATTGAACAGATGGCACGTACTGCCATTGAATCCATAATGAAAAAAATAAGCCATCCCGGCAGTCGTTTTGGCCGGGTCCTTGTACACGGTCACATCGTGTATCGTGATTCCGTGCAGCGCATGGAGCAGCCGTGATGGATGTATGCCTTGGACAATTGGCCCTATTCTCAAAGCTTCACAACCAAAAGCCGCTCAGCATGTTGCTGGAGCGGCTTTTGGTGTTCATAGATTCTACACACGTGGTCAACATACTCGCCTTTACTCAGGAGCGTTGGGCTACAAAAGAGTTGCCCGTTCGATTGAGAATCGGGAGCATCCGCGTTTCCTGTCCCATGGAGGCTTGGCAGAACGGACAAACCGGTTCGCTTAAAAAGGTGAAATCCGTTCGCATCCAGCCATTGCAACCCTCGCTGGTACACGACCAAATCGCCGTATCTTCCTCTGGGATAATCTCCGGAGCCTGGCGTCTGTACATCTACATTCCCCCTCGGTTTTATGGGGTAATCCCCTACATTAGAAGGGAGCCCCGCCCAACGAAGCGACAACGAGGCTCCTCTGATCCAGCTCGTCCTGACCGTGTTTAGCTGGTCTTGGTGACATGCTCCGCCTGCGGCCCGCGCTGGCTTTCCACCACATTAAATTCCACATGCTGGCCTTCGTCCAGCGTCTTGAAGCCTTCGCCGTCGATTGCGCTGTAGTGGACAAAAATATCCTGGCCCTCTGTCTCGATAAAGCCGAAGCCCTTATCTGCATTGAACCATTTCACTGTTCCTGTTGGCATATTGTTAAATCCCTCCTGTGCGGGTATTAATATGCTCCATCCTCTGAAAAATATGCGTATTTTCCCAAAATGTTATTTGCGGATCGCCTTGGTCCAGAAGCCGCCATGAAACTGTTTCGGCTCCACTGTAATGACAAAGGCCTTGGGATCAATATCCAGAATGGATTGGTACAGCTTGTTCTGATTTTTTCGCTTAGCCAAAATTTCCATTACCAGCCGATCTCCATCCCGCCCGCTGCCCAGCCAGGCTGTAACACCGTACCCTTTATCACGCAGCGCATTGGCGATACCTCCGTTTACCTCATTGCTGATCACCTTGACGGTTACGTAGCCGAGCGCTATTTTTTCCTCAATCCATGCTCCAATGAGAATACCGAGCGCATAGCCGATGGCATAAACCGCCAGGCTTGCCACCTGATCCAAATACTTTAGCACCATGTTCAGGCCCAGCACATAGATCGTAACCTCTACAGTGCTTATGAGGGCAGCAACGTACTTCTGTCCTTTCAGCGTCAAAATCATACGCAGTGTATACGCAGATACGTAAATAATTTGAATAACAAAAATAAATAACAAAATTTTAAGCATACGTCCACTCCTCATTTCACGTTCTGATTGGCCTGTATCCATCATTATACCCTTGTATGTCGCACAGCTTTCCGTTTCGCATCACCCTCGCTCGGGTAAAGACTAACTACAGCATGCTGAAGGACGGCAAATAATTCCGCGCTTTGGATATGAGCTTTGACGCAATATTGTCCCATCAAGCCTCGCTGTCTTGTACAGCGGGCTTATTTTATTTGACTTGTTTTGTTTGACGACTTTTCAAAAAACTTTTACGAAAACAGGGCAACTTTTACTGTTGCTGTTGCGTCTAACCAATATAAGCACATCTGCTAATATCCCTCCAAACGTGTTGGATTTTGTAGGCATTAATGTTACTCTAGTCTATAAACTAGGCTATAATTCTTAAATAAAGGGGTAGACTAACGAATGAAATCATTGAAATCTATGAAAAAGCCTGTCATTATCACTGCCGTATCCGCCTTGGCTATATCGGGGGCTCTTTTCAGCCAATCCACATATGCCGCGCAAGTGACTAAGCCGATCCAAGCAGTTTATAACAATATCAAAATCATCTACAACGGAACTGAGGTTCCTTATGATGCAAAAACAGAACCATTTATGCTGGATGGCGTGACTTATCTCCCGCTTCGTCTGGCAGGTACAGCTTTGGATAAAAAAGTAGATTGGGACGGCACGAACAAACGCGTAGTCATTGCTGACAACGGAGTCCCGATTGATCAATCTACAGTTACGGCATTGAACAACCAGATTACGACGCTAACTCAGGAGCTGAACACGGCGAAAGCAGCGAACACAACCAAAGACGCTACCATCGCTCAGTTGCAAAAAGACAATCAGACGCTAAAAGATGACGCAAGCAAAAGCAGTTCTAGCTCCTTGAAGGATCTTCAAAAGGAACTGAACGATGATCACAGCGATGACTACAACACCAACTCAGATATCTCGCTCAGTGGCAATAAAAACTCTATTACCGTGACCATCGAAATGACGAAATCCAGATGGACTGACCTATCCAGCAGTAAACAAAAGAGCTACCTGGAGGACATCGTTGAAGATATTTTGAAAGAGTATAAAAATGCCGATGTTGACGGTACGGTTAAGAATTCCAGTAATAGAGATAAATTAGCGAGCTTTACAACCAATAGTAGAGGCGATGTTACGATTAAAAAAATAGGTACATCTTTCGACGCAAGCAGTATCCAACGTGATTTATTCAACAGATACAGCAGCTACGCCGGATACGGCTTTGATTTCAGCGTAAGAGGCGACAGCAGTAAAGCTAACGTGGATGTGTATGTAAATCCGGATGATTGGAACAAAATGTCAAATTTACAAAGAAGCAACCTGACAGATGGCATTATTGATTTTCTTAAAGACGAAGAGTCCATTGATAGAGTCGATGGAACTATACGCAATAAAGGGAACAGCAGTCAAATCATTACCTTCTAAGATTATGACTTGTTTATATTATACTAATCAAAATATTCATATAAAGAGAGACCGGATCATTATGGATCCGGTCTCTCTTTATTATATACCGTGAGGTTAAGTTATACAGTATAATTTACTCTTCGCTCTAATCAACAAGTCGTCCCGCTGCAATAATATATTGCACCTTTTCACCCATATTCCCGAAATCGCGTTTTAACGTCAGCTTCCCTTTTCCTGTACATTGAATTTTGCTTCCTGATATCGATTTGGAGTAAGGATCCATAGTAAATGTTTTCTCATACAATATTAAAGGGCGGATGTCCACTTGTTTCTCGGAAAATTTCAAACTTTCATCATAGTTTGCGTGAATTGTTAGCTTTCCTAAGCCATTCCATTCATAACTGTGTAGGTCAAAGGCTTCCTTATTCGTTACCTCCGCAAGATCTTGTCCCAAAAAACTGAGAAGCACCTGACTTTTATTGAAGCTGTCATGTTCCAGCTTCAGTAAGCCCCGCTGGGCGTCCCATTGCATCTTGACATCCGTATCCTTAACCAACACCGAAATAGGGAGAAACATAGCATTCTCTTTCATAACAGGTACGGTATCCATTTTTACAGGCTCATTATTGATAAAAATATCTCTTGATCCAATGGTAACTATTACGCTGCGCCCCAATAAATTTACCGTTGCCGTTTTATTCATGGCATTGTACGCTACCTCACCTCCCAGTAAATATTTTACTGCTTTGAGTGGAATTAGCATTCTTCCTTTCTGATCCAAAAGGGGTGGTGCAGGTTGAGTATAAAGGATGTAAAAATTGTTTACTTTAAAATGAATAGGGATTTCTTGAGATTTAGCAGTTGCGTCTCCTACTATTGAATTTAAACACAATAAAGTAATTAGAAAACATATCAAAAAATTAGTTTTCATACCATTCTCCTATAAACTTTATAGCGTAGTTACCATCCATTAAAGATGTGCTAATCATCTATTTTGGTTTTGAATCCAACTGGCCATCTTAGCGTCGGGATCATAGTACTTAATATAATAAGTAGGCCAAGCAATAGTTCCATACCACTTTTCCCCGTCCCACAATGAATATTCAGGATAGTTTCCCCAAGAATAGTAATAATCTGAGTTCACCTTGGAAACTAGTAAATTATAAAAATCCCCACTTATCGCTCCATAAATATTGTTCCCATCAAAGTTATTTTTCGCTATTGAAAAAACTCTTTTGAGGGACATCGAAGAAAAATCAGAATCATTAAAAAAAGTCATCATAACGACAATTTTCTCGGAGCCAACTATTAGATAGGAATCGGCAGAATTAGGGTCAATGTAGAATTTCATAGGTCTGATTTCTGCTCCTTCTGACCATGTTCCGTAAGAATATTCAAACCGATTACTGTTTCTAACATAGCCCTGCCAAACTTTCCGACCAGTCTGGTAAGAAAATCCTCCTTCAACTCCCCGTCCTTTTGTTGAGTCGAATCCGAAGTAGAACCATGGCTGCTCTCCATCTCCCAAGCGATGAACATAAGGTAGCCAAAAATTTCCAGTCACACCATCGAATCCGTCAAATTTTAATTGAACCCTTGAAAAAGTTCCCGTCGTCCCTCCACTCACTTGTGATGGAGTGGGATTATTTTTACTTGATATGGAAACATCATGATTGTTGCTTGATTCACTCAAAGAGTTTGTTTCCGTATAAGTAGCATCCGTAACACTATCTTCTTTCGATTCAACCTTATCCGCCATACCTACATAACCTTTTTCTGAGCTGTATACTTCTCCATCGAGCGTAAGATATATGTATTCCGATTTGTTAAGCTTCTCCAGATTTTGTTGTAGATCACTATTATTCTTACTCTTTAGTGATGTACTATCCGCTGTATTCAGCAGTTCAGCAATAGATGCTTTCGGATTAACAGCGATCTTGTGTTCTTGAAGCTCATGGACTATGGCCCGCTGTTTGAGATTTTCAAAAAATGAAGCATCGTACGTACTAGATTTCGATTCCGCATAGGCGAGGCTTCCCGAAAGTGAGGAGCACATGAGAATGGTTGCTAATCCCATGCCTAAAAACTTTTTTTTCCTAAACATACACAAACCTCCTAGTTATTTTTCAAAACTAGCATACCTCTACAAATGCGTATTTTCAACCATAATTTACAATTGATGCCTAAATAAAGAACATATCTTTTTACACATCATGACATATAGAAGGTTGAATTACATATCAAAAAAGATGCAACAAAAAAGAGAGCGCAGAACAGCGCTCTCTTCCAATCAAGCATATAAAATGTAAGGAATATTAATAGGCCAATGCAAAAAGTCCTTTGATGTGGGACAGGTAACGGATGTTACTGCCTTCCTTCATCAAAGTGGCTACAGCGCCTTTCAGTTGGGTGCCATTCGCACCAACCGTACCGATCGCGTCTGTTCTGCCCAAGCTGCCCAGTGTACCGGAGAATACGGGGTTAAAGTTTTCCATTTTCGCTCCGTTGAAGTAAGCAAAAATGTTATAACCAACGGTTTCGCCCATTTGCCAAGCCAACTGAGCAGTTGGAGGGTATGGACGCTCGCCTTCCCCAGGGAACACCACTGCGCTGTCACCAGCGAGGAAGATGTCTTCATGGGAAGTGGATTGCAGTGCACCGTTCACGGTTGCGCGGCCACGGTTCACTTCGATACCGGATGCGCCAACCAGTGCGTTGCCTTGTACGCCGCCTGTCCAGATCAGGGTGTTCGTTTGGATCGAACGTCCGTCTTTGAGCAGAACTTCGTCGGCTTTCATTTCCGTAATGGGAACACCAGCTACGATTTGAACGCCACGTTTTTCAAGGCTTGTTACTGCACGATCAACCAGTGCTTGAGGGAAGCCTGCCAAAATAGAGGGTCCAGCTTCTACGCAATACAGGTTAATATCTTCGTAGTTAATGCCTTTTTCACGACAAACCGCAGGTAGCTTGTCAGCATATTCGCCCACCAGCTCGACACCAGTCAGACCGCCACCACCGATAACGATTGTAGCGTCCGCTTGGTTGCCGGATTGCTTGTAAGCATCCAGACGAGCTTCTACGTGTGCGCGAATGCGGTTTGCTTCTGCCACTGATTTCAGCGTGAAGCTGTGTTCTTGCAGCCCCGGAATACCGAAGTAAGCCGTTTCGCTGCCCAGGGAAATAACGAGAGCATCATAGCTCAACGTAGCGCCACTGGCCAGAGTTACTTTTTTATCATCCGGTTTGATTTCCGAAACCGTATCCACTTTCAGGATAATTTCTTTGTTACGCAGCAGTTTCTCCAAAGGAAGCGCAACAGCTTTCTCGGCAATTGTACCTGCCGCCAAACGGTGCAGCTCCGTAATAATTTGGTGCGACGCAAAGCGGTTTACCACTGTAATGGTTGCTTGGCTAGCGTCCAGATGCTGGCGTGCTGTCAGTGCGGCCAGCAAGCCGCCGTATCCGCCGCCCAAGATCAAAATTTGCTTCGACATGTCCATCCTCCGTTCTTGATCAGGTAATTATTTGCTCTCGCGTTGGCGCTCATTCAGAATTTCCAGGAAAGCCTGGCTGAAACGCAGCGTTTTTTGTACATTTGGATCTTTAAGCATTTTGAGCAAGCCAAACAGACCTACGCTGCCAGTCTCTGTGGTTTGCACACGGTCATTCGCTTCGATAGCAGCAGAAGCCAAGCCTTTAGCCGAATCTGTAACAGGCTTCACAAACTCCCCCATGGAGCTTTTCATATCGCCGATAAATACAGGGTCAGTTGCCAAACTGCGGGCTACATCATAAGCGTCGGTCATCAAAGTAACCATCTCAGTCAACTTAGGCAGATTCTCAACCAGCACGGTCAGCGATTGCTGAACCTCCGGTTTCATCAATTGGTCCAATACATCCCGAGACTCTTTGGTAGCTTCTTGTGTTACGGCCACCTCTTGTTGGTTTTCAGACATGCGTGAACGTCCTCCTTTACTGTGAAAATAGAAGTCCATTCCTTTCTCGTAACCTGTATCCATAAACTCTAGCAATAAAACGTTCAATGAATTCACGCCCTCGGACATACAAGAAGCACAGCTAAAACCGGCCTATACCCAATGGGGCAAGACTGATTCATCGCAAACGCCAATTGTGAATGTTCAGACGGTATTCTGTTGTTACTGCTGCGGAATATTCCACGAAGCGCTTCTCCGTGACAACAACAGGCCGAAACGGAACCCTATGCCTCTATATTACACCTTTCACAACACAATCGTCGAAGAAATTTTAAATTTGCACAAAATTCTACAAAATTTTTATTGTTATTTTAGATAAAAAATAGAATAAAATTAGATTTTGTCCAATTTACCGCAAAAAAAGAGTCATTTCATAGCATGGAAGGCTAATAAAGGGAGTGAATTTCATGTCGCTATTAAATGAAAATCACTACAAAATATGTATCATAAGGAGTCCTCTGGAGCATCTGTATCCCCAGGAGATGGCAACGGCACACCAGATTGAATGAATTCATCGACATCACGGGCCGCCTTGAATTGATTGCATTCGTTGCAAGCACATACGCAATTGACAGGCGTCGTGTGTCCCCCTTTGGCACGGGGCAGCAAATGATCAATAGTATCGCCGTAACCCCCGCAGAAAAAGCAGGTATAGCGATCACGCTTGAGCACATATTGACGGAATTCCTTATTGCTGTAGAGTCTGCGGATGGTATACGGATTAACAACTACTGCCATGCGCTCTCTGACCAGGGTAACCGCCAAATCAAATTCAATCTCCTGATGCCAACGTCTCCCCTGATCGGTTTTGCCCCTTAGCCGAATCATACCGTTACGGTTGAGCCGCAGGGCCTTGGTATCCACAGGCTTCAGCCTGCTGAGCAAATGCCGAACCCGTTGTCGATGACGCTCGCGGGCTTTATCCGTGACTGGGACTGGCTTCCTGCGGGGCGGCTGAGGCTGCACATCAGGCTGTGTGGATGCCTCCATGCTTTGCACGACTGCCTCATCCCCATCGCCATGCGATGCCAGGCAAGCCGTGAGGGTCTGTGTGCCCTCGACGGAAGAAGGAGCGGACGCAGACGCGCGTTCTTGCGCCACTAACCCCCGGCAGGAACGGCAAGGACCACGCCGCGAATAAGGACCAGCCCGGCGACCGGTTCTGCGCTGAAATTCCGTTAAAGGCTTCAGTTCCTGACAATACATACATTTTTTCATCAGCGGTTCACCCGCTTCGTTCCTGATGGACTGCGATTCCGTCATGTCCGCCCCTCCTTTCCTCGTTGCTCACGTTTACTGAATACCTGAAACCCGAACTTTTGTTAGGTTAAATTCATTCTACCGTTTTCACGTCCCCTTTTCTAGCCACTCGAATATATACACCCTCAAGGTATAACAAATTTTAAGCATTGGGCATACGTTATACAGCGATCCCTGTTCTCCATTCGGCAGCTTATTGACCGCCTGACGTTTAGCCCCCCTTGCTTGGTGGGTAACTTGTTATATATGAAGGAGGGACGCATGATGAAAAGGAACCATACGATGATGCAGTTTTTCGAGTGGAACGTCGAGGCTGACGGCTCCCACTGGAAGAAACTTGCCCGCCTGGCACCGGAACTGAAGGCCAAAGGAATTGACGCGATATGGATTCCACCTGTCACCAAGGGTCAATCCCCCGAGGATACGGGATACGGCGTCTATGACCTTTACGATCTGGGTGAATTTGATCAAAAAGGTGCGGTACGCACCAAATACGGTACAAGGGAAGCTCTGCTGGAGGCTATTGCTGCCTGCGTGCGTCACGGTGTAGCCGTCTATGTCGATCTGGTCATGAACCATAAAGCTGGCGCGGATAAAACGGAAATATTCAAGGTCGTCGAGGTCAACCCGGATAACCGCAATGAGGTCATTTCCGAGCCGTTCGATATCGAAGGCTGGACTAAATTTACGTTCCCCGGTCGTCAGGGTCAGTATTCCACATTTCAGTGGAATTTTGAGCATTTTAACGGAACGGATTACGATGCAAGTCAGGACCGAACGGGAATTTATCGTATTTTAGGCAAAAATAAAAGCTGGAGCGAGCATGTAGATGATGAATTCGGCAATTATGATTATTTGATGTTCGCCAATATTGACTATAATCATCAGGAAGTGCGCAAGGAAATGATCCGCTGGGGCAAATGGCTGGTGGATACGCTGCAATGCAACGGATTCCGTCTGGATGCGATCAAGCATATCAACCATGAATTTGTACGGGAGTTCGCGACGGAAATGATCAAAAAGCGCGGACAGGACTTTTATATGGTAGGCGAGTTTTGGAAACCGGATCTGGAATCATGCCAAAAATTTCTGGACACCATTGATTATAAAATCGACCTGTTTGACGTATCCCTCCACTACAAGCTACATAGTGCTTCCTTGGGTGGAAGGGATTTTGATTTAAGCACCATTTTTGAGGATACGCTGGTCCAGACTCATCCACTGAACTCCGTTACTTTTGTCGATAATCATGATTCCCAGCCGCACGAAGCTCTGGAATCGTGGGTGGAGGACTGGTTTAAGCCCAGCGCCTACGCGCTGATCCTGCTGCGCAAGGACGGTTACCCCTGCGTATTCTATGGCGATTACTACGGCATTCAAGGGCAAACGCCCGTGAAAGGCAAGCAGGCCGCGCTCGACCCGCTCCTGTACGCCCGTTATCATAAAGCCTATGGTGAGCAAAAGGATTATTTGGATGATCCCCATACGATTGGATGGGTTCGTCAGGGCATGCCTGAACTGAAAGGCTCCGGCTGCGCCGTGGTGGTCACCAACGCAGACGAAGGGCAGAAGCGTATGTTTGTGGGAAAACACCGCGCAGGAGAGCAATGGACCGATCTGACGGGCCGTCACGACCATATCGTACAGATTGAACAGGATGGCTACGGCGTATTCCCGGTTCGTGCCGGAAGTGTATCGGTATGGGCGCTTCCCGGCGAGGACGACAGCCTGGAGAAAGCAGAAGACAACGTGGACGCTTAACTTATACCCAACCCAAAGAGGACAGGATGCGAGGATGCGCCCTGTCCTCTTTTTTTATCGAAAATCACTCCGTCACCTTGCTTTGGTTGGCCACAACCTGTTTTTTCGCCTCCACATGACTCGGATCACCAAGATAGAAGCGCCGAATGGGATCTATATGCTCGTCCAGCTCATATACCAGCGGAATGCCTGTCGGAATATTCAAATCCAGCAGTGCGGTTTCGTCCAAATTCTCCATGTACTTGATCAATGCACGCAGGGTGTTGCCATGCGCGGAAATAATGACCCGTTCCTTTTTTTGCACCAAGGGCACAATCCGCTGCTTCCAAAACTCACCGACCCGATGCACGGTATCCTCCAAACTTTCCCCAAGCGGCAACTCTTCCGGCTTAATGTTACGGTATCGTTCCTCCCTGTGAGGACTGCGTTCATCCTGTTCATCCAACATAGGAGGCCGCACCGTCAGGCTACGCCGCCAGATATGAACCTGCTCCTCACCGTATTGGACGGCGGAATCCAGCTTGCTCAGTCCCTGAAGAGCACCATAATGGCGTTCGTTCAGCTTCCACGACTTCTGTACGGGTATCCACAAATGATCCAGCTCGTCCAAAATGTGATACAGCGTACGAATGGATCGTTTTAGCACCGAAGCGAACGCCAGATCAAACGTATACCCGGCCTCCTTGAGAATACGACCCGCCTCCATGGCTTCATGGGTTCCCTGCTCGGTCAGGTCCACATCTGTCCAGCCTGTGAACAGGTTTCGACGGTTATATACGCTTTCTCCATGCCTCACCAGCACCACTTGATACATAGGCCCCACTCCTTTACTTACTGTCGTTATGTTTTACCTAACTTCTATGTATTTAACGTAAAATACAGTTTTTAAACAGGTTCTTTTACTACTCGCAAAAATAGGAGGCTTCTCCATAGCCTGGTCAGAACCCTTGCGCGGTTCAATTCCGCAACGTGCCTTTTATATGGAATGGGAATCCATTTTATTGTTTAATAATTACAATAAAAGACTTATAATGTAAATTAGTATAACTACCTGTAAAAAACTTTATTGATATGATACTCTAATAGTTTCTATACATACTGGTTTGATTGATAAAGCGTGCAGGAAAAAATCAAAGAAAGTGGGCTTATGAGTATGAAAAACATTAAAAAGGCTTCATTATTAACTGTTTTGTCTTTAGCTGTTGCCATTCCACTAACTGCTTCTGCCGCAGCCACTACGGAAGTTACACCAGCTACAACTGATTCAGCAGCAGTTTCCCAATCTGCAAACACATCAACAACAAGGGATCACGTCATTACTCCTCAATCCACACAGCCCGCGTTTGATACAACATTGGGCGGTCAACAATCAGAAGCGTCTTTCTCTATCCCTGCGGGAATGGGTTATGTTAAGTTATGGGTGAGGAATACAGGTACCGAAACGATTAAATTCGCCGTACACAAAGACTCATCTAGTGGTTCGGTTATGAGTGGAACTGAGGTAAGGATAACCCCGGGAGATACTTTTAGTTGGATTAGCAGTTCAGCTTGGCCTACTGGAAGATTCTATGCTACTTTTAACACAAGTAATACTAAAATGTCAGGTCAAGCTTATGGTAAATTAGCTTCGACAAGAAGTGAGCTGTAATTTAAAAATGCAAGTGTTGTAAACTGATTTAGTATTGAAATGTATGCCCCTGCTGCATAGTTTAATGTTATGTAGTAAGGGGCATTTTTATTTTTTTCTCAAATAATTCATTTTATAGCATGATTATGAGCGTTATGTGGGATTGGGAAGAGGAGTATTTTTGCATACAAAGGATGAGGTTTCTGAGGTTTCTGACTGAACATTGTGGTGATGTAGCTTCTTAGTCTGATACATATGATTGTACTGGTTAATTAGCTCGTCCAAAATCATAGCCTGCTCAAGTACGCAAGCATGTCCAAAACCATACTGTTCATAAAGATCATGCAATCGTTGTCTGGAACTTTCCAGCTGTTGATTTAACGTTAAATTTTCATCTATGTTCATGTTCATTCCCCCTGATAAATCTCATTTTAGCAGGTAATGAACAAATACATTATAATCATTTTTTAGCCAAAACAACAAAATAAACAAAAAAAGCTAGCCTAAGGGCTGGACAAGATAATAATTCTTATGGATTCGATCCTCATAGCAATTATGGAGGCGTTAGTGATGGAGAATCATTTGAATACAGAGGAAGAAATCTATTTATTGTCTGAACACGTGTATCCTGTTCCTTTCAATCACGGTGTTAACGGGTTACAGCAAAGGCCACTTGCATCAGCAGGTGACCCTCAGCCTGTCCTCAATTCCTTATCCTGCACCTATCTGTATATGAAGTGAACCTATCCATGAACCGCAGGCGCTTAGTCCTTTTTGCTGAATTTGGACAACAGCTCCAAAATCCGCACATACAGCCACACTAAAGTCACCAGCAATGCAAACGCACCATACCACTCCATATATTTCGGTGCGCCTTGATCCGCTTGCTCCTCGATGAAATTAAAATCCAGTAGCAGATTCAAAGCCGCTATCACAACGATAAACAGACTGATACCGATACCAAGCCAGCCTGTCTCATGAATATACGGAACATTCATCCCGAAAAAGTTCAAAACGAAGTCGACCAGCGTCACCAGAACAATCGCCAACGTACATAAGACAACGAAGGAGATAAAGCCCCGGGTAACCTTAATGATTCGCTGTGTATACATAAAGAGCATCAAAAACAAAATACCCACCGTCAGCAAAATCGCATTCGCCACGATGCCGGGATAGTCATATTCCATGAAAGCTGAAATTCCGCCTAATGCTAAACCGCTCAGAATTGCATACACAGGCGATAGAAACGGGGCCGATTTTGGAAAAAAGGAAATAGCCACCGCTACGCCGACCATGCCAAGTGAGCCTGCGGTGATCAAGGATAATACCTCTACTGTACCTTGGTAGGTCATATACCAGGTGATACTGCCCGCAATAATCAGCAGAACCAGCAGGAGCAGCGTTTTGTTAATCGTGCCCCCGATGGTCATGCGTTGTTCGCTTGCTTCTCTTTCATCTTCACGCACGAAGATGTCATCACGTAAAACCGGATTGCTAAAGCTCATAAAGGACATACTCCTTTTCGATGTGTTATTTGCTATGCCATATGTATATATCGGCACAACCTAAAAAAAATTTCAGAAAATTTTCAAAACAAAAAAGAACCTGACCTTACCTTGCGGTAAAGTCAGGGATAGAGGGTCAGGTCATGCCGGATTAAAGATCAGCCGTCGCAATCTGGATCGTACCAAATGTGCCTCCGGCTGCGGTAGTCAACAGACCTGCTACCAGCAATAAGGCAACTTCCAGGGTAAGGCTAGTGAATGCAGGGATAATATACGTGATTACAGGTGCGTTGACACGAGTAACGACAAGATTGATCGGAGCCAGACCGTTATTATTAACGGTAATTGCAGCATTCGCGCCACCGCGTAAATTTTCATAATACGATTTACCGATACTAGCCGCAATAGTGAAGTTTTGTTGAGGTAATAGAATCGCCATAGGATTCACCTCCCTTGTGATTGATAGTGTATTCTATGCTTCCAATCTATCAACGCAACGTCAACTGACTCAGCAATAATACACAAATTAACAGACTCATAGATTAGAGTCCCTATACACAGGCCAAAAAAGGGTTGCCTTCTCAGATCCTTTGCAGAACCTGATCGACAACCCCTTCTTAAATAAACGAAGAAATAACCTGCATCATATATTGTTAAATGTTGTTCATTTTAACTTTACTGCACATGAATACTCACTTCCTGCGGACTAAAACGAGATGGCGCGGAAACCTTCACGCCGATATTGCCAGCCTCACCCTTCGTACGAATCCAGAACGCAATACGCCCACCAATTAGCGATAGGCTGGACGGACCGATTAATTCACCCGCTCCCTCGACCTCCACCGAAACTGGATCAGCATAGAACGGCAAGACGTTGCCGTATTCGTCCAAAGCGTCCACCACAACTCGCGTGACATCCCAATCTCCCGCCTCCAGCACTGTATCGTCGGCAGCTACACGCAGCTCCGTGGGTACGGGATTACGGGAATAGCGTCTGCGAACGACCTCTTGACCGTCCACGTACCCGATGAACACAGCATCTTCCCACTTCATACCCCAGTGGCCTGTCAGTTCGTCGATAACGACTGGAGGATGTGGAAGCGCCGGATACTTTTCCTGGTTCGGACGATAGACGCCCTTGCGCTCGTCACCATAAATGAATTCCACCTCATCACAATTGGTGAACACAACCAGCGGCACAACGCCCCCGATGTTCCGTTCACCACGTGACCAATAAGTGACTGGCTCCAGAATGATTTCCTGCTCGACCCGCTTCTGACTGCGATACACGTTCGCTGCGAATTTGGGCAAGCGGAACATATCCATGACACCGTGGTAGCAGATTTTATCGCCAGAGCCAAAATCCGCATGCGTATTGTAGTCAAAAGCGCACCAGCCAATCGCCCCGGCAATGCCTTTATCGGCATAGGAAGCGTTCTGGACCCGCGTATGGCGCAGCGCATGCTCCATCACCCGTTCCTCCTGATCAAAGCGCTTGGTCGGGTACATATGCCCGTTATATTCCGTCACCAGATAAGGGACCGGATGATCCAGCTTGGTGACGATGGACGGCTCGCGCAGACCTGTCGTTTCGCCATCTACACCTTCTGTATCGTCATACGTATCGAAATTGCGGATTTCCTTCACTAAATATTTTTGATGCCCACCGTCATGAACAAAATCGTTCATCGTATACACATCTTCCAGCAATTCGCTGCCTACAATATAGCGCACGCCACCAGTCGCACGAGTCGGATCAAGCTTGCGTGCAAGCTCATTGGTACGTGCGTACAGCTCATGATCATCCTGCGATTCATTAATCCGCACGCCCCAGATCACAATAGACGGATGATTACGGTCACGGATAATCATATCCTCCACGTCCCTGACCGCCTGCTCCTTCCACGCTTCGCCGCCAATATGCTGCCAACCCGGAATTTCCTCAAAAACGAGCAATCCAATCTCATCGCAACGGTCCAGAAAATGACGGGACTGCGGATAATGTGATGTCCGCACCATATTCAAGCCCAATTCCTCTTTGAGTACATCCGCATCACGGCGCTGCGCTCTTTTGGGCATCGCATACCCGACGTACGGGTAGGACTGGTGGCGATTCAAGCCCAGCAGCTTGAGCTTCCGCCCGTTCAGGTAAAACCCGTCAGGCTGGAATTCGGCTTCACGGAAGCCAAAACGCACAGTCAGAAGATCCAGCTCAGCCCCGTTTCGCAGCAACGTTAGTTCTGCTTCATACAGCTTGGGATCATCTAGATCCCATAGCTGCAAGCCGTTCAGTTCTTTCAGCTCCAGCGTCACTTCCGCCGCCGTCACTGCTGTCGGCCCGGTCTCCGCCTTCACGTTCGCTCCGTCCAGCAGTCGCAGGGCGACTGTCAAATCGTTCTCCTGATCGCCAATCCCCTCCAGCTCCACAACCACGCGCACCGCCTTGCTTGCCGCAAGCGGCTCCGGTGTCTGCACGAATACCGTGCCAAGATGCACAGGCTCGACAACTCGCAGCTGCACTTCGCGGTAAATACCACCGTAGGTCAGATAGTCAATGACTGCCCCAAAAGGAGGGATGTCGTCCCGCTCCGTGGAATCGACGATGACCGTTAGCACGTTGGAGCCACCGTATTCGGCAAGTCCGGTCAATTCAATACTAAACGGCGTGTAGCCACCTTTATGCTCCCCCGCTTTTACCCCGTTCAGATATACCTGCGCGTAAGTCATGACCCCTTCAAAATCGACGTACACCCGTTTCCCCTTGGCATCCGCCGGTATGTCCAACTCCCTTTTATACGTGGAAACAAACTGAAACGCCTTGTCGTCAAAATAGTTATACGGCAGCTCTACATTGGTGTGTGGCAGCAGAATGGGCTCATACCGACTCGCATCAATTCCTGTGTTTATTTCGCTCTCAACATATTCAGGACGGTAAAACCACTGGTCATTCAACGGCAAAATGGTACGCATAAGAAGTCACCTCAACCTTTTATTTTTCAATCTGATACCATAGTAAAATATTTAAGTAAAAATAACGAGTAAAACTTAGTAAAATAAATATATTTTTAATGTAAGCATTTACAAAGCATTTGTCAATTCCGTTTTTTCATCTGTCCATACAAAAAAACAGCCCCGTCATCCGGAGCTGTAAAGATCATGAAATACACAATGGAGTACATTTCTATATCGAGTCGGTAAACGGCGGTCCACTGCTGTTACGAATCATCAGCTCGGTCGGAATGGTGACCTTGCGACCGACCTCATTCGGACCGTTGCGCACCGTATGCAGCAAGAGCTGAACGCCCGTTTCTCCCATCAATTCAGTATACGTCTTGACCGTCGTTAGCGACGGTGTCAAATATTCCGCTGTCGGAATATCATTGAAGCCGACGATTGAAATACGTTCAGGGACGGCGATTTGATGCTGCTCCAGCGCCTTTAACACGCCAATCGCCACCGAATCGCTCGCAACAAAGAAGGCTGTAGGCAGATTCTCTGGCCCTGCCAGAATGGCCGCTTCCATCG
Organism: Paenibacillus sp. NRS-1781; assembly: GCF_050467745.1. Lineage (NCBI taxonomy): Bacteria > Bacillati > Bacillota > Bacilli > Caryophanales > Paenibacillaceae > Paenibacillus > Paenibacillus sp. NRS-1781. The sequence continues at coordinate 274,945 of NZ_JBITPI010000015.1, forward strand.
CACGAAAGCCGTCTGCCGCCGTCCCGCCGCACACATGAACATCATTCGATGAGCATAGCGCATGTTGCCTTTTATACCGTAAAAAGGTCTCATAGCGGGCATCCAGCTCCTTCTGGTCGGAATCATGGGCCTGCTCATCCTTACCCATGCCCACATAACCGATGTGACGATGGCCAGCGTCCAGCAAATAATCCAGCGCTTCCGCCGTAGCACGAGCGAGGTCAATGACGACATAATCCGCACCTGTACGCTCTACTGGGTGATCCAGAAAAACACAAGGAACAGGCAGCTCCAGCATACGTTCCACTTCCTTGCTGCTAAAGTGCCCGAGCACGATCAGCCCGTGCAACCCTTCGGACAGTGTCTTTAGTGCGGACAGGTCTTCCCCTCGAAAAATGCGCTCCAGATGCGCCCCGCTTTGGCGGCATTCTTTTTCCACCCCAAACCGGATGGACAAATAATACGGGTCCTCCAGTTCTTCATACGCGCTAAACCAACGCACCATACCGACCCTTATCGGCCCCTCGGCCTTTTTACGAGACTGACGCCCGATACCTCCATTTTTACGTTTAACAGTCGTATATTTCATCCGTTCGGCAACCTCAAAAATTTTACGCCGCGTTTCCTCTGACACTGACAGTGTTTCATCATAATTCAATACCCGAGAGACTGTTGATATGGAAACTTCCGCCTCCTGAGCAATATCTTTTAACGTAGGCATTGCATACTCCTTTGATGGTTTTACTCCATTTTTACGTTCTTTTACTGTTATCTTACTCGTCGTTTCTGTACAACACAAGCTGTCATTTTAGAAGGTTAAGCCAAATTTTTTATATAACAAGTCCAATCATGATAAAATATGGTTTATATCAGAAATGACACCAAGGAGGATATACGTATGAAACAGGAACTGATTGAACGCCTGACCACTTATGTTCAGATAGATACCCAAGCCGATGAAAGCAGCAATACTTGCCCGACTACACCCGGACAGCTCACACTGGGCAACCTGCTGGTCGACGAACTGAAAGCCATTGGTATGACAAACGTAACCATGGATGACAACGGTTATGTCATGGCGACTCTTCCTTCCAATACGGATAAAGAAGTTCCGGTTATCGGATTTTTGGCCCATCTCGACACCGCTACCGAAATGACCGGCGCAGGGGTAAAGCCCCAACTGACGGAAAATTATGATGGGGGCGATATTACGCTGAATGCATCGCTGGGTGTGAACCTTTCTCCGCGCGAGTTCCCCGAGCTGCCCCAATATAAAGGTCATATCCTGATCACAACGGACGGTACTACATTGCTTGGTGCAGATAACAAAGCCGGGATTGCAGAAATTATGACAGCCATACATTATCTGCTGGATCACCCGGAGATCCCGCACGGCAAGATTCGCGTCGCATTTACACCGGACGAGGAGATTGGAAGAGGACCGGAACGGTTTGATGTAGCTGCTTTTGGTGCTGAATATGCGTACACAGTCGATGGCGGGCCGCTCGGAGAACTGGAATACGAAAGCTTCAACGCCGCAGCCGCCCATATTACCATTCACGGTGTCAATGTCCATCCCGGTACAGCCAAAAACAAAATGATTAACGCCGTCAAAATTGCTATGGAGCTGAACGGACGATTGCCTGCGAATGAAGCTCCGGAATACACAGACGGATACGATGGCTTTTATCATTTGCTGGAATTTGAGGGTACGGTAGAACAAGCCAAACTGTACTACATCATCCGTGATTTTGATCGTGAGAGCTTTGAAAACCGGAAGGCTTACTTAACGAACGTGGTGAAAGGGCTGCAAGCCGCATATGGAGAAAATCGTATCGTTCTGGAGCTGAGAGATCAGTATTACAACATGAAGGAGAAAATCGAGCCCGTCAAGCACATCGTGGATGTTGCCCATGAAGCGATGACAAAGCTGGGAATTGATCCGATCATCAAGCCGATTCGCGGCGGTACAGATGGTTCACAGCTGTCCTATATGGGACTGCCTACACCGAATATTTTTACAGGTGGGGAGAACTACCACGGCAAATTCGAGTATGTGTCTGTGGACAACATGGTGCTTGCAACCAAGGTCATTGTCGAAATCGTACAATTGTTCGAACAGCGCGGCAAGTGAAACGATTGCAAGAAGCTTTTGCATCATCATAAAACGAAAGGGCACATCATTTCTTTGCTGGAAACGGTGTACCTTTTTCTGAAATTCTCATAACTCATTAAAATTTTCAATGCTATTATTACTTTTATCACTCTAAAGACCGATAATGGGTACAAAGCTATAAAAAGTATATTTAGTAAATAAAGGTAGGTAATCTATTTGAATACAGTAGATGCATTAATTGCATCCATCCCCTACATACAACAGATTATGCGTGAGAAGGTAACCCTTTGCCTCTTAGACCGTACTCATGTTCTGGCTTATAGCGAGTCGGAGGGGATGGAGCTCGGCTTTGAAACTGGCTCAGAGCTGCTCGAGGGCTACAAACATTTTGCGATGCTTAAAAATGGGCGTGAGCCCAACCTGACCCACGTTCCTGCTGAACTGCTGGGGTATCCTCTTGATATGGTCAGTATTCCTGTGTTTGACGAAAATGGCGAGGTCGTTGCAGCATTTGCTGCTTCCTATAATTTGACTAACAAGAATCAGTTGGATCAAATCGTCACTGAGAACCTTTCCATCACCGAGCATCTCATTGACATGGTTCAGCATGTAGCAGCGCATTCCGAGGAGCTACAGGCTACCAGTGAGCAGATTTTGAAGAACACCCAAATTGCCGTACAAAACTCGGGTAAAATCAATCAGGTCGCTGTATTCATCAAAGAAATCTCCGACCAAACCAACCTGCTGGGATTAAATGCTGCCATTGAAGCGGCACGTGTCGGAGAAGCAGGAGCAGGCTTTGGTATCGTCGCTCAAGAAGTCCGCAAGCTCTCGGTAGAATCCAAAAAAGCGACGGTTGACATTGAAGCGGCTCTCAAGGATGTACAAAACTCCGTTCGTCAGATGGAAGAGGAAATTAAGCAAATTGTTGCTTCTTCACAGGAGCAAGCGACTCTCGTAAACTCTTTTACCGAAATAATGGAGCGTATGCAACAGGCGAGTGAAACGATGCAGCATCTGGCGAAGAACTTGACTTCCTATATTGTAAAATAACATAGTTTACACATGAGAAATTTGCAAAATCCTGACATAAAAAAGGGAGCGACTTATCGCATCATTTCACATGCGTTAAAGTACGCTCCTTTTATTTACAAAATCCCTGCCGGGAATTATCAATCCAATCAAGTTTAAACAGTAGCAGAGAACACCCCATGATTGGCAGGATTCACGGGGTCTAGCTCACCCAGTACAGTTCCCGCCGGAATCACAGTACTAAGAAACACCAAGACCATAGTTACCGAGATTAAAGCCTTTTTCATTATGAAGCCCCCTTAATAAAATGGTTTGATATAGCTCTTGTTGTGGCGATGTTGCCAAATCTCGATAAACCTCAAACAAAGCGACCAGTGTCCTGAAATCGGCATCTGCTTCTACACTAACAGAGAATTGCAGAGAAGCAAGGACATAATCTAACGCAACCGTGTACTGCTCCTGCTTGAAATAATAAATGGCTAATTGGTTAACCAGCTTTACATAATATACGCGGTTTCCTCTATCTTCATAACCTTCAAATATCTCAATATCTTGGGCAAAATCATTCAGCAGATCGTCAATATTCCAATTATTCAAATTAGCTGCTTCGGCAATTCCGACCAATCCTGGAAGCAGTTCCTCATCATTGGCGTGAAGAAATTGAACATATTCGGGCAGAAGCTCCCGTTTTCCCGAAAGCAATTCAATCGTGTACAGGTTGGCTTTGGCGAGAAGACGAAATCTTTCTACTTCCTCATGGCCGCTCTCATCCAGCCCCATAAACCAACCCATTTCGCCATACTTCATAATATACTCTCTGGCTTCTTGATACTTACCCTTATTCTGAAAATAAATAGATTTAGCCAAATAACTGTATGCATAATAAAATACCAATGGATGTTTGGTATTCAATGTCTCGTGCTTGCCGTCCGCAGCATTTCTCAGTTGGATGTGATACAGGCTTTCAGCCAAAGCATGCAGATAGTCTGCAACCTTGCTCGCTTCATCCCAATCATTGTGTGTGTAGCTGATTCTAAACAACTCACAAGCCTTATCGAGTTCGTGGCTGTCCGACAACAAATAAATAGCTTCCCTTTGATTCAGGACCTCTTCCACTAAAACCCGCCTCCCTATCCTGAAAATGACTTTTACCCATGTATTCTCATCAGGAGCATCCGCTTTGTCATTCCTCTAGCATACCAGTATATTACAAATATAGACAAAAGCTAACTTGAAGTCAATTCAAACATAGATATGCAGTTTCTTTTGCAACCTAACATTATCGTGTATGGTTTATAGCCGATGAATAAATGACTCATGCTATAGAAATAATCCATAACAAAGATGTGAATCAGGCCCTCCAAAGGCGGCCAAAAAGAAGTCATAGTATCGTCAGGGTAACTACGTTACGAAATAGTGCGTACTTTTCAATCGGATACCGGGGGGTTACAATCAAACCTGTGCATGAAACCAAAGTATTCACAGCACTCAACAGAACATGTACCTGTTCATCCAATACAAATTCACTAAAGGAGTGAAGTTAATAACATGGAACTTCAATTGGCTTTAGACTTAGTAGATATCCCGCAAGGCATTGCATTGGTAAAAGAAGTAGAATCGTATATTGACATCGTAGAAATCGGTACGCCGATTGTCATTAATGAGGGACTTCATGCGGTAAAAGCAATGAAAGAAGCATTCCCGAATCTGAAAGTGCTGGCTGACCTGAAAGTTATGGATGCAGGCGGTTACGAAGTGATGAAAGCTTCCGAAGCTGGCGCAGATATCGTTACGATTCTGGCTGTAGCTGAAGATGCAACGATCAAAGGTGCGGTAGAAGAAGCGAAAAAACAAGGCGGCAAAAGAATCCTGGTGGACATGATCGGTGTTAAAAACCTGGAGCAACGTGCGACAGAAATCGACGCTCTCGGCGTAGACTACATCTGCGTGCATACAGGCTACGATCTGCAAGCTGAAGGACAAAGCCCGTTCGAAGCGCTGCAAACGGTTAAAAAAGTCGTGAAAAACTCCAAAACAGCGGTTGCTGGCGGCATTAAGCTGAGCACACTGGCTGAGGTCGTTAAGGCTCAACCGGATCTGGTTATTGTGGGCGGCGGAATCACTGGCGAGGACGACAAAAAAGCCGTTGCTTCCCAAATGCAGCAGCTCATTAAACAAGGTTAATTTCAATGGAAACCTCTCAATATTTATCCGAGGTGATCAAGGAGCTGCAAGGGGTTCCACAGCTCATCAGTGATGAGGAATCAGAGCAACTGATCCAGTCCATTGCCTCAGCGAATAAGGTGTTCGTGGCAGGCGCAGGCCGTTCCGGGTTCATGATCCGTTCGCTGGCGATGCGGCTAATGCATATGGGTGTTCAGGCTTATGTAGTCGGGGAAACGGTAACTCCCGGCTTGGGCGAAGGCGACTTGTTGATTATCGGTTCAGGCTCTGGTGAAACCAAAAGTCTGACCTCGATGGCAGAAAAGGCGAAAAAGCTGGGGGCTTCTCTGGCACTTCTGACCACTTCCCCTGGATCGACCATTGGCAAGCTGGCTGATATGATCGTCAAGCTTCCAGGCGCACCCAAGGACCCATCCAACAAGGATTATCAAACCATTCAGCCCATGGGTTCACTATTTGAGCAAACCTTGCTGCTGTATGGCGATGCATTGGTGCTCAGAACGATGGAGCTACGCAGACTGACCTCTGAATCTATGTTTGGTCAACACGCCAATCTGGAGTAAGTTTTATTACTTTTTGATATTTTGAATTTGCAATACACAAAAACTAAAAAATTAAAAAGTACAGCTGATCCAAATTTCTTTTCGGATCAGCTGTACTTTTACCCATTATATAGACCATGGACCTTCTGCAAGAAAAACAATATCGTCTGGGTATAACAGTTTACCACTTTAGAGTTCTTCCTTTAAAAAGGATATACTCCAGTTCACCTTTCATGATTTTTTTGTTTTCTATCGTGCCTGGATATGGCATGTCCAGGCTACGTGTAACGATTTCATCCTTATCTATACTTGGCCGTTTACGATTTCTATTTTCTGTTGTCGTACTATTATTAAAGATAAAAGTGGTATTCAAATCTTCAATACCCTCATCAAGTTTCTTCCCGGTTATATTCTTAGCTGTAATAGTTAGATGAATCTTTTCCCTCCCCATGGTCAATTTGTACGATAACAAATGGAAAGCATTCTCATTGTCTACCGGTACTCTATCCAAATCTTCAACATTCTCCATCATAGGTGTCTTCATTAATTCCTTCCCTGAGAGGGAGTACAGTTTATTTTGTTGATCCCATTCCTGATGTATATTTAGTTGCGTCGTAAGTATTCCTAAAGGAACAAATATCGAATTTTTGTAAAGAACCGGGACGGTATCCATCACGGACGTGTTTGAATCCGTAATAATCTCAGTTGAGTCCATTTTAAACTTAACCTGATGCGACCCAAACTGAATGATGGCCGTTTTGGAAGTCGGGTCATACGTCGTGTGTCCCCCCAATAAATCGTTAATAGATCTCAAAGGCACCATGAAGCGATTGTTCTTATCAATATAAGGGGCTTTGGGCGTCGTAAATAAGACATAGTAATTGTTGATTTTCAAAAATGGCGTGCTTGGAGCTAGACTCTGAGCTAATAATTTTCCAGTAAAAGCTTCTTGAGAAAAACAAAAAATCATCACACTTAAAATCATAATCTTGAATAGCAGCTTTCTCACAAAATATCCTCCTTAAAACAAGAGGGGCAAAGCCCCATCCGATAAAATTTAATCTAAAATAATATCAATCGAATAGACGGATTCTCATAAATATATTTTTTTCCGGTAAATGAACTTGTGACGTGCCTACAACAAACAACGAAGATACACTCTTGAACTTCAAAGTTCATTCATCTCCCTAAAATTTTCGTTATCAAAATTACATAAAAACCACTAGAATCCTTTTTTACCAATCACAACACAAATCTATTATGTACAAATCTATACATTAAATCAAGATTAAGATTATATATCTTACCATTTTTACAATAAGCATAAGTGAATATCTAAAATGTAATCTATTCAGGCCAACACCTGCTGTTTGCTCACAACTTCCAAAGCTCTATTTCTCATAATTAATGCTTTAAATGTACCGTCACATACACCTTACCGTTATCATCAAACAGCAGGGACAGATCTATGTTTCCGTAGGGAATACGGATCGCGTCAGACCAGGTTACGGCTTTGAAAAATCGGCAAGCCCGGCATATATTCAAACGAGCTTGCCGCCATGTAGTAATCCTCTCCGGCACGTATCGCGCTCGGATCAGGATAAAATCCGGGGACAACCGCGGATTCGTCTATCGTAAGGTAGCCATAGCTCCAGCTCTCCTGTTGCACAGCTCTATTGATTGATCTGATTCAAGCTATTTATTCGTTGCTCCCTGCTGGCAGCGGCGGTACTTTGGACGGGTCGACAAGCGCCCAATAGGCATATTTGGCCTTTAACCGTTCGTCGAACAGCAGCGGCTTATCCAGCCGGGCAATCGGGAACATACTGAGCCACGTATTTCCATCATCCGTACCCCAAATCGTCACATTACTGATATGCTCCTGCTGCCTTGAAAACATATCGAACAACGCCCGATAGCGGTGAGCCTGTCGGATCAGCATGGCTTCAGGTATCGTTTCGTACCGATCTGTATCATTAGAATACAGGCCCATATCCAGCTCCGTAATCTGATTATCCAGACCGAGCGAAGCAAATTTTTCAATGGACTGCTCAATCTCGCCAATAGCAGGAAACTCCAGTCGGATATGTGATTGGTGACCTACGCCATCAATCGGTACTCCTTTAGCGAGCAAATCACGCACCAAATTGTATAGAAAATCCCGTTTCTTCGGTTCATGCGTGTTGTAATCGTTAATGAACAGTCGGGCGTTCGGACCCGCCGCTTCCCGCATGATACGGAATGCTTTGTCAATATAATCCGTGCCGGTAATCTGATACCACTTGCTGCGGCGCATACCGTCCGGCTGGTCGGGATCAATGACTTCATTCACCACATCCCAGTCGGTGATTACATTTTTATAACGAGCGGCAACAGCACGAATATGCGTCTCCAGCCGATCCAGCAAAAGCTTTTTATTTTCCGAGGTCGGTGTCATCGGCTGTCCATCCTTATCCTTAAACATCCAATCCCCGGTCTGGTTATGCCACACCAGTGTATGGAAACGGATAGCAATCCCATGCTGCTGTGCAAATTGTACAATCCGGTCTGCTTCTTTCCAATGGAACTGTCCTTCGGAAGGCTGCAAGGAGATCGGCTTCATCGCATTTCCGGCAACGACGCTGTTAAAATGCTTCTGCACCAGTTCCCCGTAAGCCCCTTCTGTCTGGAAAGCTTCAATAGCCGTACCGAGGCTGAACTGTCCTTGATACAATCCATGCAAAGAGGGAATGTCCTTCTCAATCGCCAGCGGCGGCACAAGCGACAGCTCGAAATCATCCATGTAAAAGGAAGCCGTACCTTCTGCCGTTTCAAAGTACATAGAGACGGTATCCTCATCACGCGCAAGAGTATACGTTCCGGATAAATGCGTCCATCCCCCAGTCGTGATAGCCGTGTTGCCTACCACCGTTTCATACGTACTTTCACCTTGATGATCGCGCTGTACGCTAAGCCGTACCTTAGCAGGCTGCTGCTCGCTCGGTGCCAGCTTTACCCAAGCGCTGACCGTGTAACGGCTGCCTTTTTGCACCGCAGCAGTCACGTCCAGCTTTGGCCCGGCGTATGTTTGTTGTCTGCCTGTCGTCAACAGACTGTACGATCCGGTTCGTGCATCGACATTCGACACCTGCACCGTCTCGGCACCCATACGGGATACCCAGCCTTGAGCCGTACCGTCCTCGAAACCGGATACGATACCATTGGTCGGCTCCGTTGGCGTTTCGGATACCTGCCTGATTTGCACCTCATCCAGATAATAGGCCTGTGCGGGATTCGAGCTTTCCACATACAGCTTCAATGCATCCATCCCCCCGGTGAACGTATATGTCCCTTGAAGTTTGACCCACAATGTATCCATCGTCTCCGTCTGCGCAACCGTCTTCCATGTCGTAGCCCCGCCTGCCTGCTGCTGCTCCACCGTAAACTTAATCAAGCTCGGAACCGCAGAATGGCCGTCCAGCTTCACATAGCCGCTAATCTGATATTCCACTCCCGGCTGCAATAGTGGCTTCACATCCAGCTCCGCCCCGTTCCAGGTAGCCGTACGGGCAGTTACCTTGAGACTGTGCGTACCCCCGTATGCGTCCTCCGAGACGGATGCAATTTGGGTATAAGTCCCTCGAGGCTTCCAGCCCTCACCGTTGCCTTGCTCAAATCCATACGTCCCGATGGCCTTATTCACACCTCCAGTCGCCAGAACCGTATCTGCAACTGGCGGGGAATGTTCCACAGCTGGAATCGCCTCTGCGACAGACGGGCCCCACCACCACACGGGCAATAGCAGCACCCCGACCAGCACCAGACCAAAAGATTTGTACCAAAACGACCTCAACGCAATCCCTCCATACCCATATTTTTGAAATATAAGAAAGTGAGTTTTACACATTTCCGGTCCTTGCTTATCCCTTGACACCGCCCAGAGTCATGCCCTTCACAAAATATTTTTGTAAAAAAGGATAAACCAAAATAATAGGTACAGACGCCACAATCGTCATCGTGGCACGAATGGAAGTAGGAGTGACCGACTTCGCCAGATTTTCCGAGCCTGCGAATTGGCTGGCATAATCCTGAGCGTTCACGGACGTGTTGGAATTTTGCAATATTTTCATCAGCTCATACTGGAGGGTGCTCCACTGCTCATACGACGAATTGTACAAAAATACATCGAACCAGGAGTTCCATTGCGCCACCGCCGTGAACAGCGACACCGTTGCCAGCACCGGGACACACAGCGGCAAAACGATACGCATAAAAGTCGCAAACTCCCCCGCCCCATCTATACGTGCCGACTCCAAAATCCCTTCCGGCAAGCCTTCAATAAAGGAGCGAATCACAATCACATTGAACACCCCGATCAGCCCAGGCACGATATACACCCAGAAGCTTCCCAGCATCCCCAACTCACGAATCAAGAGAAAATTTGGAATCAATCCACCGTTAAAATACATCGTCAAAATAAAAGCAATCGAGACAAATTTACGCAGCACATACTCCGGCCGACTGATCGTATACGCCACCATCGCACAACAAAACACCGAGGTCACCGTACCCACCACCGTACGCAGCACAGAAATCAACGTGGCATGAAAAATCGTTGCTTCCTTAAACACAAATTCATAATTGCTCCACGTAAACTCACGCGGCCACAAATAAATCCCACCCCGAATCGAATCATTCGCTTCATTCAGCGAAACCGCCAGCGTATTCAAAAATGGATACAGCGTGAACACCATCAGACACAGCATAAATACAATATTGCACGCATCAAAAATCCGATCCGATGGCGCCCGAAACCGCCCGTGCAAGGCCTTCCCTTTGCCCATAGCGCCCTCTCCTTTCTAAAAAATAGCTTAATCATTCTAGTTCGATGATCAGGACAGTTGCTGGTGGAGATATTGGTCTTATATTTTAGAGTGTTATATTTGTATTGTTATATGAATTAATGTTAATTTAGTGGATTATTATCCCTATTAGAAGCTGTGATTTAGTTCATCCATAAGGTTTTGATAAGGTCAGCAAAGCGGCCTGCTAAAAATCCACTGACTTGCACCTATAGTATGCATGAACACGCACCTTCTGCTATCACCACCACTAGCTTAATCCTAAAAACAAGCGATAGCGAAGCTGAGCCAACGATCCATGATCGGCAGTTACTACAAGGAAGCGCGAGCACGCGCCTTCCCTCAAGTTCTCCCCTGCCACCACCCTCAGTTCTTAAAAAAAGTGACTTTATGGCGGGTAGCAGCGGAGCGGGCAGAATTGTTCTGAAGAAGCGGCAGCGGTCGCCTTTATCCCCGGATTCCAACCTCTAATGTTTTATGATAAAAAGGAATCCGGGGGTAACAGCGATCGGAAGAACAATCTGCACGCGAAGCGCCTCTATCCCACCATAACTCGCTTTTTTCTAGAACAATCTCTCCTCCCCTAACCGCTTCGCAATATGATTGGCGCTAAACAGTAAAATAAAGCTGACTACTGTTTTAAACATCCCGGCAGCAATCGAAAGCGAGAAGTTACCCATCTGAATACCATATTTCAGCACAAAAATATCCAAATTTTCCGAATAATCCACGTTCATGCCGTTACCCAATAAATATTGCGGCTCAAAGCCCGATTCCAGCAGGTTGCCGATGTTCATAATGAGCAGGATGATGAATACAGGCTTTAATCCTGGCAAGGTCACATGCCAAATCCGCTGGAAACGCCCGGCTCCGTCCATCTCAGCCGCCTCATACTGCGAAGGATCAATCATCGTCATCGCGGCCAAATAAATGATGGTATTCCAGCCGACATTTTTCCATACTTCCGATGCACCGAGAATGCCCCAAAAATAGCTTCCCTCGCCCAGCCACAGGATAGGCTCCTTGATCAGCCCCAGCCACATCAGCACCTCATTGACAATGCCGCCATCCGCAGACAGCGCCGTACTGATAATGCTCGCCGCGACGACCCACGAAATAAAATGCGGCAAGTAGCTAATCGTCTGGACCACTCGCTTGAATACGATCTGACGAAGCTCATTCAGCAAAATGGCCAATATTATAGCAGTCACAAAGCCCAGCACCAGATTAATGAAGCTCATCGCCAGCGTATTGCGCATCACCCGTAGAAAGTGTTCATCCTGAAACAGAAAACGGAAATGCTTCAACCCAACCCACTGCTGATCGAGCAGCTTACGGGCAGGCTTAAAATCCTGAAAAGCAATTGTCCAGCCCCAAATTGGCAAATATTTGAAAATAAACAACCAGATTAAAAAAGGGATGGACATCCATACCAGTGCCCGCTGCTGGTTCAGCTTGTGCATGAATCCTCTAAAGCCGGTTCGCCGTGAGGGCGGCAAATGGCTCTGTGAGGTCGTGACAGGTGCCGTGTGGCCCATAACTGCTTCCTCCTTTATTTTTTACCAGCAGTTTCGATTTTTTTGACAACCTCCTTCGTAATTAGCTCCTCATACTCCTTCACATCCAGCTTGTTGAATTCAGTAGTGTACTCATTCCAAATCGCCTCAAACTGCCCCGGTGCAGACAGCACTAAACGCGGGAAATATTTGCGTTGCAGGTCGCCCTTCTTTTGCTGGAAGAGCTGCGCAGGTGAGCCTTGGGCAATCGGGATACTCCAAGCCGGATACCATGGGCGCTTGTCTGGGGCAGAAAACATTTGCGAGAAGGACTCTACACCATAGGCTTTTAGCAGCTTTTTATCTCCCTCGGTGTAGGACATACGCGCAACCTCAGGCTGTCGCCCGGGGCCAACCGAGTTGCCATCAGGCAGGGAAGAACCGTTGCCATATCGCGGCCAATTGTATTCAAAATATTTGAACCCGAATGTCTCGCGGAACGCATCCTTACCAGTCTCAGTAATCTGCTTCTCAGTACGATAAAAGCGTCCCTTTTCATCTATCTCATAGGTTTCACCCTTGATTCCCCAGTTGGATAACACCTGATTTTCATCTGTCAGCAGGTTATCAAAAAATTGGATCATACGCACCGGGTCCTTGGCGCTAACTGTAATTCCAATGCCCCGGTTATTAATGAAGGATGGAGGATCAAGATACTGATCCTTCATATTTTGATCGTACACAACGGGCAAAGCCACATATTCCAGATCATCATTACCTGACTGCTTGGCAGCTTCCCGTAGGTTATTCAAAGCCTGCCCAGCCTGCCAGCGGTAGTCGAAAAAGCCCAGTACTTTACCTGAGGTCAGCTTTGCCAAGTATTGATCGTAATTGTCCACGAAGGAAGATTTATCGAACAGCCCCTCGGTGTTGAGCTGATTCAGTTCCTTCAGATACTGTTTGGTCATGTCCTCATCTCCGTAATCCGTGGCCTGGTGCGATTTCATATCGATCATCGTACCACCATCATTCGGATAGCCTGCCAAATGCATCGGCGCATTCGTAAGAGCGAAGAACTTATCCTGCGTGGTTAACGCCAGGTACCCGGTCAAGCTTTCGTTTGCATGCTTTTTCTCGTAGTTGCGAATCAAAGTCAAAAACTCGTCTAACGTTTTGATTTTTGGATATCCCGCTTCCTTCAACACCCTGCGCTGCACCCAAAAAGCTCCCTGTTCCACGTTAGGCGCGGGTAAATAATCGCCTACCACCGCACTGAGCGGCAAAAAATAAATGTTTCCGTCCTCCGCCTTCATCAGGTTATAATACGGTTCGTATACGCGTTTGATATTCGGACCATATTTATCAATCAAATCATTCAGTGGAATAAAGGCTCCGGCATCCAGCAGCTTATCAATCGTGCCATCAGGCACAATGGCATCCGGGTAATCGTTACTGGCAATGAACGTACCGATCTTCGTGTTGGCATCGCCTACCAAATGCTCCAGCTTCCAGTTTACGCCCGTCTGATCCTCCAGCATTTTGCCGATCCGCGTCTCATTCGTATGGATGTCCTTACCCGCACTCGCATTAAAATACGTGAACGTGATCTTCTCATTAGGATCTCCTGTTGTAGGCTCCTTGCCCGCACTTCCTGAGCAGGCAGTGATCATAGATACCATCATGATGAATACCAGACTCATGGTCCCGAATCTTTTGCTTGCCATACCAGATCATCCCCTTTCGGCCTCTTTGTCGGTTGTGTGTGAACATCGTACGGACATACCTCAAGCACTGGAAATCTCGCGCACTCTAAATTGTAAGCACTTTCATTTTATGAAATGCCATGAATTTCGTTTACCCGCCAATCTAAAGATGTTACTTAGAAAACTATAGGAGTAGGCCCAACACAGTAAAATAAACACCGATCCAGCATCAGCGTCCATTTTTAATGCAATCCCCCTTGACTCCATTGTCAATAGGATTCTCGTTGTGATAAAATGAAACAAAGAAGATTATAATAAAAAAGAGCAAGGATGCGGTAACATCCCTGCTCTTTAACAACAGCCACTTATAAGGGCGGTGGCTTTGAACTAGGTGCAGAAATAGACCGCTAACCTTTGTCCGAGGAGCGGTCTATTTCTTTTTGCTTTGGTTCAATGCAATGACAATCGTGACGATCCATCCGATCAACGCAATAATTAGCGTACCGAACATCATCATTAATGTCAGCGTATCTTTAACCTCCACAGGCATCACCTCCTTTGCAGGAGACTAGCCGACCGCGCCATCTAAGCCGTTCTGTTGTTAGGGGAATTATACCATATGGATATCATTGAGCGGAAGAACAAAAAGACTCCCGATCCGCCGGAATGATAATACGGATCTCCGTCCCCTCGCCGGGTGCGCTGCGAATGGCAAGCTCAATGCGGCTTCCGTAGTAAAGCTTGAGACGATAGATCACATTTTGCAGACCTATACGCTCGCCCATGTCCTTTTGACTTTGCATATATCCATATAACCGCTGCACCTGTTCCGCCGACATACCGACACCATCATCCCGCACGGTTAATATCAACCGCCCCTCCCTGTGCTCAAAATGAATCTCGATGCGTCCCCCATGCTTCAGTGGCTCAATGCCATGAATGCTTGCATTTTCAACCAGCGTAAGCACAACCATTTTAGGAAGCAGATAGTCCAGGTCCTCGGGTCGTGCCTGCACTTCGTATTGTATCCGCTCCCCAAAGCGGTATTGTTGAATTTCCAGAAAACAACGAATCAGCTCCAGCTCCTCCCGCAACGTGACTCTATCCTTGTTCCACACCAACGAATTGCGGAAAATTCGTGCCATATTATGAATAATGCGGGCTGTCTCGTCCTCATGCTTCATCAGACTCCGCATACGTATCGTCTCCAGCGCATTGAACAGAAAATGAGGGTTGATCTGGCTGTGAAGTGCATTAAGCTGGGCATGCCTGCGCAGAATCTCCAAATTTTTTCTCTGAATATCCGCCACATAGACATCATTAATGAGTCGCTTTATTTTGAGCATCATTCGATTAAATTCACCCGTTAGCTGCCCGATTTCATCTCGCGATTCTGTACCGGGAATCAGTTCAAAATGCTGATTTTTCACCTTTTTCATATGCTTCAGAACACGATGAATGCGCACGTTCAGCGAACGTGTAATCCAGATGATGATCAAGGTAGGCAGCAGCATATTCATGCAGGTTAACAGCAGCACAAAATTGCGGGATTTCTCCATTTCATACAGCACTTCATCGCCCGACACCGCAGTCACAATGCTCCAGCCATTGAGATTACTCGTCAGCACATAATTTGTCTTGAACTCTATCGTGTCCTTGGGCTGCTGGAGGGTGCTATAGGCCACGACCTTATGATTGATATCAATCCTGGGATCGGTCGTATATTCGATTTCCCCCCGTTCGTTGAGCAGAAAGAGACTGCCCCGCAAATTCAGATTATGGAAAATCTCTTGAATGGACGACATTCGCAGCTCTATTTTCAGTATTTTCTCGTGGCCATTTTCGGAATAAAAATAGTTCATCCGCCGAATCAGGCTAAAGGGATGCAGTTGTTCGCCCGTACCGTCGTCAGTACGTACAAATATAGGCTTGGACTGCCGTCCGGGCGGGATTTTGGCATACCAGGGCAAGCTTTTAACCCGCTCATCTATAAAGCTGATCCCCCCGGAATCCAGTAGAGTCGGATTATCTGTGTAGATCGTCATTCCACCCACAGAATGGTATACAGGACTGGAAGTATTGTTTAACATACGACGTAAATAAGAATCATAGGCGGCAATATAGTCAGTGGGATGGGGGTAGGCTTGCTCCAATAGTTCGTTTAGCTGATGATCGGTATAAAAGATAGACGAGATTTCCATCGCATCTTCAAACTCACGGTAAAATTCAATTTTGATCTGCTCCAGCGCACGGGAAATATCCTGCATACGCTGTTCCTTCACATTTTGCGAGGTGACATGGTAAAAAATCAGATTGGTCAGCACCACGGGCACAAATACACAGAGAAAATACAGCAGCAGCATTTTATCCCGCAGGCGGACATGATCAAGGGTTGAGCGCAGCATCCTCATTCGCCGCCCCTTTGCCGCTCCCCACGGATATTCAGACTACTGCGGTATTCGCTTGGCTTGGCCTGCACCAATTTCTCAAATTGGGTGACAAAATAATCCGGGCTGCCAAAGCCCACACGCTCGGCAATTTCATAAATGCGCAAATCGGTCTGACGAAGCAACCGTTTGGCCTCCTGAACCCGTAATTGCAGCAGGAATTCGTTAAAGTACACTCCGTACGTTTTTCTGAACAATTGGCCCAGGTAGACCGGATTCATGTAAAAGCGGGCTGCTATACTTTTCAGGTTAATATTCTCTGCCGCATGCTGCTCAATGTAGGTTCGGATGTGCTGAATTCCTCCCTGTTGACGCTCCTTGCGCAACACCCCAATCATGCGGCTGCTTTCCACGGCAAAAGCTGTAAATAGTCGCTGTAATTCACCCAGCGACAGGTTCATATCCTGCCAGCCCATCATAGGCTCTAATGACTGAAGCGAGCGTTCATCACCCTGCATATTTTGAATGACCCGCACAATGCTGATTACGCATTGATGCAAGTTCATTTTCACACCCTCCGGGGCGTAATGCTGCTCACGAAAGCTGCAAAACAGATGATCTACGGTCGAATATAGCTCCTCCAACCGTATCTCCTCTATCTGCTCCGTCAAGCAATCCAGTACATTCTGATGGATCGTCCTACAGTGGAGCGCTGGCATTCCCTCCTCCTGATACAGGACAATGCCGCTGCGGTCATGAATGTATTTATGGAGCGCCGCTTCCTTGGCACGTTCATAGGACCGATGGATATCTTGCAATCGTTGAACAGGGCTTCCCACGTATATAAAGACCCGGTTCCCCATCTGATTTTTCAGTAACTCCAGCCCCTCTAATTCTCGTTGTAGCGCTTTCATACAAGCGTTCGCCCTGGATTCAAAGCACTTCAAAAAGAAGTCTGGCAATATGATGCCAATCCGGTTACGGTGCTCATGGACATAGAGAGGATACTTACCGTCGATCAAACGATAAAGTGCCTGCTCTACAAGCTCTCTGAATTGGAAAAGCGACAGCGGAACAGCGGTGCCATCGGGACGCCACGGATGCTGATCATTCAACTCGACGAGCACATAGTACATATGGGCAGCTTCTCCAAGACGTAGCTGCTGTTCCCAAGCCGTCACCACGACGTCATCCTCCCCATTCATCATCAGTGTCTCCAGCAGCTCACCTGTACGGCGACTCTGATAGAGCTGTGCATTCTGCTGCTCATGATGCAGCCTTTTACTTAGCCTGCGCAGTGTAGCCGAAAAATCCTTCTCATCAATCGGCTTGAGCATAAAATCGTGAACCCCGTAGCGAAGTGCCTGCTGTGCATAAGCAAAATCACTGTAGCCACTCAAGATAATAAACGCAGGATGATCCGTCCCCCGTCCGAGTACACAACGAATCAGCTCCAATCCGTCCAGCACAGGCATACGAATATCGGTGATGACCAGATCAGGGTGAACGCTGCCGATCAGTTCCAGTGCATCCTCACCGTTATCCGCCTCCCCAACGACCTCAAAGCCGCAGGCTTCCCAATCCATGAGTTGAAGCAGTCCTTTGCGAGTGAATATTTCATCATCCACTACAATGGCTCGATGCAGTTGCATAACCTACTTCCTCCTTTTGGTTTGTGCATCATTTTATTTTGGTTAACTATTCCAATTGTCTTTAGCCATATGGTAATGTGGAAACATCGGGAAATGGAAATGGCTGTTACACCTATCATATGACAAATGGGGCGGTGCAAAGCATGCGCATGGTATTTCGTTGGTTCGGTGAAGGAAACGATACGGTAACGCTGGAACAAATCCGACAAATTCCGGGGGTAGAAGGGATCGTGTGGGCGCTACACGATATTCCAGCCGGAGAAGAATGGCCTTTGGAGCGTATTGTGGCATTTCGAGAGCAGGTTGTACAGGCGGGATTTCACAACGAGGTCGTTGAAAGTGTGAATGTGCATGAGGATATCAAGCTCGGACGACCGACACGGGATCAGTATATCCATAACTACATACGTACATTGGAAAAGCTCGGCCACAACGGCGTGAAGGTCGTCTGCTATAATTTTATGCCCATTTTTGACTGGCTACGCACCGATTTGCACAAGGAACTGGAGGACGGCTCCACGGCCCTTTTTTTTGAAAAGTCACGCATTGAAGGGATTGATCCGTTCGAACTGGTACGCCAAATTAACGAAAATAGCTCGTTAACCATGCCCGGCTGGGAACCGGAGCGCATGGAGCATCTGACGGCTTTGTTTGAAGCGTACACCCACGTCACGGAGGAAGACCTATGGCGGAATCTGGCTTACTTTCTGGAGGCCGTTATTCCCGCTGCCGAACGCTGCGGCATTCGGATGGCTATTCACCCCGATGATCCGCCATGGTCTGTATTCGGACTGCCACGCATCATTACAAGCCAGGCTCATTTGCGCAGGCTGCTGGCGCTGTATGACAGTCCGGCGAACGGGATGACCCTATGCTCTGGCTCGCTGGGAGCCAATCCCAAAAATGAAATCGTTTCCATGATTTATGAGTTCAAGGATCGTATTCCGTTTGCCCATATCCGCAATGTGCGTGTATCCGCTAACGGAGATTTTATCGAAACATCTCACCGAACTCAGGATGGAACCGTCGATATTGCGGGCATTGTCCAGGCGTATCACGATGTTGGCTTTACGGGCTACGCCAGACCGGACCACGGTCGCCACTTGTGGGGAGAGCAATGCAGACCCGGATATGGACTGTATGACCGCTCACTTGGGATTATGTATTTATGGGGGCTGTGGGATGCATTGACATGTAACCAGGTCCGACACATTTCTCCTGTTCCCAAGACGGAAACCACGCTGACCAGATCAGTCCATACGAAGGAGTCGACCCTATGAGCACACTTTCTCTACACCCTTCACTGGCAGGCAAAACAGCAGTAGTTACAGGCGGTGCCGGGGTGCTATGCAGCGCGATGGCCCGCGAGCTGGCAAGGCAAGGCGTGAAGGTCGCTATTCTGAACCGAACGGAAGAAAAGGGCCTGCATGTAGTCCATGATATTCAGGCCGCAGGCGGAGAAGCGATGGCTGTGGCCTGTGACGTCACCGAAGCTGACAGCGTTCGGCGGGCCGAACAGGCGGTACGCGAGCAATTCGGCGCTTGTGATATTCTGATCAACGGAGCCGGAGGGAATCATGCGAGCGCCAATACCACCCGCGAGACATTCCGGTTGGAGGACCTGACGCAGCCCGATATCACCACCTTTTTCGAGCTGAGCATACCCGGTTTTCGCCAGGTGCTGGACGTCAATTTTATCGGAACGCTCATTCCGACACAAATATTCGCACAGGGCATGACAGGACGTTCAGGAGCAGTCGTGCTGAACATTTCCTCTATGAGCGCTCCCAGCCCGATGACTAAAGTTCCGGCTTACAGCGCAGCCAAGGCTGCCATTAACAACTTCACACAATGGCTGGCTGTCCATCTGGCTGAAGCGGGTATTCGCGTCAATGCCATAGCACCGGGCTTTTTTCTCACAGAGCAAAACCGCAGTCTGCTAACCCGCGAGGACGGCTCCTTCACTGAACGTGCAGATAAAATCATCGCCCACACCCCTATGCGCCGCTTCGGCGTACCGGACGATCTGCTTGGCACCCTGCTGTGGCTCGTGGATGAACAGACCTCCGGCTTTGTTACGGGTACAGTGATTCCGGTAGACGGCGGCTTTATGTCGTATTCCGGGGTATGAGCAGCACCCCAAAAGCCGCTTGAGCACTTGAGCCAGGCGGCTATCGACACAGCTTTCCTTTCCTATCTTTTCCCGATTACATAGACTCCGAGAATCGCTTGAAAACAACCTGCATCACACCTCCACAACACGATGGAATCCTTCAATACTGTAAATTTTAAAAATTAGATATTGACTATTTCTATCATTATTAAGTATATTGATAATGATAATCATTATCATTTTAGGCGAATGGTGATGCACATCAATGGATCCTAATGGATCTTTTTTTACTATACCAATATATTTTCAGGAGGGAACAAGATTGCTGAAGGTTTGGAAGAATAAATGGATTGCAGGCTTTCTCATCGCCTTACTCGTAAGCAACACCCTGTTTGCCGCAGGATTAGGCTTCGCGGCGGTGGCCACAGATGAGAGTAACGTTATACCTACACTGGCTAGTGCAGATCAGACAACCAGTGTAGTAGCAAACGCAGACCCTAGTGAACCTAGCTTTAAAGAAAAGCTAGAAAAGGGGACTCTAAACAACAGCGGAATAGGCAAGAAATCCGTTGCAGAAGTAACCTATGAAGCATCAGGAGAAACCCACGTAACACAAGCCACCTACGAACCCTCAGGGAAAGTAACCGTGATTGTGGAATTACAAGGAGCTCCGCTCATTTCCAGTGCTTCCCCCAAAGCTTTCGGCAATCAGCTGAATGCTCTAAGAAGCAGCGAGCGTACCCTCACAACCCAGCATGAATCGGTAAAAAACCAGATTCGCGCACTCTCCACAAAAGATTCATCTTCCTTAAAAACTTTCGGTCTAAGCAAGATAACCGCTCCCAAACTGGAAGTCATCTACGATTATTACATGATTATGAATGCGATTTCGCTAAAGGTAGACTACCAGCAGTTGAAGGAAATTCGACAATTGCCTGGTGTGAAAAACGCCTGGGTAGCCAACACCTATGAAAAGGTCGTGCCTGAGCAGTCCATAGAGCCTCTCATGGCAAACAGCTCAGGAATGATCGGTTCTCCTGCGGCTATTACAGCCGGCTATACAGGAAAAGGTACGACGGTGGCTGTTATCGACACCGGTCTGGATTGGAAGCATGAAGCCTTTTCCACGAATATGCCTCCCTCACTGACCCTAAAACATACCCGTAAGAAGGTCAGTGACATCCTAAACAGTACCGATATGTCTGCTGGCAAAGTGAATGTAGATGATATCTACATGGATGACAAGGTGCCCTTCGCCTATGACTATGCTGACAAGGACACCAATGTCATTCCCTCAGCCAGTTCTGACAATGCCCACGGCACTCATGTAGCAGGCACTATAGCTGCCAATAGTGACAAAGTAAAAGGGATTGCACCTGATGCCCAGTTGATGATCATGAAGGTGTTTGATGACATCAACGGATTTACCAATGATGCTGACATCATTGCTGCGTTGGACGATTCAGTCAAAATGGGTGCAGATGTCATCAATATGAGTCTTGGCTCCAATGCGGGCTTTTCCACAGCTGGAGAAGCAAGTAAGGATGCCATGTACAGCAGGATTGCGAGCGCTGGAATCAACCTTGTGGTCGCTGCCGGCAACAGCTACAGCTCCGCTTATCAAAACCAGTCCGGCTCCAATCTTCCGTATGCCAATGAGCCCGACAGTTCCATCATAGCCGCTCCTTCCACCTATGAAGCTGCCTTATCCGTGGCAAGCATGGTGAATAGCGGTATCTCGGACGCCCCCTATATTCTCGCAGGGGATCGAAAAATTGTTTTCAACGATACCTCCAGTGCCGCTGATCCCAAAATACAGGCGTTGAACCGTACATACGACTATGTATACGCTGGTTATGGGACCGCGGAGGATGTCCAGAAGGCAGGAGATTTAAAAGGAAAAATCGCCTTGTTGTCCCGTGGTGGCCAAATAAGCTTCCAAGAAAAGGTCGGGGCTGCCTATGCTGCTGGCGCGGTAGCTGCTGTTATTTATAACAATGAAGCTGGCAAAGCCAATATGGATATCAGCTCCTATTACATTCCAGCCGTTTCCATTACAAAGGAAGACGGAGAGTT
The DNA here is from genome assembly GCF_050467745.1 of Paenibacillus sp. NRS-1781. Lineage (NCBI taxonomy): Bacteria > Bacillati > Bacillota > Bacilli > Caryophanales > Paenibacillaceae > Paenibacillus > Paenibacillus sp. NRS-1781. Next base: position 297,087 of record NZ_JBITPI010000015.1, read on the forward strand.
CCTTGTGAACCTGGATAATAAAAAGCTGGCAGTGGACGAAAAATTCAGAACGAATGCGCCTAATCCAGATGGATACAAGATGTCGGAGTTTTCTTCATGGGGCGTATCACCGGATTTAAAGCTGAAACCCGAAATCACTGCACCCGGAGAAAATATTTACTCTACTGTTCCCGGCAATCAATATGAGTCGATGAGCGGTACCTCTATGGCTTCTCCTCATATTGCCGGAGCCGAAGCTGTAGTGAAACAATATGTCATCAACAAATTGAATATTGCAGATGCGGTCGAACGAGAAAAGCTGGTGCACACCCTGCTGATGAACACTGCACACCCTGCCAAGGATGAGGATCAACAATACTACTCCCCACGTAAGCAAGGCGCAGGCTTGGCGAATGTGCACGAAGCAGTTACGACAGGAGCTTATTTGACTGTAAAAGGCAATGAACGGCCTAAAGCCGAGCTAGGCTACAACAAAACAGGAGCCTATTCCTTCACCTTTGATATTCACAGCATATCGGATGAGGCATTGACCTATGCCCTGAATACAGCGGCTCTATCAGAAAAAATAGTGACGAAGGATGGCAAGAGCCTCTTTGCGCAGAAGTCTACAGACTATGCGGAAAAGGGCATCCAAGTACAATACAGCGGTGCAACGAACGGCAAAGTAACTGTACCTGCACGCGGCACAGCAAGCGTTACCGTGAAAATTACGCTGTCAGATGCACTCAAAGCACAGTTCGATCAGGCTACTAAAAACGGAACCTTTATTGACGGGTTCGTGATGCTGAATGCGGAAAAAGGCGTGAACCTCTCCATGCCGTTCGTCGGCTTCTATGGGGATTGGGGACAACCTCGCATTTTCGATGGTACGGAATATGGCAAGGAAGGCTACTCTATGCTAGGCAGCACAGTTTATAACTTGTATCCCGGTGCGCAATATCTTCTGGGACAAAACCAAGTAGCCATTGCGCTTGGTCAGGAGTGGGGTGTCATGCCAGAGAAATTCGCAATCTCCCCGAACAGCTTGGGAAACAGCTCAAAAATTTTGGGTATCTCAACGGGCATGCTGCGGAATGCAGAGAGCTTGAAGTATACCATTACGGACCAAGCCGGAAACATGGTCAAAGAGTTTAATTATTCGCACGTCCCCAAATCCATCTACTATCCAGGCTCTGGTGCAATCAGTTGGGCGGAGGCTCTTCTGGGCGACCAGCCTTTCTTTGACGGACTGGACCAGAATAATGACGAAGTACCAGAAGGAATATATACCTTTAAGATTACCGGGGTAGTCGCAGGTACAAACGGGCAGGGAACCGATTCCTGGACCTTTGATTTTGCCTATGACAAAACAGGCCCCAAGCTAGCCGATTACAGCATTTATAAGGAAAACGGTAAAACGTATCTGAAGATGTCCATCAAGGATAACCATTATACCAGCGGGCTGCAATTAGCCACAGCAGATGGCGGCGGTGCTCTGTCCAATCTGGTTCCAATCAGAGATGCTGATGAAAAATTGGCTGATGGACAATCCGTCAATACCGTGACGATGGATATTTCCGATTTGCATGACAAACTGACCAAATATGGACTGCCTACCGACAAAATTCAAGTCGATATGTTCGACTATGCCTTCAATACCAGCAGTTCAACCATTGTTCTTGAAGCAGTCGGTACGGAGGGGCTCACACTGGATAAGGAAGCTCTATCCTTAACCGTCGGTACAACCGAGGATCTGACAGCGAATATTACGCCAGTTAACGCTACGTACAAAACGGTTACCTGGGCAAGCTCTGATCCGGCCATAGCCACTGTAGATACAGAGGGAGCCGTTACAGGCGTAAGTGCGGGAACGGCCAGGATTACCGCCACAACTAATGGAAAGTCCGCTTCCAGCCAGATTACGGTCACACCGATCGGAAGCCAGGGAATTGTACTGAACCGGGCTGCGTTGAAGCTGACCGTTGGCTCGAACAAGCCATTGAAAGCCACAACCAATCCCGAAGTGGTTTCCGGTCCGATCACCTGGACCAGCTCCAATGAGTCCGTTGCCAGTGTGGATCAGAATGGAATGGTGAAGGCAAAAGCGGCCGGCACGGCAACCATTACAGCAACAGCCTCGGGGAAATCCGCCACCAGCCGAATTACGGTAGAGGGAGCCTCCAACTCTGAATTCACTATCGTGAGTGGAGTTTTGACGAGCTATAACGGCTCCGGCGGCCACATTGTCATTCCGGATCATGTGACGGAAATCGGCGAAGAAGCCTTTGCCTATCATGAAGATATTTTGTCCGTGAAAATTCCGGACTCGGTGAAAAAAATCGGCAGGGCGGCATTTGCCTATAACAAGGAGCTTAAAGTTGTCACCTTATCGGAGGGACTGGAAGTGATCGGGGAAAGCAGTTTTTCCGATCTCGCCAAGCTTGAACAAATTACGCTGCCAAGCACGGTGACGGAAATCGGCGATAATGCCTTTGCCCGTGACACAGCTCTGAAAGCGATGCATCTGCCGGATGGTTTAACCCGAATTAAACAGGGAGCCTTCCGGGAAACCAATAATCTCGTTTCCATTAATATTCCGAACAATGTAACGGAAATTGGCGACCATGCGTTTTACCTTACAACCAGTCTGAAAGAAATCAAGCTGCCAGGTAACCTGAACGACATTGGCCGTGCAGCCTTCTCTTCCTCGGGGATCAGATCCGTCGAAATACCGGACTCCGTCACTTCCATCGGGGACGAAGCCTTCTGGGGAAGTCGTATCGCTTCCGTCAAATTGGGCAGCGGGCTGCTCACTATTGGGCAAAGGGGCTTTGCGGAAACGCTGATCTCTTCTATCGTCATCCCGGACAACGTGACCACCTTGGCTTACAGTGCATTTGCTGAGAATGGGAAATTGAGCAGCGTTACCATCGGGAAGGGCCTGACAGAAATGGGCCCGCAAGTATTCGACAGTACAGAAAGCTCAAGCCTAAAAAATATCGAAGTGTCTGTGGGCAATACAGCCTTCTCAAGTCAGGACGGGGTGCTTTTCAACAAGGACAAAACGACCTTGGTCCGCTATCCCGCCGGACACGGCCGGGATGCCTATACGGTTCCTGACAGCGTGACCCAAATCGAAGATTATGCCTTCCATGTTGCAGCCCATTTGAGCTCCATCACGCTTACGGATGGCCTGCAGAGCATTGGACAACAGGCTTTTGATTCCAGCGTCAGCTTGCTTTCCCTGACGATTCCCGACAGCGTCAAAACGATCAGGAAAGCGGCATTTACCCACTCCGACAAGCTGGAAAAAGTGAAATTGGGAGATGGGGTAGAAGAGCTGGGTGCGTATGCATTCGCTTATAACTTCAAGCTGACCAGTATCGATCTTGGCAAAGGAGTCAAAAAAATTGGCGACTATGCCTTCCAATATAACAGCAGTCTGGTGGAAATCACCTTCCCGGATCAAGTGCAGTCCCTGGGCAGCAATGTACTGGGCAACTCCGAGCGGCTGTCCATTGTGAATATTGGAAAAGGCGTGACCTCCATCGGCGGTAATCCTTTTGCCAGCTCACTGATGATCAAGAGTGTCAATGTTGCACAAGATAATGATTTTTATGCCAGTGAAGATGGTGTGCTGCTGGATAAAGCCAAAACCAATTTGATTTTATACCCTGCGGCTAAGCCGGATGCTTCTTATCAAATTCCGGCGACCGTAAAGGAAATCAGTAATTATGCTTTCCAAAGGGCACAGTTCCTTACAGACATCCAATTTCCTGAGGGATTGCTGACCATTGGTACTTCTGCCTTTAGCAGAACCAGCAATCTGAAATCTGTTAAACTGCCTGACAGCTTGACGGAAATCGGAAGCTTCGCCTTTTCTGATACAGGCATGGAAACAATTGTGTTGGGGAGTAACCTAACAAAAATTAACGACTGGGCCTTTGCCTTCTCCGAACATTTGAAGTCCGTTGCCATTTTGGACAGTAATACCACACTTGGAGAGTTTGCCTTTGTCGGTTCTCCTAACCTCAGAACGGTAGTTTTGGGTGAGGGTGTATCCAGCATCGGCTGGGCAGCTTTTAGCGACACACAAAATCTTACTCTTTACGGTTGGCAGGGTTCTGCGGCAGAAGAGTACGCCGGAAGCAACTCCATTCCATTTAAGGTGTATACGCCATTATCCGTACATCTCAAAGCCAATCATGAAGCTTCAGAAGGCACCATTGCTTTGAGTGCTGAGGCTACTGGCGGGATCGGGAACAAATCGTACTCCTTCCGGGCGTGGAATGAAAGTACACAGCAGACTGTAACGCTCGACACTTATTCTGCAGGCAATGCCTACCAGTGGCCGACTCCACAGGCCGGCAAGTATATCGTTTATGCAGATACGAAGGATGAAACCGGAGTAAGCAAAACAGGTACCCGGCAAATAGAGGTGCTGGCGTCGGGTGAAGTGATTATTTCGGCCATTCCGGCCACGATCAGTCCAACAACCCACAACTTTGACCTTGGCCATCCAACAGATGTGACCACGGAAATTACCTGGAACGAAGCCCATAGCGTCACACAAGCAGTCTATGGAGTGAACCAAGGTCCTAGCCGAAGTGTCACAGAAGCTGTTTATGACAGGGACGCTCTGATCCAAGGTCATGATTATACCGTTAACGGAAATACTCTGACGCTGAAAAAAGGCTTCCTTTCCGGCTTAAATCTGAAAGAAGGCGACACCGTCAGTGTTGAGTTGCTCTTTGACTTTGGAGACAAAGCGGTATTGATCATTCGGGCCATCCAAAATCCTGTGGAGGTAGATGCAAGCATTAGCCCGAAAACAGCCAGCTTTGACAAAAAAGCGAGCAATCAGGCAGATGTAGAAACGACCATCACTTGGAACAGTGCAACGTCTATTACAGATATCAAGCTGGAAGGGGCATCCATTAGAGAAGCGGCTTACACCGTAGACCAGGATGTGCTCACGATTAAGAAAGAGTATCTGGCAACACAGCCGAAGGGCAACCTTCCGTTGACCGTGCAATTCGATAAGGGCGACGACGCTGTGTTTATGATCAACATTTCCAATACAAGCAGCAAAGATGACGACGACAGCACGGATACTGACACCGGCTCTAGTCCTGGTAATAGCACAGGCAATGGAACTACTGGCAGTGGAACTGCTAGTAGCGGTGCTGGTAGCAGTTCCAGCGGTAGCTCCACAACCGGGACGCCGAGCACAGCCTCGTCTGTCCGCGTGCTGGATGCCAAAGGGAACGTGATTGAATCATTTAGTACCAAGCTGAACACCAGCACAGGTGTAGCTACGATAACGATGGATTCTGACTTCCTGAACAACGCCTTCGCCACATCCCAGGCGGATGGCAAAGGAATGAAAACCGTAGAGGTCACGGTTGAATCCACCCAAGCGAAATCCTATGAGCTGACACTGCCAGCAAGCTTTGTAACCGCAGCGGATGCTTCCCGTGCCATTAAAATCAAAACGGGTATCGCGGTTGTAACCCTGCCAGGTAACATGCTTGGAACGGCTGGAACAGCAGGAGCACAAAATATTACGCTCGAATTAAGCTCCGGCAGCAAAAACAAGCTGGATGCACAAGCGAAGTCCGATATGGGTACTCGCCCTGTCGTTGAGCTGAATCTGAAAGCAAACGGTAAGCTATGGCCTTGGAGTAATAACAATGCGGCTGTAACTGTAGCTATTCCGTATACACCTACAGCAGCCGAGTTGAAAAACCCAGAGCATATTGTCATCCAATATGTAGATGCAGCAGGTCATGCTACTCCAGTGACTTCAGGAAAATATGATGTGCTAACTGGACAAGTCAGCTTTACCACTCATCATTTTAGCCAATATGCTGTAGCCTATGTCGAAAAATCCTTCCCGGATTTGAGTCAATATGCTTGGGCCAAGAAACAAATTGAGGTACTGTCTTCCAAAGGAATCATCAATGGCACAACAGATACTAAATTCTCCCCTGCGGACAAGATCACACGGGCGGAATATCTGACACTATTGGTAAAAACACTGGGACTGACCACAAGCTTCGATAGCAACTTTGCCGATGTTAAGCAAGGAAGCTATTACTACGAAGCAGCAGGCATAGCCAAAAAACTGGGTATCGCAGGCGGCTCTGGTGACAACAAATTTAATCCCAGTGCCCCTATATCCAGACAGGATATGATGGTCTTGACGGACAAAGCCCTGCAAAAAGTAAATAAACTGGCGGCTACATCCTCGACGACTGCACTGGAATCCTTCAGTGATCGCACAGATATTGCTGGTTATGCTGCTTCGAGTCTGGCAGTGCTGGTTCAAGAAGGACTCATTACAGGTTCAAATGGCAAAATAGCCCCTAAAGCACCAACAACTCGTGCAGAGGCTGCTGTATTCCTGTACAGAATCTATAACCAAAATTAAAATCTTCAAAAAATAAATTTAGTCTGACATAGCAGTAAATTCACAAAAGGAGACGAATCCCTGGTTGGGGTTTCGTCTCCTTTATTCCTGTTTGCCCAAAAAAGCTTCATTAGTCTCCTATTCGGGACTTCAGACTATCGCTCAGCGATTATACTGACCGCTTGCAGATGGTCGGCGTGCTTTACAAATTGTTTGCGCATACCCATAACTCTAGCTCGGGCAGCGTGGTTTCGCATAAGTTTAAAGGCAATTTTGCCAAATCTCAACCAACCCTCATCCTGAATGATACGCGGCAGATGCAGTAAATGCATGGGAGCCGTATAGATTTTAAGAACCTTAAAACCTTCCTCTTTCAGCAGCTGTTCCCATTCCGATACCGTCAACGGTGTCGCATTAACTCTCAGGGCTACAGCCAAATCCTTGTTAATCTGCTTTTTGAGCTCAGGCTCAATATGATTTGAAGCAAAGCACATCTCATGGATAGCATACTTCCCGCCCGGTTTCAGAAGTCGCTTGGCTTCCGAAATAATCTGTGCCTTCTTGGCCCTTGTCTGCATAGTCAGCATAGCTTCCCCATATACCACCGTCGCAGAGGCATCCGGCAACGGAACCTGTTCAGCATCGGCAATAAGCACTTCCCGGTTTGCTCCGCTTACATACGTTTTCACGATAGAAGCCGCCTTCTCATTCTGTTCAATCGCAATATAACGGCGGGGATTCAGTTGCAGTGTCATTTGGGCAGTTATGCCCAATCCGGGAGCAAACTCAATAACCTCATCCTTCCCGGTTACGTCAAGCCCTTCTATCATCCAGCGTGTCGTTTTCAACCCTCCGGGCCTGAGCACGCGCTTACCGAGACTTGCTAATATCCAGTGCCCTGGCACCTGTGTGTAATCTACTGTCTGCATCGGCCACAAACACCTCTTTCAATAATTTGATAATGATATTCATTATCAGTATATGCATAAAAAAATTTAACATTTTTTATTTTTATAATTTATATAGCTACGGTGATGTACCCTCTTTATATATTTTGCGCGTAGCTTTCACTTGGCGTTTGGGTCAACACCACATGCAGGCTGGAATTCGCCTCCGCACCACCGCGATAGGAAAAGCGCTCATCTCCTGTAACATGGATCATATCCCCTTGGACAATTTCCGTTTCTTCACCATTCACAGTAACAGTACCGTTACCCTCAAGAACAAGCAAATATACATTTGCTCCTGGATGATTATGTGTTGGCAACTCAGCATTAGGAGTAAAGTTGAGAATAAAAATTACATTGTCGGCTTCCTTATGCACAATTCGTTTTGTAAACGCAGCTTCTTTATATTCCTGAAACTGAATGAGGTTAGATTTTTTCATGTAGGTTCACTCTCCTGTTTGAAGTTGGATTTGCCTATGATGGATTGGATACCTGGCATGTTCTCAGGTTTCAATCTGTATGGTCTTATTGTATTTGATTATTACGCTCGCCTTGTGATTGCAATCACAAAACTAAATTTAAGTGAAAAATACTTATAAATATTCAAAAATTTGATTTCAATCCTCTTTTTCATCGACACATCCAACTAGAATCGAATGGTGTTAGACAACAAACAAAAACAAGCAGGAGGTTGTTCCTATGAAGCCCGGATTTCAACTGGCAAAGGATATTTATTGGGTAGGAAAAATTGATAATCGTGAGGTTCCCTTTCATCGTCTTCTACTATCTAAGGGCACAACCTATAATGCATATCTACTAAAAACCGGAAAACCAACCATTGTAGATACCGTAGATATGGCGTTCGGTAGAGAGTTTGCAGAAGCTGTAACCGAATTGATCGATCCATTGGACATTCAATATATCATCGTCAATCACACGGAACCAGATCACTCGGGTGGATTGGCGGCACTTGCTTCCAAAGCAACGAACGCTACGATTGTCTGCACTGAGATTGCTGTTCCGGAAATTCAACAAATGTACAAGCTTCAGCATCGCAACTTCCTGGTGATCAAGGACGGGGATCAACTGGATATTGGAGGCAAGACGCTTCTGTTCAAGGAAACACCTTACCTCCATACGGAAGAAACCATGATTACGTACTGCATAGAAGATAAAATCTTGTTCCCTTGTGATATTTTCAGTACACACGTGGCTGTAGAGCATCTATTTGCCGATGAGGCGGGTTTTGATATCACCGAGGACTTTATCGGATACTATCAGGCTATTATTCATCCGCATCGCAGATATGTGCGTACATTAATCGAAGCTGTTTCTGACCTGGATATTGAGATGATTGCTCCTTCCCACGGCTTCGCGATCCGACATGACATTGCCAAGTTTATTGATTTGTACGCCTCTATGAGTACCGAAACTAAGGATGATAAAAAAGTAGCGATTGTCTATGCCACATTAAAAAATAATACCAAAAAAATGGCAAACATCCTGAAAGACTGCTTTTTGGAGAACCAAATCAGGGTGGAGCTATGGGATGTAGATAAGGCGGATGAAACGGAGTTATTGAATAGTATTGCCTCAGCGGATGCTGTTTTCGTCGGTAGCTCTACCAAATATGCGGACATGACGGGCAAGCTGGAAGACCTGCTGCAAAAAATGCAAAAGATGAATCTGGAAGGTAAGCTTGCTGCTGCCTTTGGTTCCTACGGCTGGAGCGGGGAAGCCATTGAAGTCGTACAGGATTACTTAATCGGTACCCATATGAAGGTCCAAAGCACTTCTGATGTAATCAAGTCAACCGGTATGACGCATGTGGAATTCCCGGTACGCATTCGCTTCTCTCCTACAGAAGATGAAAAAGTAAAGAAAATTAAAAACGCCGCTGAATTTGTCTCAGATCTACTGCTTAGCGTCATTTGAACAAAGGCAGCGTATAGCGAAATAGGAGAGATGCTGAATGGGTAACCAACATTACGTTATTATCGGAGGCAGCGTTGCCGCCGTCAACGCGGCGAAAGCGATCAGAGATCATGATGAGCTGGCTGAAATTTCTATTTACGGGGAAGAAACATCCCTTCCGTATAACAGAGTCAAGCTTTCCAAGGGGCTATTCACTGACCTGCACAGCGAAAAAATCCTAATCAAAAAGGAAAAATGGTTTGCTAATCAACGAATTCATGTTTATTCCGACATCAAGGTAACCGAGATACATCCAGAGGACTGTACCATCGAAACAATAAACGGACAAACCGTTGCTTATGACAAGCTGCTGCTGTGTACAGGAGCCCACAACCGTAAGCTTTCGCTGGACGGAGCTTCACTAAGGAACGTTCACAATATCCGTTTTCGACAAGATGCAGACAGCCTTAAGACAAAATTACAAAAGGGAAACCGGATATGTATCATCGGCGGCGGTATTCAAGGGGTAGAAACCGCCTGGTCCTTCCAGCAAGCCGGGTATGCTGTAACCATTCTGGAAGCCTCGCATCGGCTTATGCCCCGCCAGTTGGATGAGAAGGCCGCTTCTATTTTGACCCATCGAATTACCGAACAGGGTACCAAGGTAAGCCTTGGACAAGGCGTAAAGCGTATTACAGGCACAGATCACGTAGAAGGTGTAGAACTACAGGACGGCTCTGTTATTCCCTGCGAGCATGTCGTGTATTCTATCGGAATTGTACCTAATACTGAGCTTGCTCGCCAAACCGGACTTGATATTGGACACGGCATTCTGGTGAATGCACAGATGGAAACCAGCTTCGCCAATATATATGCGGCAGGTGATGTAGCCGAGTTTCAGAATAGAGTGGATGGATTATGGGAAAGTGCCGTAGAGCAAGGAAAAATAGCAGGCGCTAATATGGCGGGTGCATCCGTCAGCTACCAGCGTCCCATCCCTGTAACTCTATCGAACAGCTATAAATCCCCTCTCTTTTCCATTGGCCTAGTAGATGAACAGGAATGCGACACCAGCCTGACCAGTGAAAATCAAGCTTCTTATACACGAATGTTCATACAAAACGGCTCTATCTGCGGCGTGATCGGTTTTGGGGATGCCCTCGCTTCACTTCCATACAAAACAGCCATCATTCAGGGACTCAAACCGGATGCGCCAGAGCTTACAAAAATTTTGGGTGACAAGGAGAGCTAAAGATGAAAAAATATGTATGTCAGCCCTGTGGATATATTTATGATCCTGCTATGGGTGACCCCGATGAAGACGTTATGCCCGGTACAGCGTTTGAGGACCTTCCGGAAGACTGGGTTTGTCCAGTCTGCGGTGAGGATCAAAGCCATTTTTCCCCAATAGATGATACAGAATAACAACAATACGCTATAATCTTTAGTTTCCGGCTTATGAATGGAGTGAATGAATGTGAATGAGATGTCCTGCCCCTGCCAGTGCGAAAAGGAGCCCTGTGCCCGCAAAGTGCCTATCTTTTCCTCTTTGTCCTGCGAAGATTTGTGTAAGGTCAGCTCCATGATCCGACACCGGAAATATCAGAAAGGCGAGGCCTTGATTATCGAGGAACAAGCATCCGATACGCTATACATTATTAAAAGCGGGCATGTCAAGCTTCTGAAAATGACACCTCAGGGCAAAGAACAAATTCTGCACATTCTGACAACTGGCGATTTTTTTGGCGAGTTGAACATATTTAACAGCGATGAGCTGAGTAACTTTAGTGCGTATGCCTTAAAAGATACTGATATTTGTATGCTCACCAAGGATGATATGGAGCAGTTGATTCACAACAATCCCGATATCTCTTTGAAGCTGCTCAAAACCATTACTAAACGCTTGGCACATACCGAAAAGCTGGCTCAAAGCCTGGCTACCAAAGACCCAGAAATCCGTATCGCTTATATGATTCTTGAGCTTGGGCATAAATACGGAAAACCGGACGGCTCCTACATTAAAATAAATCTCCCCCTTTCACGCGAAGAAATGGCTAATTATGTGGGTGTCACACGCGAAACCATCAGTCGCAAATTCGCAAAATTTGAACAGCTGGGGATTATTCATATTAAGGGTATACGAGAGATTACCATTTGCGATGTACAGAAACTGAACGAATATATGGATTGAGGCACATCCAAATGTTGTTCTGGCATGAAGAGCAACAAAAAAGCCGCTTCTTTGGCTTAATGGTTTATGGCTGGTATACCTGTCGTAACTGAGGGCATCGTGAGTTCTGGCTGAAATTTGGCTGAATACGGAATCATTTCTTCACAAACTACCCCTCCAATTTCGCTCATTCCTTATGAAAACATAAGGTTTTAGAAGTGCTACTGGAGGGGATTGTATTCAATCAACCTTATTTAGACTTTTTGTAATCCTATATGAACACAATGATCAATGATATCCAATAAGTTTTGCTGATATTTCAGCGCTAGTGCTTCCAAAGTACGACGGGTAAACAATCGCTGATTAAATCGCAAAGAGTAATGAAATATTCCATTTACGATAAAGGCATTCATTTCTAGGTTGTAGGGCCACTGCATATCCTGATGAATAAGTTCACCCATAGGCATAGAGGAAGAAATAATTTCTTCATGCTGCAGTCCATCCTCGAACCGTCCCAAGTAATTAAATAATATCTCCGGAGATAAAGTGAACTCCAGATCCTCAGTATACTGCGGTTCCGACAGATATTTTAGAATACCATAGCCAATCCCATTATGGGGCACTCTGGCATGCGTATGTTGAACCCTCTGAATGAGCTCGCCCGGAAAATCCCCACTGGCATCATAGACTACAGGATAAAAAGAAGTAAACCAACCTACCGTCCGTGTCAAATTGAGATGTTCTCTAAATTCATCCCTTCCATGACTTTCTACATCAACAGCTATGTTAGGATTACACGTCCATTCCTTAATCGTCATGACCAATGCTGTCAGCAACAAATCGTTGATTTCAGTATTATAAGCGGAAGGAGCTTTAGTTAATAATGCTTCCGTCTCTTCCTGGGTGAGTGAAACATCTATGAAGTCCATGTCCTTAAATACATGAGATCCTACTCCCTCCGCCAATTCAACCGGAAGTTGAGGTACACTCTCTTTTAATACATTTTTCCAGTAATCCTTTTCCTGCAAAAAGTCAGCGCTATTCGCATATGCAGATAATTCCTGACTCCAAGTCTTGAACGAGGTCGTCTTTGCAGGCAGTTGCAGATCTTGATGCTCTTTAAGACCCTCGTACAAATACTCAAAATCCTCCATAATGATGCGCCAGGAAACTGCATCAACAACTAGATGATGAATAATAATTAGCAAGTGATCTCCATCATTTGCTCGGAATACTCCCAGTTTAATCAGCGGACCCTGTAATAAATCAATACTCTCCTGTAATTGATTAGCTTCTTGTTCGATCTGAAATTCAATTTTTTCAGACGTGGTCCAATCGAATAATTCAATATCAAAGTGCCGACCTGCTTCGTCCGAATTCTCCTGTACCAAGCCTTCATCTGTATGTTTAAAACGCATTCTTAATGCATCATGATGCTTCGTAATTCTCTCAAAAGCCTCCACTATGACTTGCATATTCCAACCTTCCGGATTATACATCATAACTGCCTGGTTCCAATGAAAAGGATTATCACTCAGGTTGAATACCCATTTTTGAATGGGTGTTAAAGGTACCTCTCCTACCACCATTTGTTCGCCAATGCTTAAAGTTTTCTCCCAGTTCAGATTAGAGACCAATTCTCTAATCGTCTGGAATTGCATAATACCTTTTATTTTTACGGCATAGCCCATTTGTCCCAGTTGAGCAGCTAATTGTATGGCTTTAATAGAGTCTCCGCCCAGCTCAAAGAAATGATCATCAATGCCTATATTCGATACGGATAAAACCTCGCTCCATATGTCCACCAACAACTGTTCCAGCTCATTTCCAGGTGCCACTTTAGTTTCGGAGGACTTTTTGGGCTGTGGTAGCGCCTTAGTATCTATTTTTCCGTTTGCAGTTAGCGGCATGGCCGACAAATGGACAAAATGAGCCGGGATCATATAGTCAGGCAGTTCCTTGCTCAAAAATTTACGCAGCATAGCATTCGTAAAGCATTCTTCCGATACATAGTATGCGACCAGAGATACGACATCGTTTACGCTCGTAACCGGGAGAATACATGCCTCAGGGATTGCTTCATGTTTTAATAGCCCCTGCGTTATTTCCCCAAGCTCAACCCTGTATCCTCTTACTTTTACCTGATCATCAATTCTGCCCAAATACTCAATTTCCCCGTTAGGCAGCCAACGAGCCAAATCGCCGGTCTTATACATACGCTGGTGCTCTCTGAACGAGTTAGGTATAAACCTTTCCCTGCTTAACTCAGGTCGGTGCAGGTAACCTCTAGCTAATCCCGGCCCGCTGATGCATAATTCTCCTGGAACTCCTATGGGTTGCATATGATGATGTTCGTCCACGATATAAATCTCGGTGTTTACAACCGGTCGACCAATTGTAATACGGGAGGAGTCTTGATCTAATATAGCCGCCGTAGAACATACAGTGCCCTCTGTCGGTCCATATGCATTCACAAAGGTACGACCCTCACTCCATTTTTCAATAATATCCATGGTACACGCTTCTCCACCAGCTATAAGGGTATGCAAGCTAGGGATCGGCTCATAGGGAAGAGTTCTTAAAAGAGAAGGCGGTAATATCGTTGCATGGATCGTGTGCTCTCTTAACCACCGTCCAACTCCATATTCCAACAGTTCATTGCGATCCTCAATGACCAGCGTCGCTCCGGATAAAAGCGCCAGAAAAGTTTCAAGCACGGAAGCATCAAAGCTAAAGGAAAAAAACTGTAATACCCTGCTTCCTTCCTTTATATTAAATGTAGTAGCTAAATTAGAAAAATTGCATAGGCTATGATGCTCAATCATGACCCCCTTAGGCTTTCCAGTTGAACCAGAGGTATAAATGACATAGGCCATATCTTCAGGTCGAGTTACGCTTTTAAGATTGGAAGTATCATGCTCATCTATAGCCTGTCGATCATCAATGAATAGAATCTGATCGGCAGCTCCTAAGTTGACAGTTATATTACCAAGCAAATCCCGCTCTGTAATCAACAATTGAGCTTGGCTGTCCTCCATGAAATAGGATATACGTTCAGTTGGATAAGAAGGGTCTATAGGTAAATAGGCAGCTCCCGCCTTTAATACGCCCATGACGCTTACTACTCTCAGGCAAGATGGAAACAACATAATACCAACAACCTGATCTCTACTAATATTTCGGCTCCGTAATGCTCTTGCTATTTGATTAGCTTGCTCATTCACTTGTCGATAGGTTAACTTTTCTTCCCGCCATTCCAATGCAATAGCATCTGGAGTTTGGGCAACACGTTCTTCCCACAGCTCAATAACAGTCGATTGACTATGATCAGATAGATTTCCAGGAAGATTAAATTGGTGGAGAATCTCATGATGCTCCCTATCTGTTAGAAGTTGAATATCTCTTATCAGGACGCCCGGATGATCAACAATCTGTAGGATGATTTGCTGAAAATGGCCGATAAGACGCTCCATAGTTGCTTCGGCAAACAAGCTTTTATTGTAAACCAGATGGATTTCAATCGTTTCTCCCAAACGGATTTCCCATGTCAGATCAAATTTAGCGCTTTGGGTACCTATTTTATACTCTTTAAGCTCGATATCTGACATCTGAATATCCAGTTCTTCGATATCTTCCAAGGTAAACACGGTATCAAACAAAGGATTGCGACTGAGGTCACGTTGTAAAGGCAACTGCTCTAATAACTGTTCTAATGGATGATCTCCATTCTCATAAGTCAACAGCATTTCTGTCTTCACCTGCTGTAAAAAGTCCACATAGGTTTGCTCGTATTCAAGCTTATTACGCATGGGAACAACATTGGCGAACATGCCCACGGTATGATCCAACTGTCCCGTTCTTCTTCCTGAAAGTGGAGAACCTACAATAATATCTTTCTGTCCACTGTACTTGGCCAGAAGTATAGTGTAAGCAGAGAACAATGACATATATGATGTGACCTGCTCAGACACGGCTAATTCCTTGAGTTTGGCTGTCGTTGTGGCGTCCAACTCAAAATCTAGTTGCTCTCCTTCAAACGTTTGCTGAGGCGGTCGACGATAATCAGTTGGGATATTGAGAGTAGGCAACTCCCCGGAAAAACGCTCCATCCAAAAATGTTCTTGCTGCTTAAACGTCGAAGAATGTAGCCATTCCTCTTGCCATACTGCATAGTCTTTATATTGAACCTGAATGAGCGGGAGAGCATTCTCTTGATATATCTGTAGTACATCCTGTATTAATATATTCAGAGACAATCCGTCACAAATAATATGATGAATATCCATAATGAAAATATGCTTGGTAATACTTAATTCCAACAGAACTGTCCGTACCAGCGGAGCCTGGTCCAATTCAAACGTCTGAATAAAGGCTGACGCATGGGATTCCAGTTCTTCCTCATTGGTTTTCATATATACTATGGGGCAAGAAACCTGATCATGAACTCGTTGAATAAGTTGGCCGTGCTCCAGATGAAAGGATGTTCTTAACGGCTCGTGCCTTTCAACCAGTTTTTGTACTGCTACCTGCCATTTTTCTTTATCAATGCTCCCGATTATTTCAACAGCGAAGGGTACATTATAGCTTATCCCCGCTGGATCCAATTGCTGAATAGAATACAGTCTCTTTTGCTGGGAAGTGACCGGGTACACATCACGATGTTCATGTGCTTGAATCCAAAATACCTGCTCCGAATGGTCTCTGTAATTAATCAATTTCGCCATTTCGCGAACCGTTGGATTCAACAATATATCACGGATCGAAACTTGGGTTTCCAGAACTTTATGTATTCGGGATACCAGCATAGCGGCTTTAAGCGAATGTCCGCCAAGTTTTAGAAAGTGATCCGTTGTACTTAAATGTTGAAAACCTAGCACATCCTGATAAATATTCAGAAGTTTGAATTCCAGCTCATTAACAGGCTCTATTACATGAAGATCCTGTTTCTTTATGTCTGCCGGTTCGGGTAGTCCGCTACGTTGGATTTTGCCGTTTGAATTCATAGGCAACTGTTCCAATTCCACATAAAAAGAAGGTACCATATAATCCGGGAGACTATTTCCCATATGTTGACGCAAGTCTTCCAAAATGTAATGTTCGTCTGGAACCAGGTATGCGCACAAATAGCTATAGCCTTCTTTATCTTGCTTGGCTAGTACAGTACCCTCCTTAACACCCGGATAGATCAGCAACTGAGTAGACACCTCATTGAGTTCAATACGGTGACCTCTGATTTTCACCTGGTGATCTATTCTACCCAAATACTCCATATCACCGTTGGGTAGCCATCTGGCGAGATCTCCGGACTTATACATTTTTTCTCCTGATTTAAAAGGGTTATTTATAAACCGTTCCTCAGTCAACTCTGCTCGATTCAAATAACCTCTGGTAACCCCCCCTCCCGTAACGTACAATTCCCCAGGAACCCCAATAGGCATAAGATGTTGCTTATCGTCTAAAATATAAGCGTTTAAGGTCGCCATCGTAGTTCCAATGTTACTCCTATTGCTATCTATCTCTTCTTGCGTAATCTTCTTATAGGTTACATGAACAGTAGTTTCCGTAATTCCATACATATTAACCAGTTCTGTATGAGGGTATTTGTGGTTCCACTTCTTAAGTTGGACAGGAGATAGCTCTTCTCCACCAAAAATAACCTTACGGATATGAAGTGGACTCGAATCGGATTCTTCCAAAGCGGACAGCATATTAAACGCTGAAGGGGTCTGATTCAGGACGGTAACCTTTTCTTCCAGAAGCAATTGTCTAAACTGAGTAGCGTCCTGAGCTGTCTCTCTGGGTACAATAACAAGCCTTCCTCCTTGGAGAAGCGATCCATACATCTCCCATACCGAAAAATCAAAGCACATCGAGTGGAACATAGTCCATACATCCTGATGATCAAAATCAAACAAATTTGTACTGTTGAATAGGAGTTGGACTACATTCCTATGTTCAACCATGACTCCCTTGGGCTTCCCAGTAGAGCCTGAAGTATAGATAATATATGCTCTCGAGCACGGGGTATTTAGCTCTGCCAGCGCTTGTCCCGACTCCTGAGTCCATTGATCATCATGAAGAGCAATCACTTGGCCTATATAATTAGCCGCTATACGGCAAGGATCGTCAACCAATATGAAGGAAGCCTCGCTATCTTCCAAAGTGTACTCCATACGCTCTACAGGGTAATGCGGATCTATAGGCACATAGGTAGCGCCTGCTTTGATAATGGCTAGTATTCCAATCACCATCTCCAAAGAGCGCTCGACGGAAATAGCCACAATGGTCTCAGATGCGATACCTTTTTGTATAAGATATCTTGCCAATTGATTAGACGTCTCATCTAGTTGCCTGTAAGTAAGTGTCTGTTGATTGTAGGATAAAGCAACTGCATCAGGGGTCTTCACCACCTGTTTCTGAAATAGGCTTGTGACGGTCTCATCATCAGGATAATCAGCCTGATTCCGGTGACTAAGTGCTAATAGACTTTGCTCTTCCGCCGGTGTAATTAGTTTTATTTGATCTACTTCGATATCAGGATTGCGTAGTACACAATCTATAATATTTTGAAAATGATTAGCCAATTTTTCTATAAAAGATCGCGTGTATACCTCCCGATTGAAAACAAAGCTGACTTCCATCTGCTTTCCAGGTAAAAACACAATGCTTAAATTGTAATTATTCTGTTCAACTCCGCCGCCTCCATGAATGGCGAAGCCCAAATGATCTTGTAATTCACGCAGAGCATCCAGTGAAGAGGCATAGTTTTCAAACACACAGATATGATCAAACAGTTGTCCCCCACAGTCTGATTTAGCTTGTATATCCGCAAGCGAGCTATATTCAAAGGGCTTGGATTGAATCATTCCGTCATGCATTTTAGCTAGTAGGCTACGGAAGCTATCTCCTGACTTTTGGGCCATACGAACCGGAATAGTATTAATAAATAAACCTACAATGCGTTCGATATTCGGAACCTCAGGAGGACGACCGGACACAACCGTGCCAAACACGACATCATGGGTACGGTTATATTTTTGCAGTAATATCCCCCAGGCTGTTTGTATCACATGATTCAAAGTTGTATGCTGCATTTGTGACAGTGACGTCAATTGCTCCGTAGTGGCCTCACTTAATAAACACGCGAATTCCTCCGTATGATATGCCACCCCGTTTCCTTTGTGCTGCTGTGGAATAGTGACTGTTTCCTCATAATCTTGCAGATAAGTTTGCCAGTAATGTTCCGCCGCCTCGGTATCCTGATTTTTTAGCCACTGAATATACTCGCTATATTTTGTAGTTGTTTGATGGGGAGTAGGTTGACTATGAATGAGATTTCCATATACCCTAAGAATCTCTTCAAATACCAGGCTCCAGCACCATCCGTCCATAACAATATGATGAAAATTCCAAAGTAGAATATACTTACGATAGGATGTCTTTATTAGATGTAAACGAATCAGAACATCCTTTGCCAGTTGGTACGGCTTTGCTCGGTCTTCCTCTTTATATCTCGTTATGAACAACTCTTGATCAGCTTCATTCAGATGAGTAATATCCTGCACTTCCAGCTTCGCTTCCCGATGCTTTAATACAATTTGTATAGGTTGTTTAAGCTTTTCTTGTACAAAGGCAGTCCGCAATACATCATGCTTTTGAATGACAAAATTAAAACTTTCCTCCAAAAAAAGAGGATTAATATTCCCTTCTACTTGGGCATAACCTTGTACATAATAAGAATTCTGCTGGCTGTCCTTCATGGAGTGGTATAAAATCCCTTTTTGCGTAGGTGTCAATTCATACATATCTTGAATATTATTTTTATCCATCCGTATGCCTCCTCAGTTATGCAAGTTTTATTTCAGAGCATCGAAGATATCGCCAAGTTCCTCCATACTTAAATCCTCAACCGTAAAATCACTAGGCGTATATTCAACGATCTCCTGTTCCGAGCAATGTCGTACGATATCCTTAAGATTGTGAAGGAATTCTTGGCTGAATGCCTCCATAGTGGAATGTGAGAATACATCCGTTTGATAACTTAAAATAAACTTCATCTGTCCTTCAAAAAACATTCCGTTTATTTCTATATCCCGAGCTCCATCCACCGGTTCACTATATGCCTTGCCTGTTGCAAAATTGGACATCGTAAACTCTTGGGTTGCATGAGTATCAATTTGACCAAGATAATTAAACAAAATTTGAGGCTTAGGTACAGGAATAAAACCATTCTTTAATGAATCCGGGGTGAGGTACTTCAATATACCGTAGCCGATCCCCTTTTTAGGAACCTTCCTCAACGTCTCTTTGACGGTTTTAATTGCATCAGATACATCATTTTTCGGAAGCTGAAATAGCACTGGATACATACTGGTAAACCAGCCTATCGTTCTGGATATATCCAGGTGGTCCATAATTTCTTCACGTCCATGACCCTCCAGACTGACGACAACATCTGAGTGACCTGACCATCTTCTAATGGTTAGAGCCAGTGCGGCCAATAAAATATCGTTCATTTCGGTCCGATAGGCCCTATGAACCGTAGTAATTAATTGTTCCGATACTTTTTTATCCAGCTTAATCGTGATTTCACCAATCGTCTCACTATCCAGTGAGGAGGATTGCTTATCCGGAATTAAAACGACTGGCGACTGCTGTATTCTTGTCCAATACGGAATTTCCTGAAGAAGTGTATGGCTTTGTGCGTAATGAATCAACTGTCGGCTCCACTCCAGATAGGAAGTTGTCTTCTCTGGCAATACTATTGCTATTCCACTCACTGCTTGCTCATATGCTGTCGAGAAATCCTCGAATAAGATTCGCCAGGATACTCCATCTATTAGCAAATGATGCACAACAAATATAAGATAGTCCCCGTGCCCCGTCTTAAATTGTCCCAGTCGAACTAGTGGTCCCTTTTCAATATGGAGCGCTCGGTGAAGGATCTCTGCTTGTTGCTGGATAACCGTTTCCACCTCAGTATCATCATGTATCTCAAAAGTATCAAGCTCGTAAATTCCAGGCGCCATGGTGCGGTTCATCTGATAGTACCCTTCAGAATTTGCAGCAAAAATGATTCGAAGCGAGTCATGGTGTTGGACTATATGGTCCATTGCCATGCTAATTTCATCACTGTTCCAACCCTCTGGACGATACAGAAGCGCAGATTGATTCCAGTGACTTATATCAGACAGCTTCTGCTCAAAGAACCAATGCTGGATTGGTGTTAGGCTCGCCTCTCCTACTACAGGCTGCTGGCTGATTCTGATCGTTTTCTCCTGAAGATAAGGCGTAATTTCCTGTATAGATGGATGTTTTAAAAACGTAGATACCTCGACCTGCAAGTTATGCTTGCTAAGATTAGCCACAAACGTAATGGCCTTAATGGAATCCCCGCCCAGTTCAAAAAAGTTATCTGTTACTCCAATTCGCTCCACCTGTAGAACATCAGACCATATACTGGCCAACAGCATTTCCTGTTCACTTTCTGGAGCAAGGTAGGTGCTCGCAACAGATATATTGGGCTCAGGCAAAGCCTTGGCATTTAATTTCCCGTTATGATTCAAAGGAAGCTTTTCCAATTGTACAAAATGAGACGGAATCATATAATCCGGGAGTTGTTCTGCTAAAAACATTTTGATGTCCGCTTTATCCAACGGAATTTCCGATACGTAATAAGCACTCAAGTAAGGCATATTCATATGATCATACTTGGTAACAACGGCTCCCTCTTTAACCAGACTGTAATCCAACAATTTACCTGTAATCTCATCTAGTTCAATACGATAGCCCCTGATCTTAACCTGATTATCTATTCTGCCAAGATACTCAATATTCCCATCAGGTAACCAACGGGCAAGATCCCCTGTTTTGTACATCTTTTGATTAGATAAAAACGGGTTTTCTACGAATTTTTGCGCAGTTAGGTCGTCACGATTAATATATCCTCTGGCTAGACACGTACCTGAAATGCATAGTTCCCCTGGGACACCAATGGGTTGGAGCTGATTCTTCTGATTGATGATATATAGCATAACGTTGTCAATTGGTTTGCCAATTAGAACAGTTCTAATCTCATCCTGTGGAGAACAATTATAAAAAGAAACATCGACCGTGGCTTCCGTAGGTCCGTATAAATTGTATAAGCCCGTGGAAAGACCTAACCTCTGAAATCTGGACACATGATTGGGTAATAGAGCTTCACCGCTTGTGAATATTCTTTTAAGACTTAAAATCTGTTGAGCATAGGAAGGAATCTCTACAAAATCCAAAAAGCTATTAAACATGGAAGGAACAAAGTGAATGCTTGTAACACCATATTGCTGGATAACATCTATCATGCTTTGTGGTGATTTTTCTTCTTCCGGTTTTAGAATACATAAATGAGCACCCGTAAAGAACCACATCAACAGCTCCCACACAGATACATCAAATACATACGGGGTTTTTTGCAAAAATACATCGTGTTCCTGAATGTTATATTCTTTGACCATCCAAGTAATACGGTTTAATAATGTACCGTGTTCAATCATGACCCCCTTCGGTTGGCCTGTTGAGCCTGAAGTATAAATAATATAGGCTAGGTCATGCTCTTCATTTACAGAAAGCAAATTGCTTATATCACCGCGGTATATTTCGGGATTATCAAGATTTACACGCTTAACATCTATACTTTCCAGGTGGTCTTCTAGAGACTGCGTTGTCAGTAACAGGCTCGTCCCGCTGTTTTCAACCATGTATTTTATGCGCTGACTAGGAAAATCCTGCGAAATAGGCATATAAGCAGCACCTGATTTGAGGATGCCCATGATGCCAATCATCATCTCAAAGGAACGCTCTGTCATGATGCCGACTATACTGTTTCGGGTAACTCCGTTTTGTTGTAAATGTCTTGCCAGTTGATTAGCACGTTCGTTCAGATCTGCGTAACTCATATACTGACCATCATAAATTAAAGCCGTGCTATTCGGTTTTTTTTCAGCCTGTTCCTCGAATATACGGTGTACTGGCCTAAACGAAGGATATACAACCGCCGTGTCATTAAACTCTGTTAATATCTTATGCTTCTCTGCTTTCGTAATCACTTCTATATCGCCCAACATATCATCGGGATGGTCTAAAAGTTGGTCTAAAAGATGCATAAAGTGAGTTGACATGCGCTCAATAGTATATTTTTCAAACAGTTGCGTACTATATTCAACAAAAATCTGTATATCTGTAGAGTTCATCTCGCGAATATACCAAGTCAAGTCCAGCTTGGAATGATTCCATTTCATAGGAAGTGCTGAAAAATGGATATCTGCATCTTGGCTGATCTGAGTATCCGGGTTCTCAAATACGAACATCGTATCGAACAATGGATTTCTACTTATATCCCGGCGGATATTAAGTCGTTCCAGCAGCTTTTCCAGCGGATAATCCTGATTTTCCATCGCTGCAAAAACCGTTTGCTTCACATTCATTAAGAATTGCTTGAAGGTAATCGACGGTTCAGGGAAACTCCGAATCGCTAACGTGCTTGCAAACATACCGACCACAGGTTCTACATCAAAATGGGAACGGCCTGCAGTATTGGTCCCTACAACAATATCCTCTGTCCCCGTATATTTAGCCAAAAGTACGTTATATGCAGAGAGAAGAACCGTATATACAGAGACATTCTGCTGTTTCGCAAATCCATTTAATTTTTCCGTTATATGCGGTGTTACTTGAATGTCATAAATATTCCCTTCAAATTGCTGTACAGAGGGACGCGGATAATCTGTAGGAATATCAAGGGTAGGTAAATCCCCTTGCATTTGGTCTAACCAATACTTCTCTTGTTTTTTCATTTCATCATGCTCTGCCAGTTGCTGCTGCCATACCGCATAATCTTTATATTGAATATGCAGTTCAGGAAGACTTTCACCCCGATATAATTTCATCATCTCATCAAGCAGAATATCGGCAGATAATCCATCGAAAACAATATGATTAATATCCATTAGTAAAAAATGACGTTGCGTATTCAGCTTGATAAGCTTGACTCGAATTAGAGGCGCTTCATCCAGCTTGAATGGCTTCATAAATTGCTGCATCCATAAGGTCGCTTCTTCCGTGGCCAACTCTATATACTCAACTCGAAAGTCCATCTTTTCATGAACCTTTTGTTTAAGCTCACTTCCGATTAAATGAAACGATGTGCGTAAGGTCTCATGCCGATCTACCAGGCTCTCAATGACCTCTTTTAATCGGGCTACGTCTAATTTCCCTCTCAGCTCAAAAATAAAAGGAATGTGATAGCTCGTCCCTATGCCATCTAATTGCTGAACTGAGTACAGTCTTTTTTGGGCTGAAGATACCGCATAATACTCCGCTTTCGGCACTTGAATTATAGAGGGGTAAGCTGCGGTTATTTTTTCCTTCATTAAATATTTAGCCAGTTCCCGAATTGTGGGATGGGTCATAATCGTTTGTAGAGAGATCTTGATTTTTAGTGACTTCTGGATTCGCGACAGCAGCATCAGGGCTTTTAAAGAATGCCCTCCTATCGAAAAAAAATGGTCGGTCACACTAACATTTGTTTTGCCCAAAACTTCCTTCCATATTTGAAGCAGCGCCTCCTCCGTAGAGTTAATCGTAATCTCTTCCGAGTACGCATCCATTGTTGCAGGATCAGGTAACTGCTTCCTATCCACTTTTCCACTTAGTGTCAGCGGGATGGACTGAATAACTGTAAAACGGGAAGGTATCATATACTCTGGTAATTTCCTTTTCAAAGCTGCTCTAAGCTCATCTTGCTGGATATCCCGCTGATTTGTTACGATATAGGCACATAACTCCTCCTGTCCCATCTCTTTACCGTAAATGATAACCACAGCTTCTTTTATAGAGGACTGCTCGCGTAATACAGCCTCAATTTCACCTAACTCAATTCGGTAGCCTCTTATTTTGGCCTGCTTGTCCATTCGACCTAAATATTGAATATTTCCATCCTCCAAAAAACGGGCCAAGTCACCGGTTCGATACATTTTCCCCCCCGGTCTGAACGGATTGGGCGTGAATTTCTCTGCGGTGAGTTCTTCTTGTCCCCAATAACCTTTAGCAAGTCCCTCTCCGCCAATGCACAGCTCCCCTGCTATTCCAACGGGCTGTAGCTTTCCATCTTTATTCACGATATAAGCCAGCTTATTGTAAATAGGCTTACCAATATGGATATTTTCGGTAGGACCCTCGAATACAGCATGTGTCGCATCAACGGTCGTCTCCGTGGGGCCGTAAGCGTTCAAAAAGACCCTACCTTTGCCCCACTTCTCGACAACGCTCGACTCCACCTGTTCTCCTCCTGTGGAGATTAGTTTTAAATCTGGTAATTCCATATAGGGTAGTATCTTCAGCATAGATGGTACAAACTGTATGGAAGAAACTTTTTGATCGCGTAAGTAATGCATGAATGGTTCGCCTGATAGCATAAAATCTTTATTTACAACAATTAAGGTTGCCCCATTCAGTAGCGTTAAAAAAATCTCCCCGACTGACGCATCAAAACTAAGAGAAGCCGTTTGTAGAACACGCTCCCCATGCTTGATATGATAAATATCAGCGACAAGGCTATAATTATGCAGGGCCTGATGGTCAACCATTACCCCCTTAGGCTTACCTGTAGATCCCGATGTGTAAATCATATACACCAGATCTTCCGCCTGATTTACGTTCTCAATGTTCTCCCCATTCCGCTTGAACATCAAAGGATCATCAATCCATAGGGTGTGCCCCCCAAAATGGGAATAGACAGATGTATTTCTGTCACAAATTAAATATGCTGCCCCGCTATCTCTCAGCATATGTTCTATTCGTTCTTCTGGATAGGAATGGTCGATCGGTAGATAGGCAGCACCTGCCTTGATAACGCCCAAAATGGCTATGATCATCTCTATAGAGCGGTCTGTCATGACGGCGACAAATTCATTACGCCGAACCCCTAACTCCCGTAAACGCTCAGCAACCTGGTTTACCTTGATATTTAATTCGTAATACGATACTGAGGTATTTTCATATACAACTGCTTCCGTGTGCGGATAGTGTACTACCTGCTCCTCGAACAGCTCTTGAATGGTTTTATGTTTCACAAAATTCTGACGTGTGTTATTAAACTGCTCTAAAATTCTCTTCCGTTCAGCATCTGAAATGATATCCAACTGACTCGCGTTCATACCTGGATCTTGAGCAAGTTGAAAAATCATATTTTGAAAATGGGTACTGATTCTGTTGATAAAGGGTTCACTATACAAATAGATATTATACGTAATAACAACCTTCATGCGTTCGCCCGGATAGACCGTAACATCCAGATTATAATTAGTCTGTTCGAAAGCCTCCATATTTGTAATTTCAAAGGGTAGGCCGGCTTCCATATTTAATGATTTCATATCCAACGGGTAGTTCTCAAAAACAATCACATGGTCAATCATATTGCTTCGGTGTCCCGAATGCTCCGCAAGCTCTGACAAAGATACATAGCTGTACTTCTCGGAATGTACAGCATGTTGCTGCACATTCCGCATCATATCTGCAATACTTTGCCCCGGCTGGCTACTTATTCGTACTGGAACTGTATTAATAAACAAACCTACGATACTTTCGATATGCTCGACGTCCGCAGATCTGCCCGAAACAACTGTTCCGAATACGACATCGTCTGTATTATTGTACTTTTGCAACAGAATTCCCCATAGTGTTTGAAATGCTGTACTCAGTGTGACCTGATTCTGTTTTGCAGTCTCCGACAATAGAATTGTTGCTTGCTCACTAAGCTCAAATATACTCGTTCCAGCCTGATACTCCGTCGAAATTGTCGGTTTATCACCTGGCAGAGAAACATATTCATCATAATCCTGCAAGTAGTTTTCCCAGTATGCCAGGGGCTGTTCGCTATCCTGTTGTTGTAGCCACTTAATATAACTACTGTATGGAAATGCATGATCGACATATATCGTATTACCACTCAACGATTCATGATAAAAACGCAGCAAGTCTTTTAGTACAAGCTCAATACACCATCCATCCATTAAAATATGATGATGACTCCAGATAAGCTGGTATTCGAGTTCGTTTAATTGGAATAGGGCAAAACGAATCAGAACATCCGACTGAAGATCAAAACCGATTTCTCGATCTTCGAGTTTGAATCTTTCCATATAAAACTGTTGCTCTGATTCATCCATATGTGATAAATCCTTAAAGATTAATGTGGTAGAGCGTTCCTTCAAAACAAGCTGAATAGGCGTGTTGAAGGAACTGTGTATAAAGGTTGTTCTTAGAATGTCATACTTCTGAATCAATGCATTTATACTCTTTTCCAAGACAGGAATATCAACTGTGCCAGTAATAGATAAAACCATTTGCTCAAAATAGGCACTTGATTTGGAATCTTGTAAATAGTGATACAGAATACCTTTCTGTAGAGGAGATAGCTCATACATATCTTTAATATTCTTTTTATCTATCATTGCCAGCACCTCAATACCTGTTTTAGTTTAAGGAATTCAGGAATAAATCCAGATCCTCTTGATTGATTCCTTTGGCACTAAAATCGCTTGATGTTAGTACCTGCTCCTTTTTCTCCATGCAATACTGAATAATACCGTACAAACTTGCTTGAAATGTCTCGACGAGCCTATTCATCGCCTGATTAGCATATAGGTTCGGATCATATCGGAATTCCAACAGTAAATTTTCCCGATTAACCGCTCCATTAATTTCCAAATCAGTCGTCATCGATGTAAGTGGACTTATTGAGTCTCCAATAGAAATGGAGGATTGGCCCAATCCCTGTAATAAAGCTCCCGTATCAAATACACCTAAATAGTTAAAGCTGATTCCCGTGGATAGACTCGGTGAATGGGCCAATTTGTCCGCACATATATACTTCATAATTCCATAGCCTATGCCTTTATTAGGGATGCTCCGCAGTGTATTTTTGACCGTTTTAATGACTTCCCCTATCTCAAGATTGTCCAATGTGAAGATGACTGGAAAGATGGATGTAAACCATCCCAGTGTTCTATTGATGTTAATTTCTCTGTGGATATATTCTCTTCCATGGCCTTCTAAGGCAACGGATATCATTGGATTCCCTGTGCATTGAGTCACGGTCCATACAAGAGCACTCAGCAAAATATCGTTAACTTCTGTGTTGAATGCACGGTGGACCTGAGTCAATAGATCCTGTGTTGTTCGTTTCGGAAATATGATTGAAATTACCTTGCTATCCTGCATTGTGCATCTACGGGCACTTTCCCGGTTGTTAGGGAGCTGTTGCCGCATAAACTCATCTTGAATTTCCCAAAAACCGAGCTCATTTCGGAATTGTTGTGTGCTCGCATATTCCTGTAATGCATGGCTCCACTCCTTAAACGAATCCGTTTTTGGAGGAAGGACTATCTCAGAATTATGTTCAAGCTGTGTATATACTTGGTTAAAATCCTCCAGAAGAATACGCCATGAAACCCCATCAATCACCAGATGATGAACGGCTATAAACAGGTATTCTTGTTCAGGTGTTTTAAAAAGTCCCGCTTGCATTAAGATACCCTCAGAAAGATTCATACTTTTTTGCAGTCTAATCGTTTCCTTCTTAATGCTCTCTTCCCAGTCCATCTCCGTTTGCCAATGGAAGACATGAAATTCAAAACTCTTATGATCCAATCCCTGGTTCATTTGAATAACTTGATTTTGTTCCTTAATAAATTTCATACGCAGCGCATCATGGTGCTCAATCAGCTTCATCAAGGACTTTTCGACTCGTTTGTCATCCCATATCGTATCCGCCGGAAGAAGGATAGACTGATTCCAGTGCTGCTCTTCAGGAAATTCCTGTTCATAAAACCAACTTTGTATCGGTGTTAGTGGCACCTGTCCTATAATAGTTTGTTGTTCCGACTCCTTACGGATAGGAACCACATACGGGGCTAATTCTATAATACTCGGATACTCATAAAGCCTTTTTAAATCCAATTTATAGTGGTGTTTGCTTAACTGAGCCGCAATTTGAATACCCTTGATTGAATCTCCGCCCAATTTAATAAAATGATCCAGCACACCTATACGATCAACTTTAAGAGTCTCTTGCCAAATGGATACCAAAAGAGCTTCTATTTCATTAGAGGGTTCAACGTAAGCTGAAGCCTCGGAAACGCCAAGGTAAGGATCCGGCAAAGCTTTTCTGTCTATCTTCAGATTAGGAGTCAAAGGCAATGAAGATAGTGTAACAATATAGTTAGGGATCATATATTGAGGCAGCCGGGCACTTAAATATGTCCATAACTCTTCACGGATACTGTCATCTTTCTGTACTACATAAGCAGCTAATTTAGTATGCTGCTCTTCCTGACGATCAATAACAATGGCTTCCAAGACACTTGGATGCTTTAAAAGCGTCTCTGTAATCTCTTCCATTTCGATACGGTGACCATTAATTTTAACCTGATGATCTATTCGACCCATAAATTCAATAGTACCATCTGGCAACCACCGCCCTAAATCTCCCGATCTATAGATTCGACCTTCTCCAAACGGATTATTAACAAATTTCTCTTTGGTAAGGTCCGGCTTATTCCAATAGCCCCTTGCAATTCCTGCCCCACCAATATAAATCTCTCCAGACACCCCGATCGGTTGTAGCTGCATATTAGAATTCACAATATATATTTTTTTATTGGGTATAGGCTTTCCTATTATAATTTTGTCTGTATGCTTGGTGATAACCCCCAGAGTAGATCCGATCGTCGCTTCCGTTGGCCCGTATCCATTAATGAAATCTCTGCCTTCTCCCCATATCTCTACAAGCTCCTTACTACAAGCTTCGCCTACTGTTGTTATTGTTTTCAAATGAGGTAAGCTTTTGTATTCTACCGCTCTCAGCATGCTGGGTGGAAGAATAGCTGCTGTAATTTTCTTTTCCCGAAGCATGTGCAAAAGATCCGAAATAATGTTCTCCTTCTTCTCCACATATAATGTAGCACCGGAGAGGAGGGTCTGAAAGATTTCTGCGACTGATCCATCAAAACTAAAAGGGGCAAATTGTAAAACTCTTGAATCTTCATGAATACCCAATGTTGGGGCTGTCAATAAAAAGTTACTTAATCCCTGATGCTCGATCATGACCCCTTTCGGATTTCCAGTCGATCCGGATGTATAGATCATATAAGCCAAGTCATGAGCTGTATTTATATTCAGCAGGTTATCCGAGGTAGCTTCTGTTTTGTAATCTGACAGCTCCACTTTCAGAACTTCCCCCGGATAGTCAGTAGGTACCTGAACGTCCAAATGAGTTAATAGCCAATGGGCTCTACTATCTTTCAACATATATTGTATCCGCTCGGCAGGATAGGTAGGATCAATCGGCATATAAGCCCCACCTGCCTTAAGTACGGCCAACACTGCAACGACCATCTCAATAGACCTATCCATCATAATACCTACAAATTGTTCGCTTTTTACTCCAAGTTCAAAACGCAATGTCCGAGCCAGTGAGTTCGCCCAATGATTAAGCTCCAGATAAGAGACGTGCTGTTCACCACAAACGATCGCAGTATGATTATGCCTGGATGCTACTATTTCCTCGAACAATTGATGAGCAACCTTATACTCAGGATAAGGCTGAAAGGTATTATTAAAATCACCTAGTACAAGCTGTTTCTGGCTCGCTGGCAGTACCTCTAAATCCAGCAGTTGAATCTCAGGCAAGCTAGTAATTTGTCTCAGTATAAAAATAAACTGCTCTGCCATTCTGCTAATGCTTTCACTCTGAAACAAAGCAGTGCTGTACTCAATTGCAAAGCTTAAATGTCGTTTTCCATAAAATTCCCAGGACAGATCAAATCTCGATTGGTTACCGGCCACATTTAGCGGTTCAACGACTGCACCATCTATAATCAATTCGTGTTGATCCATATTTTGCATAATGAGCATGGTATCAAATAGTGGATTCCGACTGGCGTCCCGGTTCTGCTTTAAATTCTGAACTACTTTTTCGAATGGATAATCAGCATGTTCAAATGCCTGTAGTGTTCTCTTTTTTATAGTTAACAGTAACTCTAAGAAGGTCTGCTGCCCATTAGATGTATTTCGAAGAGCCACCGTGTTTACAAACATACCTACGGCATTATTTAATTCAACATGATTACGGTTCGCGACAGCTGTTCCAACAATAATATCATCTTGTCCGCTCCATTTTGACAAGAGTACATGATAAGCTGCTAATAAAACCATAAATGTAGTCGCACCGCTCTGATCTGTTATTTTTTTAAGATCAATTATCAAGTCTTGATCCATCTCAAAATAACTTCGACTTCCCTCAAAATCTTGCTTTGGAGGTCGTGAGTAATCCGTCGGTAAATTTAATACTGGAAGCTCATCTGAAAATTTCTGTTGCCAAAATTCAGCTTTAACATCATACTCCGTTGTTTGGAGCACTCGATCTTCCCATACAGAATAATCTTTGAATTGATAGATATTGAGTGGTAGTACTCCCCCCTGATACAATTCAGACAGTTCTTTATAGAAAACATTCATCGATATACCATCCATAACAATATGATGTGTATCCATAATGAATATATATTGCTCAGGCCCGCTCTCTAGCAGAGAGGCACGAAATAATGGAGCCTTTTCCAAATTAAAGGGTTGGATATAAGATTGAATACAATCAGGAATTTCCTCCAGATGATGAACACTACATGTTTCCAGGCGGATTCTTGCTTCAGGATTGACTTTTTGAACGAGCTGCCCATCCACATAATGAAAAGTGGTACGAAGACTTTCATGTCTTTGAATCAAGGAATTAATAACTTCCTCCAAACGTTGATGATCTACCTTTCCTTGAATATAGTGGACGGAAGTGATGTTATACCCGCAACCCTGCTCATCCAATTGTTGTATGGTATAAATAGCCCTTTGAGCTGCTGATACCGGATAATACTTTCTTTCTTCACAAGGTTCCAGACTAATCTGCACCTGCGAATGATCTTGGTGAGCAGCCTGGATATACTGAGCCAGTTGTTGAATCGTAGGATGTTCAAAAAAATTCCGTATGGATACTGAAATCCCCCACTCCTTCTTTACTTGTGAAATAAGCATCATTGCATTAAGAGACTGCCCACCCAGATCAAAAAAGTTATCATGAATCCCGATGCTCACATTTTGAAAAATCCCGCTCCACATTTTTACCAGCTTAGCTTCTGTTTCACTGGATGGAACCTCATAATTTGTCCGCACTGAGGGCACGGGTAAAGGAAATGACTTTTTATCAATTTTCCCATTGGGGGTTAATGGAAATTCTTTCATAGCAATATATTGGGATGGAACCATATAAGCAGGAAGCTCAAATGAAAGATACTCTTTGAGGTTCGTGATTTCCTCTCTGTTTTGAGAGATATAATAGGCACACAAATCTGTATAATGCCCTTCATTATCTGTGAGCGGCAATACAATTACCTGACTAATTTGGGGATGCTGAGCTATAGATTTCTCAATCTCTTCTAGCTCAATACGGTGCCCTCTAATTTTGACCTGATTGTCCAGTCGCCCCAAAAATTCCAGTTGTCCATCTCTAGTCCAGCGGACCAAATCGCCAGATTTGTACACGCGTTCCCCATCAATAAAAGGATGCTTCACAAATACAGCCTCTGTGAGTTCTTGCCTATTCAAATATCCTCTAGCCAGCCCCTCACCGCCTATATACAATTCTCCCGGAACCCCGATCGGCTGAAACTGATTATCTTTGTTCAGGACATACACACTCGTATTGTAAATAGGCCGTCCAATCGGAACAAAATCCAGCTTCATAATATCCGAGGTTATAGGATAATACGTTGCAAACACAGTTGTTTCCGTAGGCCCGTAAACATGAATAATCCGATCTGCTCCAAGTACCTCAAAAGCTCGTTGTACATGTCTTACCGAGGACAGCTCTCCACCAAATAAAATTTTTCGCAGAGACTTTAGGCAATGTATATCAATATCCACTAACAAATTGAATAATGCGGTTGTCATAAAGGTTACAGTGATCTGCTCCCTTTGAATGAGAGCTGAGAGTTGAGTAGGATCTAAAAGAGTTTCTTTGGGAACAAGTACCAGTTGAGCTCCATTCAAGAGCGCACCAAAAATATCGAATGTCGAACCATCAAATACATAATTGGACAGTTGTAACAGCTTATCTTCCGCAGTTAATTCTATGTAGCCACAATTTACAACTGTTTTAATAATATTGGTGTGCGTCGTCAGTATCCCTTTAGGCTTGCCTGTTGAACCAGAAGTATAGATAATGTATGCCTCATGATGCGGATCTTGTGGTGGAAGTTCACTCGAGTAGACGGTGTCGTCGTTTTGAAGGATTTTATTAATAATGGTTACGGTTACATCATAATTTACGGTTATACTTTCATATTGTTCCTCTACCAACATGAACGCAGCCTGGCTATCTGAAAGCATATAAGCTACCCGCTCCTCAGGATAGGCTGGATCAATAGGTACATAGGTAGCACCTGATTTCAACACTCCTAAAATGCTTATAATCATATAAGGAGTTCTATCGTTCATTAATGCTATACGATCCCCTGGTCCAATACTTTGATTGCATAAATAGTGCGCTACTGCATCTGATTTGGAATCAAGTTCTTGATAGTTGAGGGTTCCTCTCTCAAAGATAAGCGCCGTGTTATAAGGAATTCGTTGTACCTGTTCTCTGAAGAAATCAATGATGCTTTGATTTCGAGGAAAATCCATACGATTTTCGTTTACTCCCAGTAAATAATTTTTCTCTTCTGGACTAATCGTGCTCACATCACTCACAAGCGTCTCAGGACTGGATATTGTTATAAATAAAATCCGCTTATACTGCAAAGCTATACTCTGTACAAATTCTTCTGTATAGACATTTGGATTGAACACAAACCTTAACTTTAGATTCTGCCCCAAGAAGGCGTATACACCTAAGTCCTTTTTATGCATCATGTGAAAATTATCTTTGTACTCTTGAATGAATTCACTCTGCTCAAAGATAAAAAAATGGGGCGCAACTGCCTGGTCAAACACAGTATCTGTTAAAAAGAATAACTGTGTCAGTTTCCTTTCATTTACATTTATACGCTCCAATAACTGCAAGATCGTTTCGTTTTCTTTACTACGCATTCGGAAAGGAAATATTCTTCGGGTTTCAACCTCTCCTTCCTGATGTATCCTTCTTTCAAAAGCAATATCCTCTGTATTCGTATACTTTTGTAGAATAATTCCCCAAATCGTATATAAAAGAGTCGCCAACGTGTTTGCTGTTTCTGCACCCTGCTTAACCAGTTCCTTCGTTTCCTCCGGAAGAAGCTCAACCATAAATTCCTTTGTATTTTTATTCTCAATCATAATTTCCATTTTCTGATTCGGAATTTCTACATAATGATCAAATCCACCCATATATCGCTTATAAACATCAGTAGCCCCATTCGCTCTTAGCGAACGTTGAGTCAAATTATCCACAAAATCCCCCTCTTTTACGAGTAATGAGAATCGAAAAATTTGTCGAAAAATGTCTATAAATCTATAAATTCAATATTCTGTATAATTACATTAACAACTTACTCTTGAAGATGTATTTTGTCAACCCACATTTTAATAATTTGTATATGTAATATCTTTTGTTTTTAAGATATAATTTTCTATGTTATTCCAGTATAAAAGTAAATTGAGTAATTATATCCACTCTGTTACATTGTATTACGTCAACTTATGCTTATTTCAACACAAACCTCAAGAATATGCAATTAGGGTAAGAGGATTTAATACTACGGAGTAAGGGAGGAGAATCCAACGACTATCGTGTCTATTTAAAATTTTAAACTTTTTAAATCCTCACTCACATGAGTATCTAATTCGACTAAAAAGTATCATCCACACTGCTGACAATAAATAAGCTTAAGGGGATATTACATGGGAACTTATGCGGAAATGTCCAAGCAACCACAAGAAAACAAATCTTCATTGTTCAAAAATGTCTCATTTCTTTTTGTCCTGCTTTCAATCACATTCAACAGTTCTGGGATTTCAATTTACCTTTTAGCAGAATCATGGTATGTCGTAAATCACCTAACATCGGGTAATAGCCTAGGTATTGTACTGATGGCTACAGCCATCCCACGTCTAGTACTAATGCCCTTTACAGGAATTCTGGCAGACCGCTACAAAAAAACATATATTATGTTTCTATCCGATATATTTCGGGGTCTGCTGTTAATCGTTATGGTGTTTTGTTTTCTATCGAATATCTTAAGCTTCTCCGCAGTCGTCACCTTTGCTATATTATTCGGGATTTTAGAAGCCTTTTATTGGCCGGCTTCATCCTCACTCATTCCTGTGATCGTCTCAGAGAATCATCTGGCTCAAGCTAACTCATTATCTCAAATCATTCAGCAATTTTTCAGTTTGGCGGGGCCTTTGATTGGGGGGGTTATTCTTACCTATGGTTCTTATCATCATTTGTTTGGCAGTATTTCGGCAATTTTAATTCTTGGAGCGTTTTCTTCACTATTTGTCAGTAAATACATGCATAAAGCCCAGCACTCCTCTTCTGAATCTTTACATCTTGTTAAGGAATGGAAGGAAGGAATCCATTTCATAAAAGAGGATGCGTTCATCAAAGCCATTATTATTGTCTTAATCGTAGCTGGTTTCTTTCTCACAGGCCCATTATCTATGGCTATTCCGTTAATTGTAAATTCAGTTTTACATGGAAGCGCATTAACACTCAGTTACCTAGAAATGTCTGTAACTGTAGGTATGATTGCTGGTGGAGTCCTGATCGTAGTGTCCAAGATCCAAAAACGAAGAGCATTGATCTCTCTTCTAAGTCTTGCACTATGCGGGCTTGCTATTTTATTTTTAGGGATTAGCGTGAACTTTTTGCAAACTCTATTATTATTAGGCATAATCGGGTTCGTTATCTCTTTTAGTAATACTTTTTTTGTCACTCTGCTTCAGGAAAGAACCCCTCAGGATAAAATTGGGAGGGTTTTAAGCCTTGTTACTACAGCAACGACAGGACTCGTACCTCTATCACAAGCCCTGATTTCTATTTTTCTTAATAAAGGTCTGCAGATCTCTCAAATACTAGTTTCCTTTGGAGTCATTGTATGCGTATTTTGTATCATGATGATGTTAATGTTTCGTCCGATTCGAAATGCATAATCTTGTGGAAAGGAATTCCTCCCTTGCTAAAAAACGAAAAAATACTTTTAGTGGATGATGAAATAGGTATTCTGACTTTATTGGAAGTGACCTTGAAAAAGGAGCGCTATACGCATATAAACCGCTGTACAAATGCAAAACAAACGTTGGAAATGGTTCGGAAAAATAATTACGATCTAATCATACTGGATGTTATGCTACCTGACATGAATGGTTTTGAGCTATGTAGTATGGTAAGAAGCCATACCAATGCTCCGATTATATTCATCTCGGCAAGTTCGAGTGATTTCGATAAATTAACAGGGTTAAGCGTGGGCGGGGATGACTATATTACAAAACCATTCAATCCATTAGAGGTCGTAGCTCGGATTGAGGCTCTGTTCAGGAGACAAAAAATATACCAAACTCCGTCCTACGCTACACAGGAAAATCAGGAAATACGGGTAGGGCGGCTTATGCTTAAGCCGTCGGATGCCATGCTAATATTTGACGATCAAAAAATCGAATGTACGGCTAAGGAATTGGATCTCCTTCGTTTCTTTTTAAGAAACCCAAATCGGATTTACTCCACTTCACAGATTTATGAATTGGTATGGGGAGGGGCACCTCATTATGGGGAAGAAAAGACAGTGGCCATGCATATTTCAAAAATAAGAAAAAAACTTGAAATCAATCCGAAATCACCCGAAATTATTATTAATCTTAAGGGAATTGGGTACAAGTTCATCCCCCCACAATGAAGGGACCGAAAATGAAAGTTAAGCTTCGTTATGGTATTCACTTTATTTTAGGTTTTCTGGCTTGGCTATCGAGCATGGCGTTCATGACCATCATAACAACAGAAATAATTTTACCTGTTGTAGGAATCACACCTGATAACACAAACTATGATTTATTTGTATTACTAACCTTTGTGATTAATATCATGATGTGCAGCGTAGTTTTCAGTTGGTATTTCGGGGGCCCGCTATGGTTTATCATGTCATGGATTGATAATTTAACAAAAGGAGAATACGAAGCTCCGCTTACTAGAAAGAATAAAGTATACACCAAGAAACACAAGCTCAGACGGCCTTATCGTTTGTATAAAGAAGTCATTGATAATATACACATTCTAGCCGATAGTCTTCAACAAGCAGAATTGGAAAGAAAAAATATGGAAGAATCCAAGCGGGACTGGATTGCCGGGATATCACATGACCTCAAAACTCCGCTTACCTACATTACTGGCTACACTACTTTGCTGATGAATGATGAATATATTTGGAGTGTAGAAGAGCAACAATCCTTTTTACTTGAAGTTCATAATAAAAGCCTACACCTGGAGAGGTTAATTCAGGATCTTAATCTCTCTTTGCAAATTGAAAATGCAACATTTCAGATCCCCATTCATCCCAAAAGCGGCAACCTGACATCTTTCATAGAAAACCTAATTACTGATATACGCAATAATCCGAATTCTGCAGAGTATATGATAAGCTTTCACACTGAAGAAAAGACTATTATGGCAAGCTACGATGAACGTCTACTGTATAGGGCTTTACAAAATCTACTAATGAATGCAGTAATTCATAATCCGACGGGTACTAAGATCCAACTAACATTAGCCTGTAAAAATGATTCAACGATAGAACTAATGATCGTTGACAACGGGGTAGGTATGCAGCCAGAAACGCTCAAAAATATATTCACAAAATATTATCGCGGATCTACTACGCATGCACCCGAATTTGGTACCGGACTCGGCATGGCCATTGCAAAACAGCTCATTATTGCCCATAATGGCTCGATTAGCATGGATAGCGAGCTCTCAAAAGGTACTATAGTTTATATCACTCTACCTTATATCAATGAAACAAGCGCTGATTAGAAATCAGCGCTTGTTAGTATGTGTGGTCTTTTTTAAGCTATTATTTAATCACAATGGTTCCAGAAGAAGTTTCAAGAGAAAGTACAGGACTTTCATCTGTTACCTTACCAATTTGGGCATGTAATTCTTTATCAGAGCTGGATGGATCAAAAGAAGACTTCAACGAAGACTCAATTTGACCAGAGTTCGTAACGGCATTAATCCTTAGTGACGATGGGACAGGATCAAGCTCGACCTCAATCTTCCCACTATTGCTTCGGACACTGCTATCCTGTCCGATCTCTCCTTGATGAGAAATATTAATGCTACCGGTATCTGCACTTACCTCCATCCCGCCATTTATCCCTACCAAATTAATATCCCCTGCGGACATATGACTTACAATTTTTTCTCCTTCAAACCCATTAATATCAATAGAGCCGGAATCTCCAGATACATTCAGTTCTTTTGATTTACTATCTTTTCCTGTGATTTTTCCGGACTTTGTAGTTAAATTCACCTTATCATAGAGCTGATTAGGTAAAGCTACGTATACAGTAGTCGTTTTAGGATTAAATATGCTTGAAGATCCTGGGGCATTCACCTTAAGTGCCCCTCCCTCTTCCACTGCTGTTACACCCTTATCCGTTGATCTAACTTCAATCTGTCCATTACTCGACTGGCTTAGCTCAATATTCTGGCTATCTGTTTGAACATAAATTTCCTTTATATTGTCACTATTGAACGTCTTCACTTCACTCTTCGCATCAGAGTCTGAATTACAACCTGCCACAATCACTATCAGCATACTGACACACAACAGGGTTACCCCTTTATTTCTCCATTTTCTCATGATATTCTCCTTTGGTAGGCCGATTTATTTTGGTATTCTTCCGAAAACCAGCCAATAACGTTTCTTCCTGAACATGTTGTATCATAATGCCCACCACTAAAAGCACAAACGTCAATATCAAATATAAAGCTGCGTATCCTGTTGGAACTCCTAAAAAGTTTAAATACGGAAGATCATTTACAGGGCCCAGATACCACAACAGCATATACAATACCTCGAAAAGCTTTCTCGATCGGGTCATTGTCCCCAGCGTTAAAGCTAAAGTCGGAACGAAAATAAGACCCACTACCCATGAATAGATATACGTAAGCTCCCCTTCCAAGAAAAAGTGGATGAGAGCGCCCGAGGAAATGAGCAGTGTCACTAAAATACCCGCGATCCAGACAGAGAAAAACTTATACAGACGTGGGCAACTGGATAATATTATCTCGTTCGTGGAATAAAAAAACTCTCTGTTTCCCATCTGCGACCATATTGCAAGAGGCCATAGCAAAAGGACAGGTAGCCAGCTTTTGATCTGATCTAATGGTACCAACAAACTCGCCACCATCGAACCTAACACCAGCAAATACCACCAGATAGACATTCCCTTTAGCATAATGCGAAACTCAGCTCTAACTAAACGGGACAAGCGAACTTTCTTATCTCTTTTCACAGGCGATAAATGATAAGATTTGCGGTCCTCACGTTCTACCACTTTATTCTTCGTGTCATGAGCAGGAAGCCTAACAGAAAAAGCTGTTTTAACTACTGCAAATCGATTAAACAACTGAGAAGAAAGTAGAATGATAAACATTGCCGCGAGTACCCAAATCAAACGCGAAGTTAGCAAGTGACCAGTCCAATCCACCCCACCCCACTCAAAAGTAGGAGTTCTCCCTTCAATGGGATAGTAGCCGATACTTCCTCCTATTTCATTTGCGGAAATAAAGTCAAAATGAGCCGCCGCCTCTTTTGTCATTCCCGTCTGGATTGCATTTATTCCAAAAACATCCCATAGACTGCTGGAGTTTGAAATAGACATCACACTAAGAAAAATCCAAATGGCGAAAAACAATACATTCCCTAACACACCCTTTAACCCAGGAAAAACGTCAAACAGCACTGTAAAGGCTGATAAAAGTAACAAAGAGGGGATACTTACAAATAACAACGGAAGAAAGTATGCTGCAAGGTTGATGTGCAAATCCTCTCCCCGAAGCAACTGCATTCCCATAAAGGCTACTACTAGTACCAGTTCAATGATCATAAGCACACAGAAATTTGATAACGCTCTGCTGGATATATACCGAAGATTACGAATAGGTGTAGATGCAATAATTTGACCCATCTTCAGGCGCTGATCTTCAGAAATTTTACTTCTTAGCATATAAAATCCAAACAGCCATAACAGCATGGTAGATAGCATTGCAACCATTGCCCCTAGCCAGTGTGAATTATAAATACCCCGTACACCCTTGATATAGAAGACCTCATAACCGTCCGATGCCGCAGGAATCAAAGCATATCCGAGGAACAAGGTGATACCCATAATCAACAGAAACGTGTACCTTCTCATTTCTTGGGTTACATTTCCTTTGAGTAAATACAAGTAGTTACTTCTCATGATGTCACTCCTAAAGCGGCTACAGAATACAAATAAGCATCCTCTAGTGAAGGTTGCAATGGTACTGCATTCTCGCCGGGACGAACGTCCGAAACGATGCGGACGTGCACTCCATCGCGCCGATGAATTGCACTGCTGATTGCATATTTCGCCTGTACCTCCTGCAAGCTAGTTGAGGGAATTACGTAATCCCACACCTTGTGATCGACCGTTTGAATAAATTGTTCCGGTGTTGTATAGGTAATGAGACGTCCCTCGGACATAACCGCAATATTTGGAGCAATTGATTCGATATCCGTCACAATATGAGTGGATAAAATTACAATACGATTTGAGGATTGAGAGGATAATAGATTTCTGAAATTTATCCGTTCCTCAGGGTCCAAGCCAACGGTTGGTTCATCGACAATCAAAAGGGAGGGATCATTCAACAACGATTGTGCAATGCCTACTCGCTGTTTCATCCCACCTGAAAATCCACCCAACAAGCGCTTTCGTGCATGAGAAAGGTTGAGTGCCTCCAAAAGTTCGTCAATCCGTTTCCTAGCCGACTTCATAGTCAAGCCTTTCATAGCTGCTATATATTCTAAGAATTCAACAGGATTCATATTGGGATATACACCAAAGTCCTGAGGTAAGTACCCTAACTCACTCCTTAATTCATCAGGATTCTTAGCGATGTCTATGTTATTCCAACTAACAGTTCCCTTTGTAGGCTTCTCAATAGTAGCTAATATACGCATAAGTGTCGATTTGCCTGCTCCATTAGGGCCA
Organism: Paenibacillus sp. NRS-1781; assembly: GCF_050467745.1. Lineage (NCBI taxonomy): Bacteria > Bacillati > Bacillota > Bacilli > Caryophanales > Paenibacillaceae > Paenibacillus > Paenibacillus sp. NRS-1781. Next base: position 337,804 of record NZ_JBITPI010000015.1, read on the forward strand.
AGTAATCCCAACACTCCTGGCTTTAAATGTAGAGACATATCTCTTAGTGCTTGCTTAGAGCCATAGGTTTTATTAACATGATCCATAGTTAATTCCATTCAAATCCCCCATTTACACTCTAAAATTTGATTAACCCTAGAAACAGCTTCTCCTTTAGGTAACTTAAGAATACCGTACGTGTTTAAAAAAATAGTAAAATCCTAGATATATTTATATATTTTTTTCATTGTGTGTGTAGAATTCTTTAGTAGTATTCCCTTAATAGAGGGATTATTTATAATCAAAAAAGCAGACCAGCATAATAATCTTGGTCTGTCCTTCTATCCAGGTCAATAAGCTGACTATGTCCGCCTCTGTTTTGCCACCGGAGCCTGATGTGAACACGATGCCTCACTATGCTTTACAGCTTCCTCCCATCTCTTGAATGGCCCGTTCGAGTGCATCCTGTGGATGTTCCAGCAAGTTGCCATGTCCGACAGCCAGCAGAGATGGTTTGAATCGCGCCAGCTTTTTGGCGCTTTCCAGTGAAATTTCCTTGTTCCAGGTGGCCAGTGCGGGAAATGGAAATAGCGGCTTGAGCCTCCCTGACACCGCAACGCCGCCTCGGATCTGGAAGGCATCACCTGCAATCAATGCACGGGTACGAGTGTCCAGAAATGCCATCGAGCCCGGCGTATGTCCCGGTGCGCTGATCACCAGCAACGGACCCACATAATCCCCTTCTTGCAGCAGAACGTCAGGCTGTGTACGGATGTTTTTGGGCACACTGCCCCGAATCGGAGTATTCGGTTCACCCGCATCCAGCGATACATCGCCCTGTAACAGCCGCGCATCCCGTCTGGAAATGAATACTTGCACATCAGGATGCCGTTCCTTCAACTTATCCAGTGCACCTACATGATCCTCATGGGCATGAGTAAGTACAATTCGCTGGATTGGCTACCCCATCCGCGCAGCAGCCTCCTCGATCCCATCTGCACAATAAGGAAGTCCGGCATCTATCAATGTCAGTCCCTTCTTTTCCTGCACCAAATAGCAGTTCACCGGGAACAGTCTCGGCAGAAACGTCAATTGAACTATATGCTGCACCTGAACAACACGCATCCATCTCATCTCCTCATCTTGTTAAAACTAATTACATTAGTATAATAAATAATATCATTAGTTTTAATCAAATCTTTTCGCAGATATTCCGCAGCAAAAAGGCAGACCCGGAATAACATCCCTGGTCTGCCTCTCTCCAACTATGATGTGAATGCTCCTAAATCCATCACCCCTGCTGGATAGCCTCAGCAATGGGCGTGCTACCTGACGCCAGATTAATGGCACGGTGATACGTCTGCCGTTCATCCAGTGCCGCTACTACCACTGCGGCTACATCCTCACGGGAAATGGTGCTGACAGAAGGATCATCGCCTGTAGTTTGTGATCAAGCGTTGCCTTAAAGCTTGGTTCCCCGCTCCCAGCACTCCACTTGCTCTAGCCCCGGAATGCTATCTTTATAGAAGACAGGGTCCTGACCCGCCTTTTTCTGCCGTGAATAATCCTTTAAGGCTGCAAAAGCGACTCGGGATAAAAGGGCAATAGCAATCAGATTGACGACAACCATCATCCCCATGAATAAATCGGCCATATCCCACACCAGTTGCACCTTGGCCACTGCTCCGAAAATAACCATACCAATCACGGCAACCCGATAAAGCCATACCCAGATTTTCTTCGATTTCATAAACTCGATGTTCGTTTCGCCATAATAGTAGTTACCGATTAATGTGCTAAAGGCGAACAGGAATACCATAATGGCAAGGAAACCGGATGCCCACGGGCCGATGTGCACACTCAAAGCCGCCTGGGTCAGCTCAATTCCGCTAAGCCCTGGCTTCGTATACGCCCCGGATAACAAAATAATCATGGCTGTGCTTGTACAAATAATAAGCGTATCCGTTAACACTCCAAAAGCCTGAATCAAGCCTTGCTTGACCGGATGGCTCGTGTTTGCGGTAGCTGCCGCATTCGGTGCGCTCCCCATTCCTGCTTCATTGGAAAATAAACCACGCTTGATGCCGTGCATCAAGGCTGCCCCGATGGAGCCGCCCGCAACCTGCTCGAAACCGAACGCACTGCGTACGATCAGGGACAGCACCTGCGGCAATTGCTGAATATTAATGATCACAATAAACAGTGCAATTCCGATATACAGCACCGCCAGTACGATGACGATATACTCGGACATTTTGGCAATCCGCTTGATTCCTCCAAAAATAATGACCGCAAACACAGCCGCCATCAGCAAACCCACAACCAGTCGATTGGTGCCAAAGGCATTTTCGAAAGCCAGTGTGATTGTATTGGACTGCACCGCGTTAAAGACCAAACCAAAGCTTAGTGTAATCAGTATCGCAAAAACAATACCCATCCACCGCTTCTTCAAGCCGATCTCCATGTAATACGCGGGACCACCGCGGAATCCATCTTTGTCCTTCACTTTATATACTTGGGCTAATGTGCTTTCGACGAAGCTGGAGGCTGATCCGATAATCGCAATGATCCACATCCAGAACACCGCACCCGGCCCACCCAGCGCAATGGCAAGCGCAATCCCTGTAATGTTACCCGTACCTACACGCGCCGCCATGCTGATACAAAATGCCTGAAAAGGTGAAATGCTGCCCTTGGAGCCGCGCTTCGACTCTTTCAGAACGCGGAACATGTCTCCGATCATTCGTACTTGCAGACCCTTAGTGCGGAACGTAAAAAATAGTCCCAATGCGATCAGCATGACAATTAACAACTTGGACCAGAAAAAGTCGTTAATGACACCGATCACATCCTGTAAAAGCTGTTGCATCCACAATCCCCCAATATCCCTTAGTTCATTCCCGCTGTAGAACCGGTTCCATATTCGGCCGTTTAACAGTATTTTTTGAGTATATCAATTTTTAGCCACACAGAACAGATAATTATACATTTTATTTTATAGAAGCCATTAACAGGAAACCTCACAGAGTTTAAACCTCATATTATACTCATTCCTGCTGCACACGCAAACCTGCCAAAAAAGTGTTCAGCATGACTTCAATACTCCGATCCACTTCTACGGGTAAACCAAAGCCGCCCTTCTGTTCGAGCGAGGCAAAACCATGAAGCAGACTGCGAAACCCCCTCGTCGCATGAACACAATCCTCTTCCTTAAATCCGTAACCGCTGGACAGAACAGAAATAACAAGCTCCGCCACACGATCCGCAGCCTGCCTCATTTCGGGATTATTTCGATCAGTTGCATACAGCATCGCTTCATACAAACCAGGTCGCTCGCGGGCATATCGCATATAGGCTTTCCCCATAGCGGTCAGTGCATCGTCACCCGCTCTGCCAACCGCCGCGCTCACCAAAGCTTCCTCCAACTGTCCCAAGCTGTGTAGAGCCAGCACTTGGCGCAGTCCGTTCAACCCGTCCACGTGGTTATACAAAGACGGGGGGCGAATGTGCAACTTCTGCGCCAGCGTGGTGAGCGTGACATCGCCCATCCCCCGTTCATTGGCAATGTCCTCGGCAGCCTGTAAAATATCTTGCAGCTTCACTCCGTTTCTGGGTGACATCAGCAATTCTCCTTTAATCGAATTTCTATGTAAGGTATTTACGTATACATGTACATAATGAATCTTATTTCTATTTTAGCTAATCCTGTTAGTCTATACAAAGGAGATGCTGGTTGCAAGAAATAAGATCATAGAGCGGGTCTGACCACTTTTTCGATTCCATGTAAAGGAGCTTATCTGCACGAAAAAAAATACTGTGATTTATATCATTAGGCTTACAATATACATATATAGATTAAACATCGATCTAAGAGAGGTCATAGAATTAAGTCATCTAACAACATGCAAAGGAGATAAAAAGATGAACCATCGTTTATTAATCCAAAACGGCTGTGTACTTACGCTCGATAAGACAATGGGTGATTTTAAGAAAGCGGATATTCTCATTGAGGGAAAAAAAATTGTCGCTGTTCAACCGGAGCTGGAAGCATCCGATTGTGAAGTTGTTGACGCTACAAACATGATCGTTATGCCGGGATTTGTGGATACACATCGCCACACCTGGGAATCTGTCGTTCGTAATGTAGGTGCCGATTGGTCGCTCGAAAAGTACCTGGGGCGTATGTACTATGGGAATATTGGAGCTAAATTACGTCCGCAGGATGGGTATATAGCCAATCTGCTGGGCGCGCTGGAAGCGTTGGATGCAGGGGTTACCACGCTACTGGATTGGTCGATGATTAATTCACCCGAGCATACGGATGAGCTGATCCGGGGCTTGCAAGAATCGGGAACACGAGCGGTCTTTGCCCACGGAGTTCCTGGTGATGGCGAATATTGGTCCAGAGAAAGCCAGATACGACAATCCGATGACAGCAGACGGGTGAAGAAGCAGTATTTCTCATCAGAGGACCAGCTGCTTACCATGGGGCTAGCCATAAGAGGACCAGAATTTAGCGCCTGGGAAACAGCAGTCGATGAGATTCGATTCGCTCGGGAGCTTGGTGTGCTGTGTACCATGCATTTAGGGTTCGGGACATGGGGTTCGGTGGATCGTTCGATTGAAAAAATGCATAAGGCTGGACTGCTCGGATCGGATCTTAACTTTGCCCATGCCAATACACTCAGCTATGAGGAGTACAAGCTAATCGCAGATTCGGGCGCCTCCATTTCCGTTACACCGGAAATCGAAATGATGATGGGACATGGCTATCCGGCTACAGGGCTATTTATGGAGAACGGAGGAAGACCCTCATTAGGAGTCGATGTCGTAGTATCGACTGGTGGGGACATGTTTGCACAAATGAAGTTCGCTTTGCAAGCAGAACGCTCCAGAATCAATGGAAAGACTTTATCCACAGGAGAAATGCCGGTGGAATTCACCATTTCAGCACGGGACATTTTAGAATTCGCGACGATTGATGGCGCCCGAGCATTGGGACTGGATCATAAGATCGGTACGTTAACCCCGGGAAAAGAAGCCGATCTGATTATGATCCGAACCAACGACCTGAATATGTTCCCGGTAAATCATCCCATCGGTGCTGTTGTGCAATGCGCAAACACGAGCAACGTCGATTCAGTGTTTGTGGCTGGGAAAGCTGTCAAACGGAACGGAAAAATGCTGCATGTAGACATCCAACGCTTGCGCAAGTTAGCCAATGAGTCCAGAGATTATATTTTCGCACAAAACGGGGTGCCTGAAGAAGCATGGCCCATCTGATTGGCTGTAGGGTGCCATGCAACTCAAGTCAAATATTCCTGCATTCCGCTTGTTAAGATGGAATTGAAAGGAGGGAACCATCGTGTACGAATGGAACGAAATGGTCCAGCTCATGATTGATTGGATTGATGATAACCATACTTCAGCACCATCGTTGTTGAGAATGTCCAATCAGCTAGGCTACTCCCCTTATTACTGCACCAAACAGTTTCATTCTCTTACAGGAATGACGTTAAGGGATTATGTGTGGATGCGCAGGATTAGCCGTGCAGCCCTTGAACTCCGGGATAGCAATGCCCGTATCCTCGACGTTGCCATAAAGTATGGGTTTTCTTCACAGGAAGCTTTTACACGAGCATTTGTAAAAGCTTTTAAGGCAACCCCGGCTGCATATCAAAGAGACCCGAGACCTATTCCGTTAGCGATTCATGTTGAAGTGTTCTCTCCTTATCATTATCATTTGAAGGAGCGGGATCAGATGGTTAAGGAACATTTGCAAGAAGCCGAAATCAAAATTGAGCGTATACCAGCACACAAATTTATTGGAATCTGGGATACCTCTTCTCGAAACTACGGTGATTTCTGGAGAAACGGTCATAATTGTGATGACATTTGCGGAACACTGGAAAGCATGTCTCATCTCAAGCTACCCGGACAATTGGGTCAAACCGCAGGCTGGTTCTATCAGGATGGTCAAAAGGGCTATCTCTATGGAATACCGATTGCCTCTGATTACGCTGGAGAGATTCCAGCAGGAATGGAGTGCCGGAGCATTCCCGAATCAGATTATCTGGTGTTTTT